>NZ_JBCGDP010000002.1:0-367629 GCF_038739875.1 Flavobacterium polysaccharolyticum
AGAAAATTTGAAACTTTTTTTTGAAAATTTTTATTCTCATTTATCTCTCTTTCTCTTATCAATCTCTCAAGGAACTTTCCGTGTTTTGCGGGGTGCAAAGGTAAGTAACGTTTTTATTTCTCACAAGTTTTTTTTGATATTTTTTTTTCAGAAATCTAATCCCGAATATCTCAATAACCTGCCAGTATATAAAAGAACGTCTGCGTTGTTGCGGGTGCAAAAGTAACACCTTTTTTCACTTTAACAAGACTTTTTTAAACCTTTTTTTGATTTATTTTTTAATGTAACAATAAAACATTGATAATCATTATTTAACACAAACATTAGCGTCGTAAAAAAAGTGGTTCATAACAAGCATACTACTTTTAAAGCGCAATTACCGCCATTAAACACACCACGTATTGTATTTTCAGGATACAATAAGACTAATTGTTACTTATATAATAGAAAACATTATTACACCCTTACTTTATCTATACTATATATAATGTACCCATATTCATACATTATATATAATGACTAATAAACAAGAAATACAGAAATAGCTTTTTAACCACAATCAGCCTAGCCCGAATGGAAGTGGCATCCTCTTGGGGCAGGGTTTACCCCAAGAGATATAGCGGACAGCCGGAAGTAGCTCCTGAAAAAAGAAAAGTGAAATCAAACAAAAAAAACACTATTAGTATTTTTTTTTAAAGACAACAAACAACAATATAAATGATAAACCAACAAATAAAGTATCGTATCATGAGACTGCACCCACTAACAATACAAAATAGGCTAAAAACAAAAAAACCACCTAATTACTTAGATGGTTTTCTCTGGAGCCGGCGGAGGGACTCGAACCCACGACCTGCTGATTACAAATCAGCTGCTCTAGCCGACTGAGCTACGCTGGCGTCTTATTTCGGGTGCAAATATAAATACATATTTTAATTTTGCAAAACAAATTTACAAAGTTTTACAAGAACTTTAAAATCTATCACTAGACAACAAAAAGAAAAAACCATCTAATTTACTAGATGGTTTTTTTTTAGAGCCGGCGGAGGGACTCGAACCCACGACCTGCTGATTACAAATCAGCTGCTCTAGCCGACTGAGCTACGCTGGCGTCTTATTTCGGGTGCAAATATAAGTCTGAATTTGAATTCTCCAAAACAAATTCAGACTTTTTTTTACTTTTTTTCGATTACAATTCGTTAATTTTAGCAATCAGCTGATTTGCAGTTTGTTCTAACTCCAAATTAATTTGTTTGAAATGTGCTTTTTTACTTTCCACATTTTTTTGGTTCACTTTTGCAATCAAAGCATCAAAAGCAGCAATGGCTTCGTCAATTAAAGCATTAGTTTCTTCTGTTGGTTTTCCTGTAGTAGTCAATTCATACAAGTAAACTGCTTCAATAATATCTCCTAAAACGTAGTTGATGTCTTTCTTTAAATTCTTAACGTTTGCCATTTTTATTTAATTTATATATTGTACTAAAATTTGCGTTTGCAAAAGTACACATAATCTTTCGAATACAAACTATGAAATGTAAATTTCTAAAAGAGAAGCATTTCCACTTAAGGTAAACAACTGTAATGCAGCCGGAACAAGAACCGTGTCACCCGTTTGATAGTTGTATTCCAAACCATTTATATCGATAGAAAAGTATCCATCAACTACCATATACACAGTAAATGACTCTTCTGTTTTATTTACTACCATCTCACCTTGCAACGGAATATAGTTCGTTGTAAAATATGGACAATCAACCATTGTATTAGATTGATTAACAAATTTAGCATACTCCTTTTGCGTCTCTCCCCTTTGATAATTGATAGCATCTAATGCTAAATCAACATGCAACTCTCTCGTATTTCCATGAGCATCCTTACGATTGAAGTCAAACAAACGATAGGTAATATCCGAGGTCTGTTGAATTTCGGCAATAACCAATCCAGCACCAATTGCATGAACGGTTCCCGTTTCTAAAAAGAAAACATCTCCTTTTTGGACTTCTTTGGTATCTAGTATTGAAAGCAGCTCGTTCTTTTCGAGCTTTTCAACATATTCCGTCGCATTAGAATCTTCTTTGAATCCAACAATCAATCTTGATTTGGGATCAGCTTGCATCACATACCACATTTCAGTCTTACCAAACGAGTTGTGTCTTTTTTGAGCTAAAGCATCATTGGGATGTACTTGAATAGACAAGTCTTCGCGAGCATCTAAAAATTTGAACAGCAAAGGGAATTGTTTACCAAACTTTTCAAACACCTTAGTCCCTAGTAATTCTTCTGGATGATTTTCGATTATTTCAATTAAAGTATAGCCTTTAAAATCGCCGTTTGCAACAATACTACAATCACCTTCAACCGCAGATAATTCCCAACTTTCACCCGTAATCGGTGACACTATTGGTTTATTCAAAATAGTTTTAAGTTTTTCGCCACCCCAAATACGTTCTTTAAGTATAGGGTTAAATTGCAGAGGATATAGATTTGTTTGCATCTTTTTTTTTGTTCAAATATCGCCAATTCTGTTGATTTGAATTGCTATTATTTTATTGTTTTATGATACTATTTTTTTAATGACCTCAAGAGCTTTTGAAATGTGTTTCGTGGCATTGATACTGTTATCAAAAACAAAAACTACTTTCCCTTGTGGATCAACAACATAAGTAACACGACCAGGAAGAATTCCTAATAAACCAGAAGGTACGCCAAAAAGCTTTCTAATTTTCTTATCTGTGTCAGACAAAAGTATAAATGGTAATTTATAACGTTTTGCAAAGGTATCATGTGAATCAACTGTATCACTACTGATTCCAATTACTTCTGTACCTAAATCAGTAAAATCTTGGTATTGGTCTCTAAAACCACAAGCTTGTGCTATGCAACCTGGTGTATTATCCTTGGGATAAAAGTAAATTACTAAAGGTTTTTTGCCTATATATTCTTGGATGTCGAATTTTTTCCCATTAGTATCAAGTGCAGTAAAATGTGGTATTACATCTCCTAATTCAATTGGCATGAGTTATACTGTATATGTTTATTAATTATTCTCCTTTATAAGTTACAAAATTACGTGGGGTTTCATAGAGCACGACTTCTAAGTCTAGATTGGATTTTATTTTGGATCGGATTTTATTCCAAATCACTACCACGATGTTTTCTGCTGTAGGGTTAAGATTTTCAAATTCAGGAACATCTAAATTTAAATTTTTGTGATCCATTTTTTCCTCCACTTCTGATTTGATAATATCTGTTAAAAATTTCACATCCATCACATAGCCTGTTTCAGGATCAATTTCGCCAGTTACACTTACAATCAACTCATAATTATGGCCATGAAAATTGGGATTATTGCATTTTCCAAAAACAGCATCATTTTGTTCGAAAGTCCAATCTTTTCGATACAAACGATGAGCTGCATTAAAATGTGCTTTTCGAGAAATGGTTACTCTCATAAGGTATAGTTACATTTGGATTTAAAATTATATAGTGTGATCTTCTAGAAAATGGTAAAATTCATCGAAAATAATTTTGAACCAAACGGTGTATATCTCGGGATGAATCTGCATATCATTTTTAACTTCTTCTATTTTCATCCACTTCCAATTTTCAACCTCGTCAGGATTGATTATAGGAGCCTCATTATAATATCCTATCATGACATGATCTAATTCATGTTCGGTTAAGCCATTATCAAATGGTGCTTTGTAAATAAAATGAAATAATTCCTTAATTTCTGTTTTAAAGCCCATTTCTTCAAATAAGCGTCTGTTTCCCGCTTGAATATTGGTTTCGCCTTGTCTTTGATGACTACAACAAGTATTTGTCCAAAGCAAAGGTGAATGATATTTATGTTGAGCTCTTTGTTGTAGCATCATTTCTTTTTTGTCATTCAAGATAAAAATAGAAAATGCACGGTGTAGGATTGCTTTTTGGTGTGCCTCTAATTTAGGCATTAGACCAATGGGTTCGTCTAATTCGTTGACTAAGATAACTTTTTCTTCTTCCATAAGTAATATTACTGGCCAAAAGTACAAAAATGATTAGAAAAATAGGATGCTTTAACATTGTCTTTCGTTTTGTTGATACATTTTATTTCAAGAACATGCTACCCCTCTACCTCTTCCGCAACAAACCTCAACTTTTGTATCTTTGAATAACAAACAGAAAGAACTATAATAGGTATAGACCTTCATACGAAAGTTATTTTTAATGGTTTATCATGTAAGCCGCATTTTTATTTATTCGCCATGTAAGATACAAAAGAGAATTATACAAGCCAATTTTCCGATATCAAAAAGCAAAATGTTATCACAAACAACTAATTAATCTAAACAAAAGTTAAAATTATTACAAAACCAACCTTACTGTAAACCTCACGACTATTGTTGACTTATATCCATAATAATTTTGCCTCAACATTTTAAATCAACACTTATGAAAAGACCACTTATTTTATTGTTACTTACACATAGCCTAATCTTTCAGGCTTGTGCACAAAATAAAACATCAAAAAAAACATCATCAAAAACCACCACTATGAAAAACGTACTTCACAAACCTGAGAATCCTTATTATTCGAATTCCGATACCAAAAAAATTTCGATTCCAAATTCAGAATGGAAAAAAATTCTATCTCCAGATTTGTATGCGGTTGCTAGAGAAGCTGATACTGAGAGAGCCTTCACAGGAACCATGTGGAATTCAGAAACCAAAGGCACTTATTATTGCGCTGCTTGTGGCAACTTACTTTTCAAATCCAATCAAAAATTTGTAAGTAGTTGTGGTTGGCCGAGTTTTTTTGAACAAGAAAACAAAGAAAGCATCACTTTCAAACCTGACAACTCGTATGGCATGCAGAGAATAGAAGCCAATTGCGGTCGTTGTGATAGCCACCTGGGACATCTGTTTGATGATGGTCCTGCACCAACGGGAAAACGCTATTGTATGAATGCTATTTCTTTGGATTTCGTTCCCGAAACTAATTAAATCAAAAAAAAGCAGTAGTTACACCATTTATAAACTGTTATTCATTTTAAAATTACTATTCAATTATGAAAAAGATACTTCTTTTTATGCTTTTGACAACCTCCATTGGTTTCGCTCAAAAAAAAGCAGTTCCACCCTCTCCTTCTTCCTCTTTAGACACTATCGTTTTGGCAGGAGGCTGCTATTGGTGTGTTGAAGCTGTTTATGAAAACCTAAAAGGAGTACAAAAAGTAGTTTCAGGATTTACTGGGGGTACGGTAAAAAATCCGAGTTATGAAGCCGTTTCATCCGGTACTACTGGAGCCGCAGAAGTGGTACAGATCACCTTTGACAAAAACGAAACCAATTTGGATGAAATTTTCAAAGTCTTTTTTACCGTTCATGATCCCACTACATTGAATCGGCAAGGAGCTGATGTAGGCACTCAATATCGTTCAGCTATTTTTTACAAAAATGAAGCTCAAAAAAAAGTAGGACAACAAATTATTCAAGCGTTAACCAAGGCTAAAGTGTATGATTCCCCTATTGTTACAACACTAGAACCCTTGCATCAGTTTTATAAAGCAAAAGACAACCATCAGGATTATTACGAAAAAAATCAATCACTTCCTTACTGCCAACTTGTGATACAACCCAAATTAAAGAAATTTGAGAAAGTTTTTAAAAACCGAATTAAATCAAAAAATTAAATTATATCCAATTTGTATACACATCAAAAAGCCGAAAAATTCGGCTTTTTTTTATGACTTGATGCTGTTCCTTTTTTACTATATTTGTTTGTACCCGAAAACCAAATTCATGAAAAAAGCAACAATTATTTCAAGCCTTTTGCTAATTGCATTGTGCAGTACCGCTCAAAATCAAACACTAAAAACAAAAGTAGCTCAAAAAGCTGCCAGTTTAGAATCTAAAGTTGTTAGTTGGAGGCGAGAGTTGCATCAAAATCCAGAATTAGGTAATCGAGAGTTTAAAACTTCAGAAAAGATTGCTGCACACTTACGTTCTTTGGGAATTGAAGTTCAAACAGGAGTGGCAAAAACAGGAGTTGTTGGTATTCTAAAAGGAGGAAAACCTGGACCAGTTGTAGCACTTAGAGCAGATATGGATGCGCTCCCAGTAAAAGAACGAGTAAATTTGCCTTTTACTTCCAAAGTAACAGGAGAATATAACGGACAAGATGTGGGGGTAATGCATGCATGCGGTCATGATACCCATGTAGCCATGTTAATGGGAACTGCCGAAATTTTAGCCTCAATAAAAAATGAAATAAAAGGAACAGTAAAATTCATTTTCCAACCTGCGGAAGAAGGGCCACCAGAAGGCGAAGAAGGAGGTGCAGAGTTAATGGTAAAAGAAGGTGTTTTGAACAACCCAAAAGTAGATGTCATTTTTGGCCTTCATATTAATGCCCAAACCGAAGTCGGCCAAATAAAATACCGTCCCAAAGGAACAATGGCTTCCTCGGATTGGTTTACCATACAAGTCAACGGTAAGCAATCGCACGGTGCTTATCCATGGCAATCTGTTGATCCTATTGTTACCGCCTCACAAATTGTCTTGGGCTTGCAAACTGTAGTAAGCCGCAATGTAAATTTAACAGAAAACGCTGCTGTAGTGAGTGTAGGCCAAATCAATGCTGGGGTTCGAAGCAACATCATCCCTGAGTCGTTGACGCTGAGTGGCACGATTCGAACTTTGGATTCCCAAACCCAAGACCTGATTCATGGTAGAATCAAGACCATTGCTACCAATATTGCCGAAAGTGCTGGAGCTACTTCAGAAGTTACTATTACCAAAAAAACATTAATAACTTATAATGAACCCTCGCTTACAGAACAAATGCTCCCTACTTTACAAGCAGCTGCAGGGAAAGACAATGTTCATTTAACCGAAGCTGTAACTGGCGCCGAAGACTTTTCCTTTTATCAAGCTAAAATTCCGGGATTATTTTATTTTATTGGAGGAATGCCCAAAGGAAAAAAAGCTAGTGAAATGCCATCACATCATACCCCTGACTTTTATATAGATGAAGGAAGCTTTGTTTTAGGAATGACGAGTATGGCAGATTTGACCTTAGATTATATGGAAATGAATACCAAGAAGAAATAAAGCCCCTCATATAAGGATACCCTATTCTATTTTGCGTCATTTGCAATTTCTTATTGACAATAACATTACTGGCTCAGGAAAAAAAGTAACGACTACTCCCAAAGCATTGTATAATAAAATTGCAGCTATGGACAAGATTTTTTTTGATGCCTTTAACGCAAAAGATATGGCAAAATTCAAATCCCTTTTTACTGAGGATTTAGAGTGGTTTCAAGACAATGGTGGCTTGCTTTCCAATACTGCAGTTTTTGAAAATTTTGAAAAAATGTTTAAAAACGAAAACAAACTCACCCGCTGCCTTGTTGAAGGAAGCTTGGCAGTACATCTAGTAAAAGACTATGAAGCTATTGAAACTGGTAGGCGGCAATTTCATCGTTCGAAAATGAAAAAGAAGAAATCGGCACTTTTAAATTCCTGATGATTTCGAAAAACTCAAAGGGTAAATGGCAAATTTCACGAGTAATCAGTTTCTATCAGTAAAAAAAATCATAATTTTTCTATTGGAATAGCTATCATTTTTCCAAGTTCTACTAATCTTGACACCTCATTTTTATTGGCTACAAAAAACAAATAGCTATCTCCGTGAGTATCAAAAGTCATTAATTCTAATTCTTGTTTGGCTAATTCCGCTTGCAAATAAGGAAACAAATCGTGACTATAAGTATCCTCTGGATATTCAAAAGTAAATTCTTGATTTAAAATTTCCGAGATAAAATATTCTGCATCTTCCGGATCAAATTTCCAATCGCTATTCCAACACTTGACATTTTCTAGAAACTCATAATTATCCTCAATAAAATCGCTTTCATCATCTTGAGGGTTTGAAAAAATATTTTCCGCTTGAAGCTTAACCTCTAATTCCGAAATAGTATTTCTAGTAATCAATTGCAAAAATTCCTCAACATGTGCTACTGTAACTTCTTCTAAAGAAAAATCCTTAGTCGATAACGCTTCTGGCAATGTAATGTTTAATTGTTGGCAAGCAGCAATAACAACTTTCTGCACATCTTGCCAAGCGATTGCTTCTATACCTTCTTTATCACTCTCCAAAGTAAAATACTTAGTTTCTAATAAATCTTTAGTAAAATTTGAAAAGTATCGGTTGCTTGAATATAAAATTCGAAATCCATTAATTGTGGCACTTCCGTTTTCACAACAAAAAAAGAAGAAAAAATTTTGAAGAATACGTTTTAAAAAAGGACTTATAGAGGTAGCTTCACTATAAAACTGTACATGAATACAATCAAACTCTAAATCTTCAGTTAATGTTTCCTCAGACAATTCGCCAATATCCATTTTTTTATAAAGCGCATTTAGAACTTCATAAGGATTATTAAAACCACATCCATTAATTTCTTTTAAGCCCTCGGGATGGTTGAATGAACTTGGAAAAGTATATCGATTTATGTAGACAACATCATCAATTTCTTTCATCTTAAATTGAAAACTGCTGTTTTGATAATATAGATAATCATAAATAGCATCAATTATTTGAAAGCTTAGCGGAGTAACCTCTTCCTTTTTTTTAAAAAAATTTGAGAAAAAATTTTTCATAGTAATTCAAAACAATAATTTATAAGTACAATTGTTCACAGTCTCCGTTTAGATTTTTACGACATCCACATAAACAATTTTAATAAACAAAAAGACAAGTAGAGTAAATACACTATAAGACTCTTTTTGATTTATTCAAAAATAAATTTAATAGATTAAGAGGCTCACATTGTTTTTAATACTTCGGCAATTTTCTGTGCACATTTCTCCCCATCAATCGCTGCTGAGATAATACCACCAGCATAACCTGCTCCTTCGCCGCAAGGATACAATCCTTTGATTTGAAGATGCTCTAAAGTGTAATTATCTCTTGGAATTCGAACCGGGGAAGATGTTCTAGATTCAGGAGCGTGCAAAATCGCTTCGTTTGTAGCATAGCCTTTCATCGATTTTCCGAATTCTGAAAATCCTTGACGCATTATTTGAGTTAAAAATCCTGGAAAAATCTGTCCCAATTCTACTGATGTTGTCCCCGGAACATAGGACGTTTTAGGAATATCGGATGATGCTTTACTTTGAGTAAAATCAACTAAACGTTGTGCAGGTACTTTTTGTGTCTGACCCGCCAATTGCCAAGATTTTTGCTCAATACTTTTTTGAAACTCCATTCCTGCCAAAGCACCAAACTTGGCAAAGGGTTTAAAATCCTCCAATTTCAATTCGACAACAATCCCTGAATTGGCGGTATGTTGATCTCTTTTAGAAGGCGACCAGCCATTGGTAACCACTTCACCAGGACTGGTAGCACAAGGTGCAATCACTCCACCAGGACACATACAAAACGAATACATCCCGCGACCATTCACCTGTTTCACTATTGAATAAGGTGCTGGTGGTAAATGTTCTCCTCGATAATCACAACTGTATTGAATACTATCTATTAACGATTGAGGGTGTTCTGCTCGAACTCCAAGTGCAAAAGGTTTTGCTTCAATTAAAACTTTCTTTTTATCTAACAATTCGAAAATATCACGTGCAGAATGTCCCGTAGCTAAAATTAATTTATTGGCCGATATGACTGCTCCATTTTGAGTTGTCACGCCTTGAACTTCATTGTTTTTTATTATGATGTCCGTAACTCTAGTTTCAAAAAGAACTTGACCGCCACACTCGATTATTTTTTCTCGAATATCTTGAATGATTTGCGGCAATTTATTAGTTCCAATGTGTGGATGAGCGTCGACCAAAATATCAGGTGTTGCTCCAAAAGCTACCAATAATTCTAGAATTCTATTTACATCGCCTCTTTTTTTGGAACGTGTATATAATTTTCCATCCGAATAGGTTCCTGCACCTCCTTCACCAAAACAATAATTCGAATCTTCGTTTACAATATGATCTCTGTTGATAGCTTTCAAATCCCTACGACGACCTCGAACATCTTTCCCGCGCTCAATAACTATTGGCTTCAAACCCAGTTCGATCAATTGAAGTGCCGCAAAAAGTCCAGCAGGTCCAGCACCTACCACAATTACTTCTTGAGCATTCTCCACATTCTTGTAGTCAGGTAATTCTATTTTTTGTTCCAAAAAAGGTTCTCCTTTTAAGTAAACCATCAATTTTAAATTGATTTTGACAGCTTTTTGACGCGCATCGATGGAACGTTTAACAATTGTAACATACTGAATTTCATTAACCGAAATTTTTAATTGTCGAGATAAATAATCGTGTAGTAACGTTTCGTTAGCAGCAATTTCGGGAGCAACTTGTAATAGGAGTTCTTGTGGCATAGTATCTAAATACTTCAATTTTTAGAGTAAAACATCTTTCGTTTACTCGGGCTACAAAAGTACAATTTTGAATTCAATTTTGAGAATTAGAATGAAAAACGACAGGAGGTTCTCAAAAAAATAAAAACATATAAGTCATGGAAGTTTTAATTGAAACGAAGTGTTCGTTTTTTTAAACCATATAATGCATTTAAGGACATATAAGTTATGTGATGTATCCTTTTAACCTATAGTTTTTGACTTTTTTTATCATCAAAAAATAAAGCTATTCCAAAGAAGTCTTTGTAATTTTGTTCTTCTTTAAATCAAAGTAATGTCTAGAAAAATAAAACTTATATGGGATTTTCGTGGTCCAGCATCAGCAAAAACAGCCGAACATCACGAAATTCATTTAAAAGAATATATAAAGATTGAGCAACTACCGCTTGAAATCACAGGGTTCAAAACCTATGGAGAAATGCATGCCATAGCCTTTATGGTAGTAGAAGAAGAAGATATGATTTCTGTACGAGATGCTTTGAAACCCCATCGAGGAGAGGTGTATTCAGAATAAAATTCCAATAAAAAAAATCCAAATTCCAAAACGCAAAAGAGCAACTTGGAATTTGGATTTTTTAAATATTGTACTTTGTTTTTAATTCGCTACTTCACTAATAAATTTGATACGCATTAGTCGCAATTCATCAATATCATATTCACCATCAAATTCTTTTAACGCTTCTTCAATATTGTCTGAATGAGATTCCATGAAATAATCGTGAATTTCTTCTTGCTGATCTTCATCTAACATTTCATCTATCCAGTAGGTAATATTGAGTTTTGTTCCAGAATAAACAATCTGTTCCATTTCTTTAATTAGCGCTCCCATAGAAAGACCTTTAGCAGAGGCAATATCCGTTAAAGCTAGTTTTCTATCAATATTTTGGATAATATATAATTTATTGGCCGAATTCACCCCTGTAGATTTAACCACCAAGTCGTCTGGACGTATAATATCGTTATCCTCCACATAACGTTGAATCAGCGCAACGAATGCTTTTCCGTATTTTCGGGCTTTACCTTCCCCTACTCCATGAATGTTATTAAGTTCTTCTAATGAAATCGGGTATTTTAAAGCCATATCCTCTAAAGAAGGATCTTGAAATACGACAAAAGGTGGAACGCCTAATTTTTTGGCTTCTTTTTTTCGTAGTTCTTTTAGCATTGCCATCAAATTCTCATCGGCAGTACCAGTTGATTTAGCTGCTGTAACAATTGCATCATCTTCAGACTCATTGTATTCATGATCTTCAGACATCAAAAAGGAAAAAGGATTATTGATAAAATCGAGTCCTTTAGATGTGATTTTCACCACTCCATAGGTTTCGATGTCTTTGGATAAAAAACCATCAACCAAGACTTGGCGCAATAATGCCATCCAATACTTCTCGTCATGCTCCTTTCCGCTGCCAAAAAAAGATTGTGAATCAGTCTTATGCGCTTTAATTACTGCATTGACCCGACCAATTAAAGTAAAAACAATCTCCTTTGATTTGTATATATGTTTGGTTCCTTTCACCACCTGAAGCATTTTCACCACTTCATTCATGGCTTCAACCTTGGTCTTTGGATTTCTAACATTATCATCCATATTTCCACCTTCCCCAGTTTCGTTGTCGTACTCTTCACCAAAATAATGGAGTAAGAATTTACGTCTCGACATAGAGGTCTCTGCATAAGCTACTACTTCTTGTAGTAACGCAAAGCCAATTTCTTGCTCAGCAACAGGTTTACCAGACAAGAATTTTTCTAATTTTTCTACATCTTTATAAGAGTAGTATGCCAAGCAATGTCCTTCGCCACCATCTCTACCTGCACGACCTGTTTCTTGGTAATAACTTTCTAAAGATTTTGGAATATCATGGTGAATTACATAACGTACATCTGGTTTGTCTATTCCCATACCGAAAGCAATCGTAGCTACCACAACATCAACATCCTCCATCAAAAACATATCTTGATGTTTGGCTCTAGTCTTGGCATCCAATCCTGCATGATAAGGAACAGCACTTATGCCGTTTACTTGCAAAACTTCAGCAATTGATTCTACTTTTTTTCTGCTCAAACAATAAATAATACCTGATTTCCCTTTATGTTGACGAATGAATCGAATAATATCGGATTCAATATTTTTGGTTTTGGTACGTACCTCATAAAAAAGATTGGGTCTATTAAAAGAAGCTTTGTAAGTTACTGCATCGGACATATCCAAGTTTTTTAGAATGTCTTCTTGCACTTTTGGGGTAGCTGTAGCGGTCAAACCAATCACAGGAACTTTACCTAATTGTCTAATAATATGCCTTAAATTTCTGTATTCGGGTCTAAAATCGTGTCCCCATTCAGAAATACAATGTGCTTCGTCAATAGCTACAAAAGAGAGGGGAACTTGTTGTAAGAACTGTACATACTCCTCTTTGGTTAAGGACTCTGGCGCCACATACAATAACTTGGTTATACCAGATGTAATATCCTTTTTAACTTGAGCAATCTCTGTTTTGGTCAATGAAGAATTTAATACATGCGCCACACCATTATCAGAAGATAAGCTTCTTATGGCATCCACTTGATTTTTCATTAAAGCAATTAGAGGAGAAACTACAATTGCTGTTCCGTCTAGAATTAAAGCGGGCAATTGGTAACAAAGTGATTTGCCTCCACCTGTAGGCATGATTACAAAAGTATTCTCTTTATTTAAAAGACTTTTTATGACTTGTTCCTGCAATCCTTTGAATTGACTGAAGCCAAAATACTTTTTTAATTCTTTGTGTATATCAATTTCGTTTGAATTCATTCTTTATTATGTGGTATTTTGTATAAATTTGCATCAATAAAGATACAAAAATCTTTTATAGATACAAATTTAAACATTCTGTTTTGATTAGCAACGAAAACCTATTGGCTTTGGCCAAAAAAACAATACTTTCTGAGAGTGAGTCTATTGCTAAATTGACCACCTTTTTAGATGATCAGTTCCTATCAACCGTTCAAAAAATATATCATTCCAAAGGTCGTGTGATAATTACTGGAATTGGAAAGAGTGCCATTATTGCACAAAAAATTGTAGCCTCTCTTAATTCTACTGGTACCCCTTCATTATTTTTACATGCTTCAGAAGCGATTCATGGAGATTTAGGAATGATACAAGATGAGGATGTAATTATTTGTATTTCAAAAAGTGGAAACAGTCCTGAAATCAAGGTATTGGTTCCGTTGTTAAAACGTTTTGGAAACACCTTAATAGCAATGACAGGCAATATGACTTCTTTTTTAGCGAAAGGCTCTCATTTTGTCCTAAACACCACCGTTGATGCTGAATCTTGTCCCATGAATCTGGCACCTACCAATAGCACAACTGCCCAATTAGTAATGGGTGATGCACTTACGGTATGCTTGATGGAAATGAGAGGATTTCAAGCCGAAGATTTTGCGAAATATCATCCAGGGGGAGCACTTGGAAAAAAACTTTTATTAAAAGTAAAAGACTTAATTGAACATTCATTAAAACCAATCGTAACCTCCGATACCTCAATAAAAAAAGCAATTTTTGAGATTTCAGAAAAAAGATTAGGAGTAACCGCTGTTGTGGATAACGAAAATGTAGTTGGTATTATTACCGATGGAGACATTCGAAGAATGCTCAACGACCGCGACAGTATTGCCGGTTTAACAGCCAAAGATATTATGACTAAAAACCCTAAACAAATCCATTCCGAAGCTATGGCAATTGATGCCTTCAACTTGATGGAAGATTTCTCTATTACTCAGTTAATTGTAATTGACAATGGAAACTACAAAGGGGTTTTGCATTTACATGACATTTTAAAAGAAGGAATTGTATAATGGCGAAGAAAAACCTTAACGAAATGTCGTTCTTAGACCATCTTGAAGAACTAAGATGGGTACTGGTAAGAAGTACTACTGCTATATTGATTATGGCCTTTATAACCTACTTCATTAGTGATTTTTTATTTGATAGTATCATTTTTGGGCCCACCCGACCCTCTTTTTTTACTTATCGTTTTTTTTGTGACCTATCACATCAATTAGGCTTTGTTGACAGTATTTGTATAACCGAACTTCCTTTTATTATCCAAAATACACAAATGGAGGGGCAGGTGAACATGTTTGTATGGATGTGTTTGTTAGCGGGCTTTATTCTAAGTTTTCCTTATATATTATTTGAAATATGGAAATTTATCAGTCCTGCTTTATATGAAAAAGAAAAGAAAGGAGCCAAATTTTTTATTGGAGTTTCCTCTATTCTTTTCTTCTTAGGGGTTCTTTTTGGCTATTTTGTCATAATCCCAATGTCTGTGAACTTCGTGGCTACTTTTACGGTGTCTGATGTTGTAAAAAATCAATTTACTTTAGATTCCTATATAGGATTGGTTAAAACTTCGGTGTTGGCCGGTGGATTATTTTTCGAGTTACCTATAGTCATTTATTTCTTGACTAAACTAGGTTTGGTAACTCCGGAATTTTTAAGAAAATATTGGAAATATGCCGTAATCATTATCTTGATCGTTGCGGCTATTGTCACCCCACCAGATGTAGTGAGTCAAACTATCGTAGCGATTCCGATGTTACTGATTTATGAAGTAAGTATATTAATTTCAAAACTTGTTGTACGCAACCAAAAGAAACAAAATGGCTGATTTAATTCAAGAATTCAACGACTACCGTTCTAAAATGAACGAAAAATTATTGGCAGACAATAATAAAATTGTAAAACGCATTTTCAATTTAGACACTAATGCTTATGCTGCTGGTGCATTGGATGTAAAAACAAAAGAATTATTAGGATTAGTTGCTTCAGCAGTGTTACGTTGCGATGACTGTATCAAATATCATTTAGAAACTAGCCATAAAGAAGGAGTTACACGTGAAGAAATGATGGAAGCTATGGGAATCGCTACTTTGGTAGGAGGAACAATTGTGGTGCCTCATTTAAGAAGAGCCTACGAATTTTGGGAAGCTTTGGAAGAGCAACACTAGACTTGAAGTTACTGAGTTTCTAGTTGCTTAGCAACTAAGCTTTTCTATGACGTAACCTTTTCCACTTATTAATCAGTAAAATCTAAGGATTTTAGCAATTCAAATACAATGAAATTAAGAGCAGAAAACCTCATAAAAACGTATAAAGGCCGTAGTGTTGTAAAGGGTATTTCTTTGGAAGTAAACCAAGGACAAATTGTTGGTCTTTTAGGACCTAACGGTGCTGGTAAAACCACCTCTTTTTATATGATTGTAGGATTGGTAAAACCCAACTCTGGTCATATTTATTTGGATGATTTGGATATTACCGAATATCCAATGTACAAACGTGCTCAACAAGGAGTGGGCTATTTAGCACAAGAGGCTTCTGTGTTTAGAAAATTGAGTATCGAGGATAATATTCTGAGTGTTTTGCAATTGACCAATCATACCAAAGAAGAACAAATTGCAAAAATGGAAAACCTAATTGCCGAGTTTAGTTTGGAACATATCCGAACCAATAGAGGTGATTTGCTATCTGGGGGTGAAAGAAGAAGAACCGAAATTGCACGTTGTTTAGCTACCGACCCAAAATTCATCTTATTGGATGAACCTTTTGCGGGTGTTGACCCAGTAGCGGTAGAAGATATTCAACGCATCGTAGCACAATTAAAAAACAAAAATATTGGTATTTTGATTACCGACCATAACGTACAAGAAACTTTAGCCATTACCGACAAAACCTATTTGATGTTTGAAGGAGGTATTCTAAAAGCAGGAACTCCGGAAGAACTAGTAGAAGACGAAATGGTCAGAAGAGTGTACTTGGGTCAAAATTTTGAATTAAGAAAGACTAAAATTGATTTTAACACTCCAAAAGTAGAATAAATTTAGTATTTCAAAATAATCCCATCTTTTAAAAACAATCAACGATTGATTAATAAAAGTCATAGTTCTTCATTAACTAAAAAACCTTTCTGATATTGATTCAGAAAGGTTTTTTTTAGTTAAAAGCTGTTTTTTTGTCTAGTAAATAATCTTTTTGTTACTAATAGCACCGTTGGCCAAAGTAGTTTTTACTATCAAGGTTTGTTCGCTTGAAGACAAATTCGAAATTGACCATTCTTGCGCGTTGACTTTTGATTTATCGTATACTTTTCTGCCCAACAAATCAAATATTTGTACTTGTGTTATCGCCTCCGCCGAAGAAGTAAGGCTGATTTTTTTGTTTTTAACACTTACAATAAGCGATTTATCTACCACTTCATTATCATCAGTACCTAAAGTTTTGTTGGTGTATTTCAACACAAAACGATCGTTCTCTACTCCATTGATGGCGGTAAACGTATATTTACCTTTAGTCAATTCATGAAGCGTATTCGTCTTTTTGTCCTCTAACCAAATCTCTTGACCCGCCAAAGCACCATCTCTGTTATCGATGCTAATATCGAATGGCCCAGCAATAGTACTTCGATACCCCAAAGGAACCACGTCGGTAGTTTCAAATGGTAAAGCTCGTCCTTGGATGGTTAAGTTTTTTCCTTGGTTGGTACTGTAAAAATCAACAAACTCTTGTCCATCAAAACTTGGTCCATCATACAAATTGTCCCAATCGTTGGTAGCTCCTGTAATGTAGCCCACTAACAATTGTTTGAAAGCCCCACCGCTATTGGTCAAGTTCAACCAAACACGATTTTTCTCTACAGTTGCTGTTTTTTTGGTATTGGCTTGTTTGAAAAACTGTGAATTATTGCCTGATACTCGCATCGCATTGGTAAATTGAAAACTTCCTGCTGCTGCATTCTCTACAAAAAACGATTGGCCTGCTGCAATTTTTCCAAGTGGTCTGTTAGAAACAACTTCCTCTCCAGGATCCATAATTCCATTATTATTAGCATCGACAAAATTCCCAACTCCAACTCCTGTTCCAGTACCACCAGTTAAGGTATAACTCGCATAATCATCAGCAGTATATTGGTTATTGGTAATTGCTGTATTGTGCGTCCAGAAATACAAAGCCCCATTAATCATAGTAGCATTGTTCGGATTGGTTATAAACAAATCAGCATCAATTGCAGAAGGATACGGATTCCCTATCAAATTGAATTCACCCAGACCTGCACTAAAGGAATAGTTACCATTGTTTGGAGTTCCTTTGAAAGCTACTGGTTGTGAATAAGTAGGTGTATTCCAATTTTCACCATTTGGATAAGTAGTACCTGGCTTGGGTACACGGATAATGAACCCAACACCGGGTGTCATTACACCATCATCAAAAACCCAATCATTAACAGCAACATCACCATCAAATCTAAAATATTTATCGGCCAAGGTATTTGGAGATAATAGTTTAGCCGTTTGTCCTAAAACTGGTGATTCTACAGTTGGTCCTGAAACTGGCGATGACCAATAAGTGTAATCAAAATTCTTCATTGGTGAAGAGATACGACGGTATTCTATAGCTCCTATATTAGTGGCATTGGTGGTTTGCACCAAGCTTGCGTTGTTTTCAAAAATTAACTGACCGTTGGTCGTGACTGCATTCGTTATCGTTAATGTAAATCCTGATGGAACCGTAGCAGTAACGCCATTATTAATTGTTAAAGCACAACCCGTTAAATTAGCCGCAAGAGGAGAACCCAACGAAGAAGCTATTATAATATTTTTAGTTGCATCAGGAGAACCATTACTCCAAGAAGATCCATCCCATGTTGTACTAGAAGCATCAGCGATGGGAACATTGGGTGTGCTAGCTGAAGTACAAGTTCCATTATTTACGCTAAAAGTATAACTTCCAACCACTAATCCTGTAACGGTATAACTCGTACCTGATGAAGTATAACTTCCTAGCGCAGTTCCTGATTGTGTAATAATCCAACCGTTTTGCAATCCACTCAATACAACACTACCTGTAGTTGAAGAACAAGTAACATTAGTTATCGTGCCAACTGTAGGGGCAGAAGGCAGAGGGTTTACAACAATAGGGTAAGTTGCAGAAACAGTTCCGCTACCACATGAATTAACTCCTCTTACTGTTAAATTTCCAGATGTGGCACTTGATGAAAAACTTCCAGTGATAGAAGATGTCGTACCTGAGGGTGTAAACCCTGTTCCTGTGTAACTCCACGTATAGCTTGTAGCATTAGCAATTGCAGGTACGGAATAAGAAACACCACTTTGTCCTTGACAAACAATTCCTGTTCCAGTTATAGTTCCAGCAGCAGCTGGAAGCAGATTTACAATAATAGGGTAAGTTGCAGAAACCGTTCCGTTTCCACAAGCATTAACTCCCGTTACTGTTAAATTTCCTGATGTGGCACTTGATGAAAAACTTCCATTGATAGAAGATGTCGTACCTGAGGGTGTAAACCCTGTTCCTGTGTAACTCCACGTATAACTTGTAGCATTAGCAATTGCAGGTACGGAATAAGAAACACCACTTTGTCCTTGACAAACAATTCCTGTTCCAGTTATAGTTCCAGCAGCAGCTGGAAGCAGATTTACAATAATAGGGTAAGTTGCAGAAACCGTTCCGTTTCCACAAGCATTAACTCCCGTTACTGTTAAATTTCCTGATGTGGCACTTGATGAAAAACTTCCAGTGATAGAAGATGTCGTACCTGAGGGTGTAAACCCTGTTCCTGAATAACTCCACGTATAACTTGTAGCATTAGTAATTGCAGGTACGAAATAGGAAACACCACTTTGTCCTTGACAAACAGTTCCCGTTCCTATTATATTTCCAGCAGCAGCTGGAAGCGGGTTTACTATGATTGTTGCTGTATTTGTATCAATAGTACTACAAGTTGGAGCCGACTGATAAGCAACACTAACCAAACCGTAGGTAAACGGCCCAGAGGTTATTGTAGGTGCAGCAACTGTAGCAAATGAAGAAGCTCCTACATTTATAATTTGATTTGCACCACCATTAATTCTATAAATTACAGTGATTGCACTAGCTCTAGGGTTTGTAAAAGTAATATTGGGTGAAGCTGCATTTTGACAAACAGTAGTAGCTCCACTTATAATAACACTTGGGTTAAGAGTAACAACCGTTTGATAACCTAGAGGAGTATTGACATTTGCGCTAGTAGCTCCACCACATCCAACCGCTCTTACTCGGTAATAATATGTCCCTAGACCAAGACCTGTAACATTAATAGAAGTAACAAATCCAACATTTACATTGCTATATCCAGGAACTAATGATGAAAAATCACTTACAGTAGAAACATCTAATCTGTACAAAGTAGCTTCTGTAACAGAATTCCAATTCGCCGTAAAACTTGAACAGCTAATATTTGTACTTGGCAAATAAGTTGGTGCTGCGGGTGTTCCTGTTGTACCAGTGATAATAGAGACAACATTAGAGCTATACACACATGCCGAAGAATTTACGGTTGAACCTCTCACATTTCTTCTATAATAAATTTGGGTAGCAACAGTTGGTGAAGTCCCTGGAACAGTAAAGTCTTGAGATGTAGCACCAGATATATCCGTCCAAGTACTATTATCTGTTGAGGACTGCCATTGGTATTGAACTGGTGCAATTGTATTATTGCCTTGTGTAGCTACAATGCCTCCTGTTAATAAAGTAGGCGTATTAGTACATCTTGTGATAGGTCCTACTGGAGTAACTGTATTTAAACCACTAATAGTAGTAGCTGCTGGGAAAATAGAAAAATTAGAAACATTACCACCATTCTTTTCATAAAAATCAAAAAGCAATTGACTATTTCCATTTAAATAAACCAAAACATTATTATAGTCAGTACTTCCTTGTTGAATCCATGAATTAAATACCAATGTACCATCGATGTATAGTCTAACACCATCGTCTCCTGTGATATTAACAAAATAACAACCCGCAGGATAAACTGCTGAAGTAGTTTGCATTCGATAACGAACGGAAAATGTTTCTGTATAAACAGTTTGAGTAGTTCCTCCCGCAGTAACATTAAAGCAGGTCTCAGTCCCACCATAACCATTATTAAACGAAATAGTTGATCCCGAAACTGTATTGTTTTGAGCAAAATAACCTATGTAAGAAGAAAAGGCATCACTATCACTAGGACCAGGAGTACCAGCAGCACCAAAAGGAATACTGTCTAAAAAATTATACACATGCCCAATCCATGAATTAGTTCCAGCAGCAGTTTGAGAATCAACATTGTTCCCTCCTCCTATGTAAGAAGCCGTTATATCATCCGTTTGTGTACTAGTTTGACAATTTGCGGTATTAAAAACTACATACAATACCCCTGTAAAAGTAGCAGTCCAATCAATAGTAGCTGCGGTATTAGTTGCCGTTGCATTTGCTGTAGCCAAAGCGGTAGTAGTACTACTACCATTAAACAAGGTTAATCGTTTAATAAAACCTCTATCAGTGGTAGTGGTAGCAATACGATATTGAATACCCGAAACCACATTTACCGCTATATATCGATCTACAGGAACCGCCGTATAAGTAAATCTACCAATATTAGTTCCCGCCACGTCGTTATTATAACAAATAGATTGGGTAGATCCTGATTGAGTGTTACTTACAAAAGGACAAAAAGAAGGCACCAATTCTCCTGTAGCTAATAGTGTTGCATCCCTAATATCTGCTCCTACCTGAAATTTTACTTGTGCCAATTGTGTTGCTGTTAAACCTGATGTACTAGTCCCAACAAAAATTCTACCAGAACTGCCAAAAACACCCGTCCAACCCGTAATGGTTAAAGTTCTACCAGCCACCCAAGTTGTCCCATTACTCGCAGCAAAATTCACAGTATGATTTCCTGTTCCTAATGCAATAGTAGAATTTTCATTGAGAGTCAAAGTATTCATACTTTCACTAAATCCTCCAGTGGTATAACTACCGCCATTTAATACTAATCTAGAACCATCAGATATTCTATTAGCCGCATTGGGAGCTAATGAGGCAGTGCCTGAAACTGTTAAATTATTATTTACTGTAATATTAGCCGTAACCGCTTTAGCACCACTCCCTGAAAGTGTCAAATTACTGTAAGTGGTAGCTCTTACAGTTTGCGCTGACCCATTATAATTTACGGTATTACCAGCAGCTGTAGCTGTAAGTGTATTAATTCCAGAAGTACCCCCGATATTTAATGTTCCTGTACCTGCATTGGTTAATGTTCCCGTGCCTGAAAGTGCAGTTGAAACAGTAAGAATACCATTATTAGTTAATGTAACACTTGTATCCAAGCTAGGTATTGTTATATTACCATTTAAAGCCTGATTATTATTTGTGAAAGTGTAAATTCCTATACCAGAAGTAAAAGTACCATTATTAGTAAGTCCTCCTCTAAAATTTATAGCCTCATCAATAGTATTAGTCCAAGTACCACCTAAATTTATTGTAACTAAGCCATCAAATCTTTTAGTTCCTGCAGCGTTACTATGGGTCAATGTCCCTGAAATTGAAGTTGTACCTGATACGGTAAAATTAAATCCTGCAATTACGAGACTTGAACTAGAAGCTATAGTCAAATTGTTGCAAGCAGAAATGGCATTAGTTGTTACAGTGAAACCACCCTGAATAATAACATTGTCACCCGCATCTGGAATACCATCACCATCTGTGCCACTTGTAATTGTCCAAGTTGCTGGTGAATTCCAATTACCCGTTTGTGCAGATATAAAATCTGCTGCATTTACAAACGTAACCGTAAAAAACAAAACCGCAAAAAATAAAATTCTTTTCATAAAAAAATGTTTAGAAATTTTAAAACTAAGACAAAGTAAAAAAAATAAAAAAGATTAACTTCTTTTTACAGTATCAAAGTAGTGCACAAAAGTAATTAATAATGATTGCAATACAAGAAAAAAAAATCTGCAAAAAGTATAAATCGTGATTATTCAAAAACAGTTATTTATTTTTGTAAAGTGTTCAAAATTAATGCAAGCTAATCTCAGAAAATACTTAATCACAACTCTAATCATTTATCTTCCCTTTCAATGAAAATCGGTGTGATCTGTCCCGTCCTCATAAAAAAATAACCGCTAAGTTCGCAAGAAATAAACATCTAAGTCATCGAAGTTTTTATGAATAAACCGTATATTTTGAACCATATAAGGCAAATAAGGGCATATAAGTTCTGGATGAATTCTATATAACCGCCATGAACAACAATTGTAACACTTTTGCTTTGTGTAGCTTCGTGAGTTCTTCGCATTTCGTTGAGGTGAAAAACTTAACCGCAAGGACGCAAAGGCGCAAAGTTCAACCGTATTCCTTTGTGTAGCTTAGTGAGTTCTTTGTGTTTCTTCGTGGTGAAAAACTTAACCGCTAAGTCCGCAAGAAATAAACATCTAAGTCATCAAAGTTTTTATGAATAAGCTGTCTATTTTGAACCATATAAGGCAAATAAGGGCATATAAGTTTAGTTTTGAAATCTATAGCTGAAAAATTCAAACACAAAGATTCACAAAGAAGACACTAAGCACACTAACAATTAAACAGTTGTAAAACAAAGTTTTAAACAATCAAATCCTTTTTTAAAATCCGTGGAATCTGAGGAATCTGTGTCTCAAATTTAACCGCAAAGTTCGCAAGGAATTACGCAAGGAACGCAAAGTTGAAACAGTTAACCAATTAAACGATTAACCAATCTATAAAAGAAAAACCCTTTCAAAGCACTTGCCTCTGAAAGGGTTTTTAGTTAAAAGCTGTTTCTTTAGTAAATAATTTTTTTGTTAGTGATGGCGCCGTTGGCCAAAGTAGTTTTTACTATCAAAGTTTGTTCGCTCGAAGGCAAATTCGAAATTGACCATTCTTGCGCATTGATTTTTGATTTATCATATACTTTTCTGCCCAACAAATCAAATACTTGAACTTGTGTTATCGCCTCTGCCGAAGAAGTAAGGGTGATTTTTTTGTTTTTAACACTTACAATAAACGATTTATCTGCCACTTCATTATCATCAGTACCTAAAGTTTTGTTGGTGTATTTCAACACAAAACGATCGTTCTCTACTCCATTGATGGCGGTAAACGTGTATTTCCCTTTGGTCAACTCGTGAAGCGTGTTCGTCTTTTTGTCTTCTAGCCAAATCTCTTGACCTGCCAAAGCACCGTCTCTATTGTCAATGCTAATATCGAAAGCCCCAGAAATAGTGCTTCGGTAACCCAAAGGCACTATATCAGTTTCTAAGAAAGGCAAAGCTCTTCCTTGGATGGTTAAGTTTTTTCCTTGGTTGACACTATAGAAATCCACAAACTCTTGTCCATCAAAAGTTGGTCCATCATACAAATTATCCCAATCGTTGGTTGCTCCTGTAATGTAACCCACTAACAATTGTTTGAAAGCTCCACCGCTATTGGTCAAGTTCAACCAAACTCGATTTTTCTCAACTGCTGCCGTTTTTTGGGTATTCGCTTGTTTGAAAAACTGTGAATTATTGCCTGCTACACGCATCGCATTGGTAAATTGAAAACTTCCTGCTATTGAATTCTCTACAAAAAACGATTGACCTGCAGCAATAAATCCATCGGGAACAGTTCCGCCCAAACCTGTACTTGGCGCTTTACTTGTTCCTGTACCTCCTGCTAAAGTATAACTCGCATAATCATCAGCAGTATATGTATTATTAGTAATCGCTGTATTGTGTGTCCAGAAATACAAGGCACCATTTATAATCGCACTATTGGCATTGATAAAATCATCTGCTCTGATAGCTGATGGATAAGGATTACCTATCAAGTTCAATTCGTTGGGACCTACAGCAAAAGGATAGTTGCCATTGTTTGGAACGCCTTTAAAAGCTACCGGTTGTGAATAAGGCATCACTACTGTTTCTGGGTAAGGCGCGCCGTAAATTCCAGGTTTAGGAGTACGAATGATATAACCTAAGCCAGGTACCATTGTACCATTATAAAATACCCAATCATTTGCTGAACCACTAAATCTAAAATATTTATCCGCCAAAGTATTCGGAGACAAATCAACAATATTTTGACCCGTTACTGGAGATGACCAATAGGTAAAATCAAAATTCTTCATAGGTGAAGAAATACGACGGTACTCTATCGCTCCTATATTAGTGGCATTGGTGGTTTGTACCAAGCTTGCGTTGTTTTCGAAAATTAACTGTCCATTAGTAATTACGGAATTCGTAATGGTTAAGGTAACTCCTGATGGAACAATAGCGGTAACTCCTGTACTAATCGCTAATGAACAACCTGTTAAATTGGCTGTAAAAGGTGAACTAGGATTTACTGAAGAAACGATAATGTTTTTAGTAGTATCGGGTACACCATTACTCCATGAAGAACCATTCCATGTAGTACTAGAAGCATCAGCGATGGGAACATTGGGTGTAGGCGATGAAGTACATCCGCCTCTACTTACTGTAAAAGTATAGCCCCCAACTGCTAATCCTGTAACGGTATAACTACTCCCTGAACTTGAATAAGATGTACTATTAGTACCACTTTGATTGATTGTCCAAGATCCTGAAGGCAAACCATTCAACACAACACTACCTGTAGTTGAAGAACAAGTAACATTTGTTATGGTGCCAACTGTAGGGGCAGAAACAGATGGATTGGTCGTAATGGCTATTGAAGCGGTACTGTAAATACAGGCAGCTGAACTGGCGGTTGATCCAAAAACATTTCTTCTATAATAAATAACAGTTGATGTGCTGGGATTAGTTGCTGGTACCGTGTAATCTTCTGCAGTTCCTCCAGAAATATTCGTCCAATTAGAATTATCTGTCGAAGATTGCCATTGATACTTTACGGGATCAATTGTATTGTTTCCTTTTGTTGCAACAACTGAACCATCTAAAAACGTTGTCGTGCTAACACAACGACTAATTGGACCACTAGTAATGATTGTATTAAGACTCGTAATGGATGTTGAGGCTGGTCTGATAGTAAATGTTGAAACATTTTGACCGTTCTTTTCATAATAATCAAATACCAGTTGGCTAGAACCATTCAAATATACCAAGACATTATTGTAAGGAGTGGGAGATTGCTGTCTCCAGGAATTAAGAACTAATGTACCATCAATATATAATCGAACACCATCATCACCTGTAATATTCACAAAATAACAACCCGCTGGATATACAGCAGCTGTAGTGTTCATTCGATATCTTACTGCGAAAGTATCTGTTCTGAAAGAATGTGTTGTACCTCCAGCTGTAAAAGAGTAACAAGTATTGTCACCACCATAATTTGGAGCAAGAGAAATAGTTGATCCAGAAACCGTATTGGTTTGCGTAAAATTTCCTAAATAATTGGCAAAAGCATTAGCATCGCTAGGAGGCATTGGTACTATATCCAAATCATTACTAAAATCATAAACATGTCCAATCCATGAATTAGTACCCGCTGCATTTGCATTATCAACTGTATTACTACCACCAATGAAAGTTGCTGTCACGGTATCTGTATTGGCATTTGTTTGACAGTTTGTTGCTGTAAATTCAATTCTCAAAACACCCGTAAACGAAGCTGTCCAATCCAAAGAAGCACTGCTAGTAGTACTACTAGCAGAAGAGCTGCCTAATCCTGTAACTGGAGACGCATTATTGTAAAGCGTTATTTTTTTTACTAAACCGATATCACTCGCAGAAGTAGCTATTCTATACTGTAATCCTTGAATCACATTGAGGGTAACATAACGATTAAAAGGAACTGCTGAAAAAGTAACCCCTCCCACGTTTGGACTAATCACCTCACGATTATAACAGATGGTTTGTGTCGTGCCAAAAGAAGTGGTGGTTACTGTACAAGACAATTCATCTACTCCCATATAAGGCCTGCTACGATTCTCTCCATCAATATCTGTAACAACAGTAGCTATGGCGACTCCTTGAAGTGTTGCATTATTCGAAGTTTGTTGCAATCGTAAAGTAGTAGTTGAAACAAAATCTGGAGTTATGTTCTGGGCATTTGTTTCTTTAGCAGTAGCGGTTCTCCAATTCGCCAAAGTTGTTTTTAAATTGGTCGAGTTATAATAATCTCCCCATGATCCAATGTGTTGAGTAGATTGATAATTGTTGTAATCTAAATTAAGAAACTTGCTAGTATCTTGTCCTTCTGAATAGAAAGCAACTCTTGTACCTCCGCTTGTTTGAGCATTTACAAAAATATTATTTCGAATATCCAATGTGTTGCAATTACTATCTACATAAATTGGAGCGGATACCCCTGAAGTTTGATTCACCCCCAAACGCACACTATTGTAGTAAATCTTGGCATTATTACCACTCGCTACTATGATTCCAAAGCCATTTTGTGTATCCGTACCTCCTCCCCCAGTGGAAGCTACATTTGAAACAACATTATTAGCTACAGTAATATCGTTTCCAGACAAATAAATACCAAAAGCTGTTTTAGCAATTGTACTTATCACATCATTTATTTGATTATTTGAAACACTACCATTGTTTGCTGTAACCGCAATCGCTCCTGCAAAAGGAAAATTTCCATAGGAAAAGTTGGTCTCTGAAAAATTGGATAAAAGATTATTAGATATCGTAAAATTTGATGTGTTAGTTAAAAACAGACCTGTAAAAGGTTTATTTGCAGCACTAGTAGAGGAATTTGTATTGTTATTAACCGTCCAATTAGCATTTCCTGTTGCATCAGTACCATTAACATACAGTAAATGCTTTACGTCAACAAAATTCACATTATCAATAGTCGTATTGGGATTATTACCATTACTACTTGTGCTAATTGAAGTACCTCCTGCAAAAAGACCTAAGGATAAATTACTATTAGCATCGAAATTCTGCCTTACATTTAGATTTTTAAACTGATTAAATGAAGCTCCTCCTCTTAACCAAAAAACAGTTTTTTCTGCATAATGAAGTGTTGAGTTATTATAAACCGTCAAAGCTTTATTTACCGATCCATTATTCCCATCAAAAACAACATAATCCGCACCATTCAAATCAAAAACACTTGCTAATGGATTAGAGCTAGGATTATTATTGCCTTGCACTAAAACAGTTTTACCTGCATTTGGCTTTATAGTTAACGTGTTTACAGCGCTTGCTCCCGTAAAAGCATTGATAACAATAGGAAATGTTTCAGAAGCAGAATATGTTGCATCATCTAACAAAAAAGTAACTGGGCCTGTCACTCCTGAAGTATTAATTCTAGTTATGGCATTAGTAATACTATTAAAAGGTGCGGGTTGAGAAGCACTAATAATATAAGTACCTGATAATGCTTGAGCAGTTCCTAAAACTGGTAAAAACAGTAACCATAACCAATAACAACATTTGGCATTCAGTTTATTAAAAAATAGCTTTTTAATCATGTGGTATTTTTTTAAAATTCTATTTATTCGTTTTTAATCCTTTGAAAATAAAAATCAACATACTAAAAACATGATCTCCATTACTTTAGAAGTTTGCAAAATTATGGATAACATTTCTATATCATATACGATTTATCATATAATTTGGTTTTAATTAAATAGCTTTTTTTATAAAATTATTATATACTTGAATATCAACACCTAACACCTATTAAAAAATCGTAGCCTTTATAGTAAAATTTAACCTCAAAGTTCGCAAAGCCTTACGCAAGGAACGCAAAGTCAATAGTCACGCTATGTATAGCTTCGTGAGTTCTTCGTATTGGTTTGTGGTAAAAAACTTAACCGCTAGGACGCAAAGGCGCAAAGTTCAACCACACACAGTTTAAACCATCAACCAATTAATATATTATACTACAAAAGAAAAACCCTTTCAAAGCACTTGTCTCTGAAAAGGTTTTTAGTTAAAAAGCTGTTTCTTTAGAAAATAATCTTCTTATTACTGATGGCGCCGTTCGCTAAAGTAGTTTTTACAATCAAGGTTTGTTCGCTCGAAGGCAAATTCGAAATTGACCATTCTTGCGCGTTGATTTTCGATTTATCATATACTTTTCTGCCCAACAAATCAAATACTTGAACTTGTGTTATCTCCTCTGCCGAAGAAGCAAGGGTGATTTTTTTGTTTTTCACACTTACAATAAGCGATTTATCTACCACTTCATTATCATCAGTACCCAAGCTTTTGTTGACATTGGTATATTTCAACACAAAACGGTCATTTTCTACTCCTTTGATGGCGGTAAAAATGTACTTCTCTTTGGTCAACTCGTGAAGAATATTCGTTTTTTTATCTTCCAACCAAATCTCTTGATTGGCCAAAGTTCCTTCTCTATTGTCAATGCTAATTTCGAATACCCCTGCGATAGTACTTCGGTAGCCCAAAGGCACTACATCTGTGTTTTCAAACGGCAAAGAACGTCCTTGAATGGTCAGGTTTTGCCCTTGGTTGATACTGTAAAAATCCACAAACTCTTGCCCGTCAAAACTTGGCCCATCATACAAGTTATCCCAATAATTTGTCGCGCCTTCTATATAGCCCACTAATAATTGTTTAAAAGCACCTCCACTATTGGTCAAGTTCAACCAAATGCGGTTTTTCTCAATAGCTGTTGCTTTTTTGATACTAGCCTGTTTGAAAAATTGAGTATTTTGATCAATAACTCGCATACTGTTTTTAAATTGAAAACGGCTGTTT
This sequence comes from Flavobacterium polysaccharolyticum, assembly GCF_038739875.1. NCBI lineage: Bacteria > Pseudomonadati > Bacteroidota > Flavobacteriia > Flavobacteriales > Flavobacteriaceae > Flavobacterium > Flavobacterium polysaccharolyticum. Next base: position 28,941 of record NZ_JBCGDP010000002.1, read on the forward strand.
TCGGGAATTCCAGAGGTCGTTCCTACAAAAAAAGATTGACCTGATGCGATTTTGCCAGATGGGACTTGCCCTCCAGAGAGTGCAGCTCCTTTTTTCGTCCCCGTACCACCCGTGCGGTTATAGGTTGCATAATCATCGGCAGTATAAATATAATCCGAACCACTTTGTTGGATAGGTGTATTGTGCGTCCAGAAATACAATGCCCCATAAATAATACTAGCATTATTGGCATCGGTCATAAACAAATCAGCATCAATAGCCGATGGATAAGGATTTCCAATCAAGTTGTATTGATCACTTCCTACTGCAAAATCATATACCCCATTATTAGGAATTCCTGAAAAAACAGCTTCATACACCGAGGGCATCGTAGTCGAAAAATGTTGAGGCCCACGGATGATATAGCCCTTAGCAAAAGTCATTAACGACGTCGGCGATTCGTTTTTCCAAGTACCACTTGCTCCATCAAAAGAGAAAAATTTATCCGAAAGTGTCGCAGGAGACACATCGATTAATCGCTGATTTTGAACGGGACTAGACCAATAGGTATAATCCATTTTCCGAATGGGAGTTGTCTTCCTTTTTAATTGAATGGCACCCGAATTACTAATCTGATCATCTATTTGATGTAAACTTGCCCCATCTTCGACAACCAAAAGTCCAGTTCCTTCATATTGATATCGCAAGGCTAAGGTAGTTTCCGCATTAATTTTTACTTCAAAACCTGAAGCAATTGCACAATTACACGCGTAGGTTGTGTTGGCAATAGTATAATCCTCTTCAAAAAACAATTCCTTTCCAGCTGTTGGTACACCATTGGTCCAAGCCCCTGCAACTCGTTTCGTTTGATCCACACACAGCAACAATCTAGCAATTCGATGTTTCGTTGTTCCTGAAACAGAATTAAAAATACCACCAATCACTACTTTCTCATCGGAAGTCATCGCCATAGTCGACAGTGTGCCATTCAAATTGACCGAAAAACTTCCATCAACCGCTCCATTTGCATGCACTCTAAGCATTCGTTTCACCCCTACTCCATTATACGTTCTAGAAAATGTACCTCCAATTAATAATTTACCATTAGGTTGCACCAAAATAGTTCGGACCGTTCCGTTACTGAATCCTGTCCCGATGACGAAACTCACATCCAAAGCACCATCAGGTTGTAGCCGAACAATTCTTCGCCTTGCATTTCCATTAAAAGCAGCAAAAGAACCGCCCACCACGATTTTACCATCCGATTGCAGGGTCACATGATAAACAATTGCATCAAATCCAGCACCAACCGAAAAACTTGAATCAACACTACCATCAGCATTCAAACGAATAAGTCTTGGGGATGAAACCCCGTTAAATAGTGTAAAATGCCCTCCCAAAATCATTTTCCCATCCGACTGCAAAGCCACCGTTTCGACTAGTCCATCTTGGGCACCTGAACCTGAAATAAAACTAGCATCTAAAGTACCATCGGGTAATAAACGTGCAATTTTTACAGCAGGAATTCCATTGTAAGTCGAAAAATTACCCACTATAACAATTTTACCATCCGACTGAATCGCTACTCCATACACCTGTCCGTTGCAACCCAAACCCATATTAAACGTAGCATCAATACTTCCATTGGGCAATAAACGAGCTATTCGATTGACTGCTGTTTCGTTATATGAGGTAAAATTTCCAACAATGATAATTTTTCCATCTGATTGTACCGCCGCATTACGAATGGTAGCATTAGCTCCTTGGCTCAAGACATTAAATGTACTATCCCTTTCACCTGCTTCGTTGAGTTTGGTTATTCTTGGAACTACTTCACCATTAAATTGTGTAAAATTCCCTACCACGATTACACTTTTATCTGATAACGGGAGTACTTTTGAAACACTGTTATTCAGACCCACTCCCGAAGTTAGATACCCAATATCCAGTGTGCCTTGTACATCAATTTTAGCTAACTTTCCCTGATTCTGATCATCAAAAACAGAGAAAGAACCACCAACATACCAAGAAGTATCCATAAAATTTTCTAAAGCATAAACGGTGGCAGAAGCTGGACCATTACCGATATCAAATGCAGTATTGATTGCTCCATCGAGATGGAAAAGTTGCACTCTATTGACTTCTACTCCATTATAGGTTCCAGAAAAAGAACCGCCTATCAAAAGACCTCCACCAGCATTCATTACAATAGCCTCAACTGCTCCCGAGTTAAATCCTGTCCCAGAAGCAAAAGAAGCATCTAGAGTTCCATCCGTATTTATCCTTACAATTCTATTCGCAACATTGCCGTTATAATTTGTAAATGAACCTCCCAAAATAATTTTGCCATCTGATTGAACGCCAATAGCACTTACATTGTTATCAAAACCAACACCAGTTACAAAGCTAGTATCCAAACTACCATTGGCATTCAATCGAGCAATTTTACCCACGCTAACACCATTAAACGAACTAAAACCTCCACCAATGATAATTTTTCCATCGAGTTGAATTTCTACTTTTTCGATTAAACCAGAAGCACCGGAACCAATAACAAAGCTAGTATCAACAGCTCCGTTTGGTAAAATTTTCACTATTCTATTGGCGGCTGTTCCGTTAAAATTCGTAAAACTTCCCGCCAAAAAAATACTCCCATCGGATTGTAATGCCATATCATAAATAATACTATTGGTTGCTCCAGGAGATGAAGTAAATGAACTATCACGACTTCCATCTGGATTCAAACGAACCAACCGTCCTACTGCTGTACCGTTAAACTGAGTAAAAGAACCCGCAACTAAAATCTTACCATCAGGCTGAAGTAAGCAGGTATAAACTTTATTATTAAAACCTGTTCCTAGAATAAAAGATAAATCCTTGGATCCATCGGGCAACAATCGACATAAATAAGGCGTCGCCACACCATTGAAATTTAGAAAATCACCACCTACAATCAATTTACCATCACCTTGTACAGACAATGTTCTAACTGTATTGTCAAAACCATCACCTAAAAGACCATCATCATAGGTATTAAAGGTAGGATCAACTTTTCCTTGTTGGCCAAAAACGGAAGCGCAACCAAAACTAAAAATTAAAAGTAAGAGCAGGATATTCTTTATTTTCAAGACCTTTTCAATTAAAATTAGACATTACATACTATTAACAAAAATTAATAGTATTTGCAGTAATAAAAATAAAAAGCTATATCTGAACCGACAATACCCAGATTTAGTGATATTTACATTTTTCTTAAAAAAAATTTAAACGCAAAGAGCACAAAGAATTAAGTAAGGGACGCAAAGTTTTAAATCATTAACTGTTTTAAAATCTATGCAATCTGTGGAATCAGCGTGAAAAATATAACCGCAAGGACGCAAAGACGCAAAGTTCAATAGCATTCCTTTGTGCAGCTTCGTGTGTTGTTCGTGTTTCATTATGATGAAAAGATTTAACCGCAAAGAGCGCAAAGAACTACGCAAGGGACGCAAAGGTTAAAACATATAAGTCAGTAAAATTTTGGGTTGAGCGCCAATGTGTTTGAACCATATAAGGCAAATAAGGGCATGTAAGTTTTATGCTACAGAAAAGCCAGAAATAGAAAATAGTAAAGAAAATGTAACTACAAAGAACACAAAGATTTACTCAAGGAATACAAAGTGTACAACAACTAATCGATTAAGCAGTAACCAATTAAAATGAATCAAAAGTAAACTCAAAGATTCTATGATTACTCGACTGTAATGAATTGCAATTGTTGCAAATCGCCATTGTAAATATTGACATCTACATTTCCCTCAATTCCAGGAACAGCAGCTCGTTCCGTAAATTGCCAAAACAACCAATCGTCTTGAATTTCTTCTCGATAAAAATTATAATTGGCTATCCAAAAGAGGTAATCACTGAATTCTTCTTTCAAAAAATCATCGTAGTATTTCTCACCTGTATAAATAATGGGTTTGACTTTATAATGATTTTCTATGGCTTGCAACCATCTTTTAAGTCCTTTTTTGAGGTTGGTCATCGACTGATTTTTGGGTAATTTTTCAATGTCCAATACTGGAGGTAAATCTCCGGTTTGCAATCGTACCGTTTTGATAAATAACTCAGCTTGTTCTAAAGAGTTCTCATTCGGACGATAATAGTGATAAGCGCCACGAATCATTTTGTTCTTTTTAGCCCCTTCCCAATTGCGCTTGAAACGTCTGTCAACCGCATCATTGCCAGCAGTGGCACGGATAAACACAAAATGCAGAGGGTATTGGTTCTCAATCGTATCGACATACGACCAACTTATTTTACCTTGATATTCTGACACATCAATTCCTACGGTTTTTCCGTCGTGTTTTTCGAGTACTCGCAAATTTCTAGCTTCCGAAAAAACATCAGTTTTACTGAGCTTATTGGATTTAAAACCTAAATAATACGCAAAAGCTGTACGATAATGATAAATGACACTTCCTAAAAATAGTAATCCAAAGGCAGCCCATACATATTTTTTGAGGGCAGCTATACCTTGGTTGTTTTTCTTATTCGGTCGACGTCTGGGATAGTTTTTGGTCACTTTCCTCATCTTGAAATCCCTATTACTTTATCCATTTATTGTTAAGGATAGAAAGAAAAATATAAAAAAGTATGACTAATGGAATCCCTAAAAATTGCAACGTCACCAATAGCAAAACAGAAACCGCCAGAAAGAAAAAGGTCAATTTATTATCTCGAACGGTAAGTTTTTTGACTTTCAAAGAAAACAGAGGAATTTCAGCATTCAAAATGTAAGCACTCCCAATACTGATAGCCAAAAGTACACCATAATTCGACAATAATTCGAACATCATAAACGAATCGAAATGACGAACAACCAAGGGCAAACTCAAAATAAACAAAGCGTTGGCTGGAGTAGGCAAACCAATAAAAGAGTCGGTTTGACGCGTGTCAATATTAAAATTAGCCAATCGATAACAAGAACCTAGCGTGATCAAAAAACCCAAAAAAGCCAACGCATACTGACCAGAAAACGGGGAACTAATCTGTAAACCAAAGGCTTTCAGCATCATATAAAACATTGTCAATCCTGGAACTACGCCGCTAGTCACCATATCAGCCAAAGAATCCAATTGTAATCCTAAAGGGCTTGAAACCTGAAAGAGGCGTGCAAAAAAACCATCAAAAAAATCAAGAAAAATTCCTAAACAAACAAAATAAAAGGCCATTTCGAATTGTTGTTGCACCACAAAAGTGATAGCAATACAACCACAAAATAAGTTCAATAAGGTAATACTATTAGGAATGTGTTTTTTGAAAGTCATCGGAATCGGTATTAAAAAAATTGTACTCGCAAAAGTAAGATAATAAGTGAAAGAGAAGTGCGTTTTTTATCAGAGTTTCTTCAGCATTTTTTAAAGAAAAGAGAATTCTCTTGAAAGTGAGGAATAAGCTCCCTAAAAAATTCTATTTTTGAAAAAATTATTCACCCCAACTAGCTCTCCTTGCTTTTGAAAAAGATTCTTTCGTTTTTTTTAGTACTTGGTACTTGCTCATTATGCGCTCAAACGGTCCGAAAATATTCCAATGAGTTTCTAAACATTGGTGTAGATGCGGCGGCTTTAGGAATGTCGAATACTGCGGTTTCTTTCACTGCTGATGTCAATGCAGGCTATTGGAATCCGGCTGGTTTAACGCATCTCAAAGACCATCAAGTAGCCGCTATGCACGCTAACTATTTTGCCAATATTGCGCAATACGACTATTTGGCCTATGCCTCACCCATAGATGACAGAAGTAGCTGGGGCATCTCATTGATTCGTTTTGGAGTGGATGATATTTTGAATACTACCGAACTCATCGACAATCAAGGCAATATTGATTACAACCGTATTGAATTATTCTCTACTGCCGATTATGGTTTTACCTTTTCTTATGCTAGAAAACTCCCAGTTCCTGGTTTTCAATATGGAGTCAACGCCAAAGTAGTGCGCCGAATCATTGGAGATTTTGCCAATTCTTGGGGCTTTGGTTTTGATGTAGGTTTGCAATTTGAACGCAACAATTGGCAGTTTGGCTTACTTGTTCGAGACCTAACTACCACTTACAATATTTGGAATATTGATGAAGAAAAATACCAAGCCATAGCCGATGCTATTCCTGGTCAAAACCAAGAACTTCCCGAAAGCACCGAAATTACAGCCCCAAAAGCACAACTTGGCATTTCTAAAAAATTCGTTTTTCACTACGACTATAGTCTATTGGCAGCTGCCAACCTGAATATGCGCTTTACCAAAACTAATGATATTATTACAAGTGACTTCGTGAGCATTGACCCTGCTTTAGGATTCGAATTGGGCTATACGGATTTGGTTTTTCTAAGAGCAGGTTTAGGGAATTTTCAAAAAGTAACCCAATTAGACGCCAGCGAAAAAACCAATTTTCAGCCCAACATCGGATTGGGATTTCAATATCGAGGCATTCAAATAGATTACGCTTTGACGAATTTAGGTAGCCAAGGCGTATCTTTATATTCAAATATTTTCTCGGTAAAAGTGGATTTGGGGCAATTTAGAAGGTGAAAAGCCCCTAACCCCAAAAAGGGGGACAAAAACACCAGCAACAGTAGCTAAAAACTTAACCGCAAAGGGCAACATCATTAAACAGTTAAGCGATTAAACAATTAACCAAATTACTACAAATCCGTAGCAAAAACTTAAATAATTTTATCCTAGCGAATACCATGAATTCCACAGAATGCGCTATTTTTACACCACTTACTAATTTTTCCTTTTTTATGAATAGGACTACTGCATCTACTGCTTTAAATAAATTTTTACTATTCTTTGTTGCATTATGGAGTTTAACAACTTCAGCACAACTTTTACCTCTCACACCAAAAACCACAGTAAGCGTGTTAACTTGTGCGACTGGTAATGAATCTTATTCGCTTTTCGGGCATACAGCACTCCGAATTAGTGACCCGAGTCAAGCGCTAGATGTGGTATATAATTATGGAGCATTTGACTTTTCTACACCCAATTTTGTGGCGAAATTTGCTAAGGGAGACCTACAATATTTTGTTGTTGCTCACTCCTATTTGGACTTTATCAGTCAATACCAATACGAAGGAAGAAGTGTATATGAACAAAAATTGCGCATAGCACTCCCTTTAAAACAACATCTTTTTGATCAACTCAATAGCACTTTACAGTCAGAAGATCGATTTTACACCTATAAGTTTATCGATAAAAACTGTACTACTATGGTGGTCGATTTACTTAATGAGGCACTAGGAACTAAAGTAATTACCAAAACCAAAGCAACCGAAAGTACCTATCGCAGCGTTTTGTTTCCTTACTTTGACCATCATTTTTATGAGCAGTTAGGCACCAGCATTATCTTTGGTACCAAAGTAGATGAAAAAGCAACTACCCTTTTTCTTCCCTTTGATTTATTGGAAAGTCTTAAAATCGCTAAGTATAAAAACAAATCCCTTAGCGAACCTATTGTCTCACTTTTAACGGTTACTCCCACAACACCTCACTCGTGGTGGAATAATGCTTATACCTATGGTGCTTTTTTATTATTACTAGTCTTCTGGAAAAAAAGAAGTATAGCATTGGTTTTTTTGATCGTAATGGGTGTTCTCGGATTGTTCTTTCTTTTTATGGGATGGTATTCTTTTCATCCAGAATTGACCAACAACTATAATGTTCTATTATTTAATCCTACTTTACTCTTATTGGTCTTTTTTGTACTTCAAAAAAATAAAAAAGTCACAAAATGGCTGACTTACTTTACTTGGGGATGCTTTTTGATTTACACCATACTATTAATCAATAAAGCGCCGTTTTGGTTCCTGTTACCTTTGACTGGAGTCACTTCATTTATAGTATATCGAATAAACAAGGAGATACATCAATCTTAAATAAGATCTGACACTAAAGAAAAAGCTTAGTACAAAACTAAGAGCCAATCGCTAATCACTTCGGACTTAAAACTATTTTACTGTCCTCTATAAAACACCACAGTAGAAATAGTTTTAAAAATAATACTAATATCAATAAAAACGCTACGATGTTTGATATAATACAAATCATATTGCAGTTTCACTAAACTCTCTTCTATAGACTCTCCATAATTATAATTTACTTGAGCCCATCCGGTTAATCCTGGTTTGATAATATGACGAGTTTCGTAAAAAGGCATAATATCCGAAATCTCTTCCACAAACATCGGTCGCTCGGGACGTGGCCCAATCACTCCCATGTCGCCTTTTAGAATATTTAAAAACTGAGGAATTTCGTCGATACGGGTTTTACGTAAAAATTTACCAAAAGGGGTTACTCTGGTGTCTCCAACTTTAGAAAATACAGCACCATTGATCTCGGCATTGGTTACCATACTTCTAAACTTATAAATTTTGAACAGGACACCATCTTTTCCCACACGATCCTGAGTGTAAAACAAAGGACCTCGATTCCAAAACCAATTGGCTATTAATAAAAATGGGACTAGTAGTGCACCAATTATAATACCCGTTATTGAAAATAGCAATTCAAAAAAACGTACCTGATACAAGTATAATTTGTTCTGATTGCTCCGACTAAATGGAAAAAAACGGTAAAAATCTTCGGCAATTTGATGGACAGGTATACGCTGGGTTTTATTTTCATACACATGAACATACTCCCGTATACTTTTTCCTGATTCAAGCAAATGCAAAAGTTGCTGATACAATTCTGTAGTAATTCCATCAGTTTTTTGGGAGGCAACTACAATTTCAGAAACCCCACTTCTAGATACAAATTTAGTCAACTGCTCTACCGGAATTTCTCGTTTAAGCTTATACTTGGAATCATCCAAATTTCCTTTATCAGAATTAACATAGCCTATAATTTTATAATAAGGATCAGCATCTTCTAAATCGACAACCAATTGCTCTAATTGCCCTTTATCACAAATCAAAATTACGTTTTGCACAAAACGATTGGACGCTAAAAACTTAACATAAAAAATACGCCAAAGATATAAAGCAAAAAAAACAGTAGCATAAAAAAACAATAATTGTATTCTACTTTTGGGTAATTGTGGTGATAAAACAGGCGTTAACAAATAAGCTAAAACAGTAGCAGTAGCGGTTAAAATGGTACTTTTTAAAATCTGAAACGGATGACTAGCGACTTGTAGATTATACATTTCAAAAACACCTCCTAAGAGCAATAAATAAACAGAAAAAACTATAGTCCAATAAAAAGTAGTGGAAGAAAATTCAAAATAAGTGAATGGGAAAAATACAGTTAATAAATACAATGCTCCTAGTACTACAACAAGGTCTACTATTCGTAATAGAAGTTTTCTTTCCGAAAGTTCGAAATGTATTCTTTTCTTATTCATATAACTGTGGTATTGAGACGCAAGTTACTGAATTTTAACCATACTAGGAACGATTATTAAAAATTATGAACCATTTTTCTTTGACCCTTTCCCATTCAAAAAAAGCAGCTTTTTCCCTCGCTTTTTTGGTGATTTTACTAAATTCTGAAGGATTTTTCATCAAAAACTGAATAGCACTATTCATCGCTTGTACATCGTTATCTGCTACTAAAAGGCCATCGACATGATTTTCAATCAAAAAAGGAATGCCACCTACCCGAGTGGAGATCACAACTAATCCTAAACTCATAGCTTCAATTACACTCACCGGCATATTATCGAAATGGGTGGTATTAAGAAAAAAATCATATTGTTCGGACAAAAGCACCCATTCTTTCTTAGATAATTGCCCTGGAAAAATAACGTTTAAACCTAAATCTTGAGCTATTTTTTTTGTTTTTTCAAGACTACCGTCTTTGTCTGATCCCACCATGCAAAGTTCGGCTTCAGGAAATTCTTGAACTAGTGCAGCCAAAACCTGAACCGCCATAGCAGGGTGATATAAATCAGCAAAAGCGCGCACCCACAATAGTTTTGGTTGTATTTCAGTTCTTTCTTTAAAAGTATAATCATTTATAATTATAGGATTAGGAATAATCACTAAATTAGGACACCCCATTTGCTCAAAAGCTTGCGTCAAATAAAAAGATGGACAAACATTTCGATAAGCATGATTAAAAAGCAACGCACAGCTTTTGGGATGTGTTTGCCATCTTTGAGGTAAATTGCCTCCATGCAAAATAGGGATATACTTCAGCTTCCTAAAACGACATAATTGACCCACCCAGTAAGCATACCAAAAATTTGTGGTACTATACGTATCAATCAATACATAATCAACTTTTTTAACAAATGCTGTTGTGATTATCATATGAAGAAATCGCAACAATTTATGTTTATATCCTGAGGCATAGGTCAACCGATAATCTTCACCTTCCAACAGCAGTCCTAGACTATCTATACACGTGGGATTCGCTCCCGTGTGGGCTAACTTATTTCCTATGTACAGCAGGTGCTTCACGATAAACTTTTAAAAGTGATAAGGCATAGATAAAAGCAGGAGCGGATAAACGCATTGCAGCATGATTAATAGTTAATAACCAAAATATAAAAAAAGAAAGTGCTAGTATGTTTTGTCGGTCAACTGCAAATAAATAAAGTGGTGTCAACAATAAAATCAACAATCCTATTACCCCTAATGCTCCATGCTCAGCCAACATTCGACTAATCTCATTGTGTGAAGCCGCTTGGATTCCTGATTGAGACGCTCTCAATTCTTTATTTTTCCCAACCCCCACACCTAAAATAGGGTTTTCATAAAACATTTTCAATTCGGACTCAATTAAAATTTCCCTACCAGTAAGTTGACTTTCTTTCTTTCTTCCTTTCGCATCTTGATTGGCATAGCGTTTATCTAATAATCCATTGGTTTTTATAGAACTATAACTCCAAACAGCTAGAGTAGCTAAAAAAGATAATAGAATAATCCCCGCAATTTTAGGCTTGGTTTGAAAATTAGCTTGAAAATACAAAATCGCTAATAGTAAAAGTATCATAGCAACACCTGTATAAACTCCTCCTCTAGAGAATGTAACCAAACCTCTAAAAGCAAATACTAGCACTAACCCACCATTTATCATCTGAAGCAATCCATTAGAGGAATTGAGCATCAATTGCACAAAAAAGATAAATATACCAAAACCCAAAATAGTAGAAACTTGATTGGGACCAAATCCCCCCGAAGTTTCAAAATTGGATTGAGTACCCGTAACCACATCTTGTATGTTGGGCGTATAAAAATACAAATACGTGACCAAACATAGTAAAGGCAATGAAAAAGCAGTGACTATCCCTAGTAATCGTTGAAAAGTTAGCTCACGCTTGAAGCAATAAATAGCAGAAATCCCCAGACAAACTGGTCCTGATATATTAAAAACGATGGCTTTCTTAACATCGGTAGTAATATCTAAGGTTATGGTAGAAAGGACGATACTTGGTACCAAAAAAAACAAGAACAACCAATAAATTAGAGCATTTCTAGAAAACCCAGTAAAAATCATTCCTAAAAACAGGAAAAGTACCACGAGGTACTTTCCATACTCGTTTACAAAAGCTCCTCCCGTCATCCTTAGCATGATTTCGGCACTTACTGCATAAGCCGCCATTAACAGCGCTTCGTTATGTTTATTTTTAGATTGAGTAATGTAATATATTCCAAAAACCAATATCGCAATGCCATATACTTTACTTAGAAAAGGAAACAAAAAAAACACAAAGCCTAAAAAAGCATGTAGGGCTAATAAATAAAGATAAACAACCTCTTCTTTTTTCATTTTATAAATTTTCTAACCATTGTATGTATTTTCGTAAAACACCTTTTGAGAAATATCCTTCTAAAACCGTTTGTTGTAAAGCCAATGCCATCCTATTTCTCATTGAGGGATCCGAAATTAAAGTAATCAAAACCTTGTAAAAAAGCACTCCCTCATTAGAAGGTACTAACCAACCATTGAGACCATTATTTATGATGTTAGGTAATTCACCTACGGCTGTAACCACTACAGGTAACGGTTGCATCCCGTACTCCAACAAGGCTACAGGTAACCCCTCTGAAGCAGAAGTCAAAATTCCAATATCGCTTTGATTCAAAACACAGTTAATATCAGCTCTTGAACCGTACAAAAATACTTGATTTTCTAATTGCAAAGCTCTAATCTTGTTTTTTATTGCAAGAGAATATTCGTCATTAAAATCTTTCCCTACCAAGTGAAAGGTCCAATCCGGATGTGACAACTTCATTTGAGCGGCTACATCCAATAGCATAAAATGATTTTTTTGAGGTCTTAGATTTGCCAATACTATTATTCTTTTTCCTGCTCTCCCGTTTAGACAGGTTATTTTAGTATACTTTTTAGGTGCTAATGGGATAAAATTAGGGAGATAAATAACATTTCTAGCTTTTAATCGCTTCTCAGACCAATCTTTTAACTGCTGATTGACTGCAATTACACCACTAAAACCAAATGTCGTGAATTGTAACACTTTACAAGGCCTCTTGGCTAAAAAAGAAGCATTCCCATAATGATCATGTCGAATTATCTTCAGAGAGGGCATCGTCATTTTAAGAAGAAAGGCAATAAAAAACGAAGTGCTATGGGCATGAATGTGGGTAATCGAATGTTGTAAAACAAAAGAACGCAAACGCCATAGGGCTCCAAAATCAAGTTGCCTTTTTTTATGCAAAAAAAGATAAGTCACTTTCGAATCGATTTGTTCTAACAAAGCTCCTTCCTTTCGTGTAGCTACAAGCGCAGAAAAACCTAGGGTATCCACAAGCGCATTGGCATAATTTACAGCCATTCGCTCTGCACCCCCGGCTTCTAAGGAGTCTATGAGTTGTAAAATGCGCATAAATATAGTGTTCGTTTTAATAAGATAAGAAACTAAAGGTAATCATCGAGACGTCGAAACTATTCTTTGTATTTCATTTTGAAAAACATCCAAAGTGTAGTTTCGGGACCAATCGGAGGCATTCTTTCTTTTTTCCAAATAATCTACCTCATCATTCAAAATGGCCATTACTTGCTGCACATCTTGTTCTAGTTCAGTAGTTAACACAACCCCTCTCTTACCATAATTCAACATAAAGGGAACACAAGAAATCGAGGTCGCCAGTGGGACACATCCCCAAAACATCCCCTCTGCTATAGCTTTAGGCCAGCCCTCACTTTGAGAAGGAAGGAGTACAAAATGACTGTTTTGGTAAGCTGTCATAACAACTTCTTTTGATTGATTGCCTTTCAATTCAATAAATCTTCTCAAATCATTCTTTTCAATATAGTCTTCCAATACGACTCTTTCTATCCCTTCTCCATACAGCTCCAATTGAACAGCATAGCCTCTTTTAAACAAAGCTTCAACCAAGGCAACAGCATACATCGGACGTTTTCCTGAAGACAAAGTTCCTACAAAAACAAATCGGATCGGGTTGGCAAAGGTAAGGGGTTTCAAAGGCACTTTATCGGCTTCCCAATACGTCGCGGTAAAAAACGGTTTTATATTTTTACTACTACCTTCCCATTCCCCATACACCAAAACCTGCATATTACGAGTCAGATAAGGATTATGTAAGAGCCATTTTTGTAAGCGATAGCTCCAAGGTTGCTTGGCTTTAGGATCCCAGTTTCCCGCATACTTAGCCGTTTTGGATTTGAAAGGAAATAAAACCTGCACCAAACATCCGATCAAACCAATATTACCTGGACAGCGCAAATGAATATGATCGGCTTGATACATGGCTTTGAAAATTTGCCAAGTAATTCTTGGCAGTTTAAAAAAAGTAGTTATTCTTGACTTCCAATTTAACACATCAATAGCATCAATGGGAATAAAAACAATCTCATTATGATGATAGGCGCAATCTATAGCCGTAAATTCTTTTTCTTCAACCGCTCCTACAATTACTAGCTCCTTAACAAACTTTGCCCAAACATTCATTTCTCTCACATAAGGAGCATAAGCAAAATACTGATTACCTCGCTTTTTATGAATGACATGAGTGATGATGGCGAATTTCATTATCTATCTTTTAGGCACATTCCACATCAAACTCCACCAACCTATCATTCTTCCACAAGCTTCAGTAAAGGCATCTTTACGTTGGTTTGAAGTAAAGGTATTGCTAAATCGAATGAAAGTCAATAGCAAAGTAATCGCATGCCATTTCCATCGATCTTTAAAGAGTGGTTTTGGATTTTTTATCCGCCAAACATACCAACCGTTTCGCACTACCATTTTGCCATAATGAAATTGATTAGGACGCCCTGAAGCAGCATGATAATGGTTCAATTTTGCAGCTGTATTCAGGTATAATTTACCTGTTTTAGCAACTCGTAAACAAAAATCTGCATCTTCGTACAAGCCATAGCCTTCAAAATAAGTCGAAAACTGATGGGTTTCAAACACCTTTTTATTAAAAGATGAAACGCCTCCCATCAATTGTTCTACTTCATAAATTTTATCGCTTGGAGGTAAAAAACCTACACTTCTTCCATGTGAATACAAAGAAGAAAATCCTGGCGGACAATCACTATCTAATCCTAACTTTTTCCTTAAAACAAATCGACTTCCGTCTTTTCTTTTCCATCCATCAAAACAAAACTCATCTATTTGAGGCTTATAATTAGCATCTATAGGTTCCCACTTGGTTTCGTTATGAATGTACCCGCCTACTCCTAGCGCATCTGGATATTTTTGGTAAGTGTTTAGTAATTGCTCAAAATAATAGGTTGACAAAACCGTATCATCATCCAAAAAACAAACGATTTCACTGTCCGCACCTATCTTATCGATTCCAAAATTGCGTTGCTTGGTCAAACCTCTTTGTTCTTTGGGCACTAAAAAATAGTGTAAGTTTTGGAAATGATTTTGCTCCAAAACAACTTGAGTAGCATCGTTAGTTGACCCATCAATAATCAGAATTTCATCAGGATATAAAGTTTGTTCCTGCACCGATTGCAACAATTGCAACAAAGGTTTGGGACGCAGATAGGTACAAATGATGAGTGAAAATTTCATATTTATTGAGTTCTTTTCCCCAATGCGACTAATTTTTTAGCATAAAAAAGGGATTTTTTAAATTGAATATTTTTGTAGGGCATTCTAATAAATCGATATAAAAAGGTCACTTTAGGTCCTTTAAACAAATACAGAAAAAAATGTTTTTGTTTGTATTCGATTACTTGTTGTGGAGTAAAATGTTTAACAAAACCATACAATACAGTGGGACTTGGAACAGGTCGAACCCATTTCACTGGAGTATCCAATTCCCAAGGTTGCCTCTTTCGTTTCTTACCTATAATCTTTGCTTGGGTCCCCCAAAATCGGTAACCTCCTATGGGTGGTTTGAGGTGTAAATTTACCGAAAAAGGATTATGCAATACAGTAACACCAATTTCTGACAATGACATACCAAAATCACCATCTTCACCATAACCTCCATCAAAATTTATGTCGTTCCCTACCAATTGTTTTACATATTCGCTTTTAACACATGAATTGGCATTACTAAAGATTTGAGCACAACCAGTAATCCATCTTTTATCACCTAGCTGTTCCAATTTATCTTCCAAATCTTGTAAATTTTGTTTTTGGTGATCAGCTCTAATATCTAATCCATTACAAGCTCCAGCTTTATTGGTTTGCAAAAATCGAATATGATTCTCTATAAAATTTGCTGGAACTCGAATATCATCATCTCCAAAAACTATATAATCTCCCATACACAAATCAATAGCTTCGTTTCTTGCTCTACAACTCCCTTTGGATTCTTGCCATTTAACCATTAATTCAAATGGATATTCTTTTTGTAAATACAAGCTCTCGTCTCGATTACTGATTGGGGTTGCATCAACTACCACTACTTGTGTGGGTAAATAAGATTGTTGACTCAAATCCTCCAGTAATTGCAAAGTAAACTTTTGGCGAAGCATAGTAGGAATGATATAACTAACCTTTGGATTCCCTTCTATTTCATTTAAAACTTTAGGTTTAACTATTGGTTTTAATTTGGATTTTTTAAAATTCTTTTTAGCGTAAAAAAAAGCATCCCATTCCTTCCATTTCCAAAAACCTTGTCTATAAATCATGAATATAGCATGATCTAATTTGAAATTTTTTATAAAGAAAACATAACGATCTCTTGGTGATATATTTATTTGTTGAACGTCAGTAGTTCTAAA
The DNA here is from genome assembly GCF_038739875.1 of Flavobacterium polysaccharolyticum. Taxonomy (NCBI): domain Bacteria; kingdom Pseudomonadati; phylum Bacteroidota; class Flavobacteriia; order Flavobacteriales; family Flavobacteriaceae; genus Flavobacterium; species Flavobacterium polysaccharolyticum. The sequence continues at coordinate 45,083 of NZ_JBCGDP010000002.1, forward strand.
TAAATCTTTTACGTACAATGCAACTGCTCCTGAATTTCGTACCGCGTTATAGCCAAAATCTAACGCTTGTAATTCTAGATTCTCATAATCAGAATCAAAGCCGTTTAGGATATCCCAAACTGTTTTCCGAACGGCAAAAGCACTTGGATTTACCCTCCAACTCACACATTGTTCATGGCTATCGAAATCATTTAAATACCAAAAAAAAGTAGCAGTTTGATAAACCAATTCTTGAAAAACATTTTTATAGCCTTGTTCAAAAGAACTGTGCCAAATATCTCCAGTGCCTAATGCAAGCTCTTCTAATATCTCAAAATCAGGATGACCTTGATAGAGAATAATTTCACCTGAATTTGTTTTATATTCCTCTAACTTCATTTTCCTTATGAGATTTTAGTATTATTTCTGAATACAATTCAACATTCTGTTGGGCAATTTGCTGAATATCAAAAATAGTTTCCACTCTTTGTCTAGCTGCATCCCCCATTTTTTCACAAAGATGCTCCTCTTCTAATAGTGTTACAATTCTTTTAGCAAACTCGGCGTGTTTTGAAGGACGCACCAAAAAACCGCTTTCACCATGTGCTATCATTTCTTGAGACCATTCAAAATCATTACTTACTACTGGTTTTTGCATGGCCATAGCTTCAATCGTTACCATTCCAAAAGTTTCCGCAAAGCTAGGAAAAACACACACATTAGCTTTTCTAATATACTCTTTTACAGCTATATAAGACATCTTTCCCAAATACGAAACTTGCTCTAGATCCTCCACTTCAAATTCTTTTTTCAGTAATTCCCATGTGGATGAAGATTGCGTTTGAATATCAAAAGAATCACTTCCAATAAGTACCAATCGAGCTTCTGGAATTGCTTCTCTCACTTTATTAAAAATAGCAGGTAGTTCTAATACACCCTTTTTTCGAATAATCGTACCAACATATAAAATTAGTCCTTTTTCATAAAGCAGAGGAGCGTCATTTTTAAACGCATTCAAGTCTAATCCGTTATAAATAACCTTTATATTTTTGCGGGTAAGACCAAACAATTGCTGCGTCACGTCAGCTGCAAAGGCAGTCGGAGCTACAAAAGCGCTAGCTCGTATCATCGCTAATTTCTCAAACCAATAATTTTTAAACTTTTGTTTTCTTTTTTCCAAATGACAAAAATAGGTATCACTCCCATGAAAACGAATTACCAATGGTGCTTTTAGCTTCATAAAAGCTGTGATACCCGTCCAATCGGGAGCCTCCACTAAATCAATTTTTTCTGAAACAATATGTGTGTTGAGGTATTTTTGAATAAATTTTCGATGAAAATACCAGCCAAACCCTTTGTATTTTTGACTTTTTAACAAATGAATAGTAACTCCTGCTTCCTCAAAAACAGCCCCTTCACTTTGCCCGTATACAAAAACCGAAACTTGTACTCCTTTTACTACTAAAGCCAAAACCAAGTTTTTGATACTAGTACCAATTCCCGCTGCGTGTAGGACACGAGGATGAGGATATTCTGGGGTCAAGAAAGCGATATGCATAATTACAATGTTATTTTTTTCGTTTTTAACTGTTTCAGAGTTTTGAACTCTGAAAGGGTTAACTCAGTTAATTAAAAAAATCCTTTAAAATTCGAGCAGTAAACAATCTAGCACCAGCATCATTCAAATGTCCACAAGATGAAAAATAACGATCTTCTGAAACGACTTTTTCATAATTGTGAATTTCTGGATATAGTTTTTTTACTTTTTCAAAATAATCCATTCCTTTTGTATTTTCACACATTGGGGTCATTACAGCAATAAATTTAATTCCTTTTTGTTCGCAAAACTTCTTAATTTCGTAAAAATATTGATTCTTTTTCAAAGGGTTCAAATTCGTAATATTATTTTTCATGTTAGCATTCGGTTTCTTCCCCAAAGGGTAGTATCCTTTGTTGTCTAATAAACTAGTAGGTTTATTTCTAGAAGTATCCAAAACCTCTCGTACTCCAATTTTGGCATCATACTTTACATAACGGTAGAAAGGAATATAATACAACTCCCTATAATCTGCTTCCTTTTCAAAATGCCTTCTTATGGTTTCGGATTCGTGGAGAAACGGCAAGAATTTCGCCGATATCCCTTCCGCTTGATGGTCGTTTGACAAATTTAAATCGGCTTCCAAAATGACGTTTTTAATTAGATAGTTGCGCTCTATCATCAATTTCAATAACAAGGAAGCTTCAAACAAATGGCCGCCACTCATACCGTAGTTAAAGGTTTTTAATCCTCTTTCTTCAAACATCTGAGCTACAAAATGATTGTTAGCCCTTGAGGAGCCTAAAATAACTACATCATACTTTTCATCTGTAGAATTGAAGACTTTTTCAATTTTCCCCCTATTCGAGGATTGTAAAAAGACTTTAGTATAGCCAAAATCCAATACCACAGCGATAACTATCGTTAGTAGTAGTATTTTTAATGTATATAGTAAAAATTGTTTCATTTGTGATTCTTGTTTTTAACTAACCCTCTCAGAGTTTTAACCCTGTAAAAATTTGGAACTCTGACAGGGTTAAAATTATACCTTAAAACTGAAAATAAATAAACTCCTTATAATCTGAAAAAGTCCCTAAAGCCATAATGGCAGCAATAGCCAAACCAAATTTAAGGAGACTATAGCGTCCTGATAAGGGTTCTACTCGGTTTCTATTGTTCCATTCTACCACTACAAAAACACCAAGTAAAAGGAGTATTTCGTAATTGTACCTTTCGTTTGACAAATACTGCGAACTAAAATCTCCGTTGATGACCATTTGCTTTAAATACAAAACCGCATCGGTTATGGATTTTGCTCTAAAAAAGACCCAAGCAATTGTACTTAAAGTAAAAGTCAAAAGAATGTTCCAAATGGTTTGTATTCCTTTCCAATCGTAGCTCAATAACACAGGGCCGGTATTGTTTCTGTTTTTTTGCAACACCAACAAAGGTAGAAAGTAAATGGCATTCAATAATCCCCAAACTACATACGTCCAATTAGCGCCGTGCCAAAAACCACTCACCAAGAAAATAATGAAGGTATTGCGAATCTTGAACCACATTCCACCTTGACTGCCTCCTAGAGGAATGTATAAATAATCCCTGAACCAAGAGGACAACGAAATGTGCCAGCGTCTCCAGAATTCGGCGATGTCTCTTGAAAAATAGGGATAATTGAAGTTTTTCAATAAATCAATGCCAAACAGTTTTGACATCCCTAAAGCCATATCAGAATAGCCTGAAAAATCACCATAAATTTGAAATGCAAAATAAATAGCTCCCAGCATCAAGGATAAAGAATTCATAGAAGAATAGTTATCAAAAACTGCATTGGCATAAGTCGCACAAGTATCGGCTATCACAACTTTTTTGACCAATCCCCAAACGAATTGGGCAAGGCCTTCTTTTGCCTTTTCCAAATCAAAGCTTCGTTGTACTTTGACCTGAGGCAATAAATGGGTGGCTCTTTCGATTGGTCCGGCCACCAACAGTGGAAAATAACTCACAAACAAAGAATAATCGACAAAGTTATACTCCGCTTTGATGCGCTTGTAATAAATATCAATTACATAAGATAAGCCATGAAAGGTGTAAAAAGAAATTCCAACAGGAAGAATCACATCCAGAAGTATTGGACTCGCTTTAAACCCAACAGAAGTAAGTAGTTGAGCAAACGAATCCGAGAAAAAATTGAAGTATTTAAAACCCCCTAAAAATCCTAAATTGACCAGAATACTGAGCCAAAACCAAAACTTTCGCCCTTTCTCATTAGCGCTTTTTTCGATTCGGATACCTGTGTAATAATCCAAAAAAGTAGAAAACACCAACAGGAATAAAAACCGCCAATCCCAGCAGGAATAGAAGTAATAACTGGCAAGTATCAGTAAAGCGTTTTGGGTGTTTTTAGTTTTATTAAAAACAAACCAATACAAAAAAAAAACTATTGGTAAAAAAATGGCAAAAGCCAAGGAGTTGAAAAACATATTTTATATTAAAAAAACTAACACGAATTACACTAATTCTCACTAACTCATTAGGTAAATTACATATAATGCAGTAGTCTTGATTTGAATTGATTTTTGCTTTGCAAAGAAAAGCATTATTCTTTAGAAATGATAGTTTTAATGGCTTTCCAAATGCGTTGAGAAGCTTCTTGCGGTGGCTGTTGATTGATTATTTCAAACCATTTTTGTGCATTTTCGATTATTAACGAAGGTGTAGTGATTCCTTTTTCGATGATTGTCGAGATTTCCCTTGGACTATTGATCCATAAAACAGCTTCTTTATTAGGCATCGAACGAAAGTGAACATATTGGTATATTTTTTTAACCGACCAATCGGTAATTATCTTTTGGTCAACATCGTAATTGATAAAAGCACACGGTTTGTGATGCGCCACATAATCAAATACCATAGAAGAACCCAAATTGACAACCATTTCCGTGTGCTCAATGGTTGCATTTTGTAGCGCAATATCATCAGGCGTAGGCAATATCGTATTCCAACCTTCTCCGATTCGTTCCCAAAGAGGAACAATTGGAGTAATTACATCTTTATAGTCTTCCAAGACTTTATCATAACGAGTAGAGAAATCAACTGGACAACGTCTAAAAACAATACCTAGTGCATGCCCTTTTTGATTCAATTCACGAACAGCTATAGCCACATCTTCTAAATATTTGGGATCATCAGGACAAGTAGTCACATCATCACCCGAGTAGCAGATGTATCTTTTATTTAAATCTAAGTGGTACTGTTTACAAAAATCTTCTTTAGACAGTATCTTGGCCTTATCAAAATGCGACTCAAACTGTGGAGTGCCAGTTACAAAAACCCGCTCCTCTTTAAGGTACGGATAATAGAACAGTAATTCTTTTTTCATCAAATCACTCCAAACAAAATAATAATCCGTTTCGACTACCATTGTGGCTTTGGGCAAATTATCCCAAGAGAAAATAAAGGTGGCTGTCGGAATACCCAATTCTTCTGCCGCCAACAAAGGAGCAATAGCCGTCATCGGACGCTGATTGGTGCAAAACACAAAGGCAGGCCGTTCCTTTTGTAAAGTTTCCAAACACTGATGATAATACAGGGTTTTACGCTCTTTGTGTTTGATTTTTTTCCGAATACGAGTTAATCCATATTGCGAAGAATGCGTAAAAGACATTAATTGAGTGACACTGCTCTTAATCGCCTTTTTTACAGTATTGTACAAAAAAGGGAAGCGATAGGTGTCATAAACGCGGTCTTTAGTCCTTCGAATATTCAGGTTTAACTCTATTTGCTTGCGAGCATTTTTATACGTCTCGGTTAGAGGATGTGATTTAGAATTTCCGATTTTAATTTCGGTAAAACCAAGTGTCGTTAGATCAAAAGGGGTGTTGTTCCAAAACACGAGATCGAAATTTTCTTTTTCGCCTATGGTATGAAATTCCGAATAGGCAAAGTTTCGTAACCCTATACCATCGGGTAGTAAAATGAATATTTTTGGTTTTGATTTCAAGTAATTTCTGTTTTATATATATGATTTATCTCGTAATTTAAATGCTAACAATTATCATTTTATTTCTCATTGATAATAAAAGAAACTATTTTATTTTGCAATTAATAAACTTATTCACAATAAATTCTTCCGTCATTTCCATAGATTCAATAGTAGCACCAGCAATATGAGGCGTAATAATTACTGGAAATCCTTTTTGAGATAAAGAAACTAATCCATTTTTATCAATCTTATTATCCAATTCATTTCTTAAAACATCTGTAGCAACACCTTTTATTTCTTTATTCCATATCATTTCACAGAGTGTTACCTCATCCCAAATTCCTCCTCTTGATGTATTAATCAATACTGCGGATTTTTTAACATGTGACAATAAGTTTTTGTCTATGTAATTTTCATTAGATTTATTCTGCGGAATATGAATACTAATAATATCAGCCCATTCAATCAAAGTCATTGGAGAATCAAATTTAAGATAAGGCACATCAACTTCTTTAATATCATAAAATCCAACTTCCATATCAAAACAATTGGCAATTTTAGCTACTTGTTTACCAACTCTTCCCATTCCAAGAATGGCAATTTTTTTATTTTTAAGATTATTTCCTTTAAAAAAATCCCTGTTCCAATTACCTTTCTTTACATCATCAAATGAAAATGGGATTTTTTTTACTAATGATAAAAGCAAGCCCCAAGTATGTTCTGCTGTCGATGGTATTTGCTCTAAAAATTCAGTCTCCCCTTTTAGGCAAATTACTTTACCTCCTCGTTTCAAAAAAAAGTCTTCATCTATATGATCAGTTCCTGTAGTTGCGGAAAGAATAAACTTCACATTAGGCAATTGTATCAAGACCTCTTTGGTGAATTTAAAGCGCAAACGTACAAAAAGCACGTCAACATTTTTACACCGTTGAATTAACTCTTTAATTGTTTTAAAATCATATTGTTGAACATCAGCTATAGTCTTCAGTTTTTCAAGACCTGTTTTACTGAAATTTTGTGATTCAATTATGGCTATTTTCATTTTCCCATTCTTCATATATTAAACTGGCAAGCATAAAATCTCTTGGATTATCAATATTCACATGATATTTAGAATCCATGATATACCCTTTTTTTTGAGAAGGCATCACTGTATTTTGAGCTAAAAATGACTCAGTTTTTACTACATAGAAACAACCATTTCTTAAATAAACAGGATTCAAATCTTGCCTTCTAACCGTCTCATCTTTTGAAGACAAGAAAGGCTTCATTCCAAAATCAGAATTCAAACTATACATTCTAGCAGGATGATTATCTTCAACTGGAACCACACTTATAACACCTTCTAAATTGATATCCTTTTTAAAAAAAGTAATGATTTGATCTAATTGCTCACTCTTTCTAAAAGGAGAAGTAGGCTGTAATAAAACAATTAAATCATAATTACTATTCATTTTTTCTAAAACATGATGAATAACAGGAATCACAGAGCTATCATCTTTAGCAAATTCGGAAGGTCTATCCACATATTTTATATTGTTATCAATACAACATTTTTTAATTTCCTCACTATCTGTAGAAACTACGATATCCATTTCATATTTTGATTGTTTTGCACAATCGCTCGCATGAACTATAAGTGGTTTCCCTCCTAACAATTTAGTGTTTTTCCCAGGGACACCTTTGGATCCTCCTCGAGCGGGGATGATGGCTAAAATTCGCATCTTAATACATTATCGTTTTATGAAACTGCAACGGCAATTCAGCCAATAATTGGGCTATTTGAACTCCTGCTTTTCCATTACCATAAATGGAAGAAGATTTGACTTTGCCTTTTTGGATTGCGGTTGCAATTGCTATTTCAATTGGGGCTTGTGCATAATCCACATCCATCACATTCGCGCCCCTATCTCTTCTATTTTGACGGGAACCAATATTAATTACCGGTACTCCCAAATAGGCACATTCTCTGATACCAACACTCGAGTTCCCTATCAAACAATCGCTATGCTGTAACAATTGCAAAAAATCTTTGCCTTCCATATTTTTGAAAAAATGGACATTAGACAAGTCGTGTTGCTCTCGAAAGGCTCGAATACCCGTTGAAGTCCCATCGGCACCCGCATCTACATTGGGCCAAAACCATAAAGTGGGTAGATTTACTTTGCAAATGGCTTCCAAGGTTACTTCTATATGTTTACGCGAATTTTGGTATTCATTGGTTACGGGATGTTGCATGACCACCAAATAACCCTTCGACAAATCGGGTTTGGCACCTACTCCACCATATTTTTCATAAGGATTAAAGGGTAAAGTAGCACTATTTTCCTTCACCTCTTTGGCCAAATCAATAGAAGGACAACCTGTATTGAAAACGAAATTTGGATTTTCACCCAATTTCACCACTCGTTCTTTGGCTCCTTCTGAAGCTACAAAATGGTAGTCCGCCAATTTGGTAATAGCATGGCGTACTTTTTCGTCTATATTTCCTGTAACCTCGCCACCCTGAATGTGGGCTAGTGGAATGTTCATATATGAAGCCGCTATAGCCGTGGCCATGGTTTCAAAACGATCGGCCACTGTTACGACAATATCCGGTTTTAAATTATCAAAAACCGTTGATAATTCTAATATCCCAATTCCTGTAGTCTTAGCTGCAGCTGTTAAATTCTCTCCTTCCAAAACATTAAACACCTTGGCTGCAATAGCAAAACCATCTTTCTCAATATAATTTACTGCTGAACCATAGCGGTCCAACAAAGCCGAAGCAGCGACAACCAACTGCAATTCTAAATCTGCATGCTTTTGAATGGCAGACAAAACCGTTTTTACACGGCTGTAGGACGGCCTAGCTGTAATAACTACAGCAATTTTTCTTCTACTCATTGTATATCATCTTCATTTAAAAAATCCCATTTGTTTTTATCAAAAATAAGAGTTTTACCAACAACATCCTTAAATTTTGCTGCGTTAATACCATATCCTTTTGGTTTTTTTGCCTCTAAATCTTCAATCGTTATTTTATGACCTTTGGGCAATTTTTTATTTAAAGCCAATGATTTTTCAAAAATTTGTTTTAAGTCTGTAAAATTTTCATTAGAATTTTTATCTACAGGACAATCTAGCGCTCGTTTAATGTTCCGAACAGCTAATACCAACTCTTTGGTTTCTGATATCGTTAAGGATGATTTGGAATCTGGTCCAAACATTTGCCGGTCAAAAACTACATGGAACTCCAAAATTTCTGCCCCAAGAGCCGTTGCTGCAATACAGGTTTCAGGTCTTGCCGAATGGTCTGAAAAACCAATAGGTGCTTTATAACGGTTTTTTAATTCCTGAATTACATTCAATCCGTATTGCTCTGGATGCGTAGGATAAGCTGTGGTGCATTGCAAAATGGAGAAGACCACATTTCTTTCCCTCAAAAAAGTCACCGTTTGATCTAATTCTTCAAAAGAACTCATACCTGAAGATATTATTACAGGTTTCCCCGTTTGAGCTATTTTTTCTAAAATCAAAAAATTATTTACTTCACCAGAACCAATCTTATATTTTTCTATTCCAATTTCTTCCAACCAATCTACAGCCAAATTACTAAATGGAGAACATATAAAATCTAAGCCAACAGCATCACAATGTTTTTTAATCCCTTTCCATTGTTCGAGAGTAAAACCCATTCGTTTCCAATAATCAAATCGTGTCTTATCCTCTAATGAAAATTGAACTCTAAAAGGTTCTTCTGAACTGCTTTCTGCTTCCGCAATGTGCATTTGAAATTTTACAGCATTTACTCCTGTTTCAACTAAAGCGTCAATATAAGAATGCAATATCCCAATACTACCCTCATGGGCTTGACCTATCTCTGCAATAATATAGGTTTTCCCTTCTTTCATGTGTTTCATTTTTTTATTTAACCTATTATTTTTTACGTCTTTATAAAATTTGAATAAAACACCCTTTCCTATAATATAATGAATCGCAAAAATTATCAGAAACCATACATATATTTATTGTTATTAATCATCAAAAAACAAATCTCTAAGTAGTAATTTACTCTTATTTGAAAGACTCTTCGATCCGCCTCAAGCAGATATAATGGCAATGGTTTTCAAATGCGGTGTTTTCACGTTCAAATATAACAAAAGTAAACTTTGCTAACCTTCAAAATTTATTCAAAGTTACCCTTCAAATATGTCACGTTGCAAACTAATAATCGTTCGAACTGAGAAAAAAAATTATTATTTTGTGAGATTTTAAAAAATTATTCATTTTTAGGCAACCAATAAATTCTAGCATTTTCTAATTTTTGATAAGCTCTATATTCCTCTGAAGTCAATCGATTGCTGTTTTTTATAATTTTAGGAGTAGCTTTTAGTAAATCAAACAATGCCGAAACGATTGCTTGTAAAGCTCTCCAATCTCCTTTAAATACTTTCAATTTGAATTGCATCCAAAGAGAGTATCCCATTTTTCTTGGTATCCTTTTTATAGGATAAAACAAGAAATACAAATACCACCCAGAACGTAATGAACGCCTTAAACGAAGACTATAATCCCCTTGAGTTTTTCTTGCTTTGATATCCACTCTGTGGTGGACTAAAACTTTAGGCAAATAATGAATTTCCCAATTCTTTTTGAATAATTGATACGAAGCAAAATCTTCTTCTCCATAAAAAACAAACCATTCAGGGTAATTCGGAATAGCGCTCCAAGCTGTCATTCGCCAAACATGCCCACAACCCACAAAACTTTTCATTCGAATAGAATGTTCGGTTGACGTAGTTTCTGATGGTTGTTCTTTAGACCAAAAGACTCTAAGTCCTAGCAAACCTACCTTAGGGTTTTCTTCAAAATAGTTGGCAATGCTTTCTAGCGGTTCCACTGTATTGAAATGCGCATCATCATCCAGTGAAATGGCATAATCTGCTTGAGTTTCATTCAACATTTTGTTCCTGCAAAACAAATAGCCTCTAGATTGTACATTAGTATGCAAAATAATGTTTGGATAATGCTGCCGTATATAATCCGAAGTACCGTCTTGAGAACCATCATCACAAATCACAAAAACTACGTCTTCTCTTTCAATCAAATGCTGAATGCGTTGTAATGTGTACACCAAATCAGGCAAACGATTTTTGGTAGTGATTAAGATGGAAAATTTTGCGCTGTTTTGCATTTTAATAGTTATGAATCATTTTTTTAGGTAATCTTTTCCACTTCAAAAAAAGTTTTACTAAAATTTTTACCGAAATAAACTTTACAAAAAGTCGGTTTTTTATAAAATATAAAATGCTGTTTATTTTTTTTCTTTTCAGAAAACTGTATTCAACAATAACATTTTCTTTACTTTCATTTGGAGTATCAACCACCATCCAATTCTCGATTGTATTACCCATATGATAGGCATAATTATCCACTGTGGTTAACCTCCAATAATCTTTTTCCAAAGGCAAAGTATCCAAATAACCTTCACTTTTTCCTCCCATTTTGTATCCAATATAAGTAACAACAGATTCGAAAATATCTTTTTTATAAGTGGCTACAAAATGTCCCGAACCTATCAAAACACTTAACTCAGGATTGACTTCTAAAGCTAAAGTATAGGCTAAGTAATCTTGGTTATAATTCCTGTCCCAACCCAAACTATCATAAAAACGAATTAAGGCTTCTTTGTTTTTTACTGGTACAAATTGAAGCTTCGAATTAAATAGAGAATCAAATAACACATTCCCACAATTACTCTCATACGTCTTAAATTGAGGAACAATACCAACCACTCCAGCTTTGGAAACCTCCTTAAATACTTTTAGGGTTTCTTTTTGCCAATTTGGCAAAAATAATACATCCGAATCAGAGATAGTAACCAACTCAATAGCATTTCCAACCAAGCCTTTTAAAATAGCATTAAGCTTCCCAATATTTTCGGTATGAATGAGTTCTTGTATTTTATTTTCTTTTAAAAGTAAATCAAGGTAATCCGCAACAATCTTTTCACTCCCATTATTAACTATCGTGATAAACGTTTTCTCATGTACAGTGGCACATAAAGACTCCAAACACAATTTTAAAATCGCAAAACTATCTTTAAAATAGCCTTCCTGATTAGGAATATAAACAGGAATAATTACCTGATGTACATACTCAGATGCTTGTTGAATTTTGTCTTTATGGGGATTGAAGCCTACTCGCATTACCTTACTGTTGATTATCAGTAAAAAATAAATTTCCCAAATTATAATTAATAAGTGACTTCCCGACTAATGAATAGTTTTTACTTATCAGATATTGAGTGACTTCACAACTAAAACTATCCTTTAATTCTCTGTCTGATTCGATTAAAATAACTTTAGGTCTATACTTACTCCAATCATTTGACTTAAGAACTTCTAAATCATAACCCTCTACATCAATGTCTAGAAAATCAATCTTTTGATTATCATCAATAAACTTATCTAATAAACTCTTTAGATTTATTGTTATGATTTCTTTTTTAGCCACCACTTTGTCCTCTAAGTTGTTATTTTTAATAAAACTAAAATCTAAAGTATTCATAGAAGAAAATTCATCTTCTAACATATAATAAGTTAATTTTTCATTACCCAAGCCAACCGCATAATTCACAAAAATATCGGATTTTCTTTTTTTTGCAAACAACTCTTTCATTCTTGGATTTGGATCTATGCAAATACCTTTCCATCCCCTTAAATGAAAATAATAAGTATTTGATGCTTTGACTGGATCCCAACAACCAACATCTACATATACTCCTTTTTTTCTTGTGTTTAAAAGCTGCTTTAACTGCATATCTTCTCCAGATTTTGAGAAACTTATATTATAACGTTTGTAAATTTTTCTTCTAAAAAACTCTTTAATTCTATTTAACATAAAACTTTATTTGTTTACAACTAACATCAATTAGCCTTAAAATTTGACAATCTATACCCTTTTATAATATTAAATAAATGAACTGGATTTCCCTTGAGGAATATTTTTTTAATTCCTTCAATAATCCCTAAATACAATTGTTGTTTTAATACTATTTTGGAAAAATGCTTCCTGTAGAAATAAAAATACAACTTTTGTTTTTCTAAAGCTACATTCATTGATTTCCCTTTATCCCTCTGACCGCCAGATGGAGCATGTAAATGTTCTACTAATATTTCTGGCTGATAATAAATATTAGCACCTGCTTGCAACAACCTCATCCCATAGTCCCAATCATCACCCCAAATGGTAAAATGTTCATCAAAATAAAATCCCGTTTCCTTAAAAACTGATTTTTTGACAATATTCATACCAGAACACACTTGCAAGCGAAACCGCCCTTTGGAAAAATTATGAGGTTTGGCAATAGTATCTAAAACTGTATGAAATTGAAATTCCTTTTCTTCCATCCCTTCAAATTGAATCCCAGGAATCAGCACATCAATTACATTTGGCTGCAAGGTAGCTACAATTTTTTCAAAAGCTTGGCTAGGTATGCGCAAATCATCGTCCAAAAAGAATAACCACTCTTCCTCTTTGTAAAAAGCTAAAGCTTGATTTCGAGAATGATTCACTGAATGACTTCGATCATTTTTAACTAAAGTATATGGATAGTTCAATTCCAGCTTTTCAAGATTAGTGGTGTAATCTTCAACACTTTGATCCACTATAACTACCTGAGATATGTAAGGAGCAAAAGCATTCAAATCCAACAACAGATTAGAAAGAAAGCCAATACGGTCCCGAGTAGGAATGACTAAAAAGAAATTTTTCATTTAAAAACTATATTGAATCAATTACAAAACATAAAATTGATTATCTACTTCTATTTAGAAAATAAACTTTTAAAAAGTTTAAATTAAGATTAATCACAAATGTATTCAAAATATAAGGGAGTAACCTAATTTTAGTTTTTAATGGAAAACTTTTAAAAAAATCCAATCCTCTTCTAAATACCATTTTCCTAAAAATATAATCTTCCTCTTTATTAAAAGTACGATACTTATTAACATTTAAAAGAGTTAGTCTTTCTGCTACTAATCGGCTCTTATATTTATCAAAACTAATTTGACCTCTTATACCTGAATTCAAGCTGCGATAATAATAAAGAGGACTGTCGTATACTGCAATTTTAGGACATTTCATCAACAGTCTATTAAAAAACTCCCATTCTTGTCTAACGGTCAATTTCTCGTTAAAAAGAGGTTTATTGCTATTCAGAAATTCTTTTTTGAAAAGAGGTCCATTCGTTACAAAAGAAATTCTCCCTCGAATATGATTTAGCAATACATTTCCATCCAAATGCAATGGCCAAGGAATAGGCTCTATTACTGGCAAACTTTCATAAATTGCCCCTTTGCAAACTACAAAGTCATAATCCGCATTCAAAATTAAATTCATTTTATATTGAATTTTATTAGGAGACATCACATCATCACTGTCAAACCAATTAACATAGTCTCCATTACATACTTCAAAACCATAATTTCTTGCAGCATTCCCCCCCTTTAGTCTATCTTTTGGTCTATGATGGTATTGAAAACGAGCATCTCTTTTTATATAGATAGTAATTACCTCCTCAGTATTGTCTGTAGAACCATCATCCACAATAATACATTCCCAATTTGTATACGTTTGAGCTAATACACTATCGAGTGTCTCATCTATCAAGTGTGCACGATTGAAAGTAGGAATAATAATAGAAACTAATGGATTAGACATAAATTATAAAAATGAGGGTTGTTCTTTTTTGCTTTCGGATACGTTTTTAAAAATTGCTTTCTTATTTGTATCATTCAAAATTTTATATTTTGACGTAACAATTTTAATCTGTTCCCATCTAAAAAAAAGTATTGATTTTAAAAACAACTTATAAAGTTTTAAATATTCTTTACTAAGAGAAAAATTCTCGTTAGGATTTGAAATCTTTAACAACAATTCTCTTTTGTAAACTTCTTTATGATTTTCAAAATAATGATTCTCCGAACGGTATTCTCGATCGTGAAAAACAACACAATGAGCATAAACCCCAATTTTTAAATTATGATATTTTATTCTTTGAACATAGTTAACATCTTCACCATAATGAAAAAAAGAAGGATTAAAGCCCCCAACCTTTTTTATACATTGTCTAGATAGCAACCAAGCTGCTGCATTAACAAAATTAGCCTCATAGATATTATTTCTAATTTTGTTTACATAGATATCAGAGAACAATTGCTTACATCTTGAAGGTTCTATGAATTTAGAGAACTTGTAATCTAAAGCATCACCAGCTCCATTTAAATGGATTGGACTCACTATTCCAAATTCAGATTCTTTTAGATGTGCTTCTATCAATTTTTCAACTGTATCTGGCTCTATCCATGCATCTTGATTTAATAAAAAAAAATAGTCTGCTCCTGATGCATATGCAGTTTTAATTCCTAAGTTATTAGCTCCTCCAAATCCCAAATTTTCTTTCTGTTCTAACAGTTCCACTTGTTGAAACTTCGTCTTTATGAGGTTAACTGTTTCATCAGAACTATTATTATCAACAACAATTACATTAATTGACAAAGTACTATTAAAAACACTATTTAAGCATTTTTCAATCCACTTAATACCATTGTAAGTAACTATAATAACATATACTTTCATTCTACATTTTTAAAAATCTTAAACTTAAAGAAAGTTTTAAAGAACAAATTGATGATAAATTTTTCACTTTTCAATTTAGCTTCATATTGTGCTTTAGTATTCTCATTCAACAATACTAAATAATTAATAGACCCCAACTGTTTGACAAAAAAAGCGGTATGTTTTAAAGTTAAATATTCAAGTAATTCTTTTCTGGTTTCAAAATCAAAATTAACATTTCTAGAAGTTACTTTTGTCCTATAATAAAAACCTTTACAATCCAAGCATTTTACCTCTCCGCCATCTTTTAACATAGCAATCCAAAATTCCCAATCTTCAAGACCTTCACGCATGTTTGAATCGTATCCTCCTATTCTTTCCCATTCGCTTTTTTTATACAAAGCAGAACAAAAAATCATATTCTTCAGGCTTAAATTATACAAAGAAAAAGGCTTTAAAATCCATTCTCCTTTTTCATCTCCAAATTTTTCTGCCTTACAATAAACCACTTTTAAATTGTTCTCCTTTTGAAAAGCCTCTACTGCTAGAGTAATATAACTATCTCCTAATTTATCATCTGCATCTAAGGGCAATATAAATTCCCCATTTGCAAAAGTAACTCCAAGATTTCTTGCTGCACTAACCCCAAGATTTTCCTGATAGCAATATTTAAATCGTTTGTCTTTATCCAACCATTTCTTGGCTACCTTCTCTGTATCATCAGGGCTACCATCATTCACAATAATACATTCCCAATTAGTATATGACTGATACAAAACAGATTTCAATGCTTCATCTAAGTATTGGGCCTGTTTAAAACAAGGTACGATTATTGAGACCAGTGACTGCATTTGTTTAATTATAATATATTCTTCTAAAAAATTTAACTAAATTAGTCAAATCTGTATATTTAAGATGGTATTTCATAATTTTGAAGAACAAGCTTCTTTGCTTTCGTTTAAAAAATTGTTGCTCCAGTTTAGCTATTAATTTTAAGCATTGCTTTTTATCAAAAAAGGACAAAAAATCATTTGAAATATCTTCATAAAAAACATTTGAGGCTAGCCTTTTGTTTTCGAGATTATCAATTTTTCCTGAGATACTTGCACTGCTCATACGAATATAAAACAGCACACTATTTATTGAGAAAATTGGATTTTTATCTGCAAACTCCAACCAAGCCATATCATCACTATACCAAGCCAAAGGATAGTCTTTGAACCCATATTTTGAATAAGCTACTCTTGAAAAAACATACTCACTCAAAGAACTCCTAGTTTCCCCTTTAAATTTTCTCCAAAAAGCATCCGTAGCTTTTTCTAGTTTAGAATGTTCATAAACTTCCGAAATTGATCTACCCTCTCCATCTATGATTTGGGTGGCAAAGCGCACCACATTGCACCCAATTTGTTCAATCTCCTCCAAATTTTTATAAAAAGCTTCAACCACTTTCTCCCCCAACAGATCATCATCCCCCAAAATCATAAGCCAAGGTTCATTCGCGGATAATGCAATGCAACGCTCCCATTGTTGGGTCAAAGATACACCTCCCAAGTTGGTTTCAAAGCAACGATACACAAAATCAAATTGCCCTTGAAAATGTTGCAACAAATCAGCAGGGTCTTCTGTACTAGCATCATTACCAATATAGACTTTAAAATCTTTACAGGTTTGCGCCGCCAAGGACTGCAAGGTAGCCTCAAAGAAGGTGCGTTTATAATAAGGAATTATTATCGCTAGCATTTATATTACATTTCTTTTATACTTTAAACTCTTATCTACAAACAACTTTATTAAACATAACGGATCCGCTTTCTTATAACGCAATACTTTTTTTTCAACAATATGCCAAGACAAATACCCTAAAAACATAGAAATCGGAACCGACAACACCATCAATTCTATGACATTAAAGTCAAAAAAGTACATTAACGTCTGCTGGATAGGAAAACCGTAGATATAAATACCATATGACAAATCTCCGAATCTAGTGCCAACTTGACTAATTAAAGGAGTCGCTTTTTCCCCAATCCCAATGATAAAAAAAGGCCAAATTAGTACTCTGGAAACCACCAAATTTTGAAAAAATAATTCTGAAACGAAGATTAAAATTCCCGAAAAAAAAACTATCCTATTTATAAACCTGAACGAATGGTAATTGAAAAAACCCAATAGTGATCCTCCAAAAAAGAACAATCCCAACTCAGTCAAATAAGTGCTATTTAAATCATAAATATGAAAATAAAAATCAGTTGACAGGAAAAAGTAAAATATAAAAAACAAGCCGTAAACAAATAATAAAAGTAATCCTAAAAACATCCTTTTGGCCCTAAAAAATATCAAAAAAGAAAGTAAAACATACATTGAAAACTCATAACAGATTGTCCACAAAGACCCATTTATAGCCGAACCATATACATTACTATCAAAAACACCTGGAATGCTATACTGTAATTTGAAAAGAGTGATATTCCTAATTAAATAGGTATATACTTTTCTATTCTCTAAATAAAATATAGGACTTTCATACACGAATGGCGCTAATAGAATGGTTAAACACAATACGACAAACAATCCCGGAAACAACCGCAATACACGTTTCCAAAAATAATCAATCCAATTTTTACTTCTTAAAAGACTTTGAAAAATCAGGTATCCACTGATGATGAAAAAACCTTTGACAGCAATATAAGAAAATTGAAGATTACCATTGGAAATTTCGCCCAACAAATCCCAACCTTTATCACCAGATAATGGGTGGGAATGCGTAACTATAACCAAAATTGCAAAAAGCAACCTTAAAAAATCAAAGTTGTTAGTTTTTATCATTCTCCCTTTTAAATTTTCCAAAAACATTGAACCTAAAAAAAGTTTCGCAAAACAAATCAATCACAAATTTTTCGCTTTTCAAATTTATTTTATGCTCCTTTTTGATAACTGATATTTTGTTTTCTAAACTCCAAAATGTCCCAAACTGTTGGATAAAAAAATCAGCATGTTTAACGCCTACATACTCCAAAATTTCTTGATGATTACTTTCTTTAATCATTTTTATCATAGAGATTTTTTTGATTCTATAGTAAAAACAAACTTCATCCAAACGTTTTACTTTACCTCCATTTTTTAAAACAGCAATCCAAAATTCCCAATCTTCCCATCCCTTTTGCATATTTATGTCATATCCTCCTACCCTCTCCCATTCCTGTTTTCTATATAATGCAGTACAAAAAATCATATTTTGTCTAGCTAATTCAAAAAGTGAAAAATCAGGCAAATCCCAACTCCCCAATTCCTCACCGAATTTTTCAGCTTTACAGTATACCAATTCTAAATCTGTTTCTTTTTGAAAGGCTTTAATAGCCAAAAAAGTATACTCCATACCAATTCGATCGTCTGCATCTAAAGGTAAAATAAATTCCCCTTCTGCAACAGCAATACCAGCATTCCTAGCACTACTCAATCCTCCATTTTCTTTATACAAATAAATAAATCTAGAATCTTTTTTTACCCATTTTTGAGCTACCTCTTTTGTATTATCTGGACTACCATCGTTTACAATAATACATTCCCAGTTCTCATACGTTTGGTCCAATACTGATTGTAAGGCCTCAGCCAAATACTCCGCTTGATTATAACAAGGAACAACAATAGATACTTTGGGATTATTCATAAAATAATTCTTGATATTTGGAATTAAACACTTCTATTGAAAAATTCCTTTCGGCGTGACTTCGTGCATTTTTAGAAATATCAAAGTACAACTCTTTATTATTTTTAAGTTCGTTAATAATACTAGATGTATATTCTAAAAACACTTTTTCTTCAACTGGTGCTAAAAAACTATTTTCATAAGAAATCACATGTTCTGAAATACTCCCTACATTAGTTGCTATTACAGGAATCCCAAGCTCCATAGCCTCCATTATTACTAAAGGAAATCCCTCACGTCTAGAAGAAACAATTAAAAGAGAAATATCCGAAAACTGCTCTCTAACCACGTCTTTATTATTACAATTTTCAAAGTATGTCACATTAGGAAATTCTATTTTAAATTTTTCAAAGTTGTCTCCAATGACTTTTGCTTTGATACTATTTTTTTTTATTAACTCAAAAAATAATTCAGGACGCTTTTCAGACGAGTTTCTACCAACAAATCCAACTGTAAAATTACTCCAGCGAGAATCAATCAAACTACTATCAAAATCATATATCTCAATTCCATTGGGTATAATTGTAAATCTTTTTAATAAGTGCTGATCTACATTATTTTCAGAATACAATTGTTCATAATCTTCATAAGTTTTAGCATTAATAACTATTCTTTTATCCAATAAATTCACATAGGGTAAAGAAGATATTTCTATACCTTGCTCTGGAAATGAAAAAGCATGCGTTAAATCAATTGCTTGGGTCTTTTTCTTTAATCTTGAAATAAAGTTGTAGAACAAACTACTATTACATCCAAAAAGAGTAACTGGAAACAAAAAAGTTAAAACTTGTAAAAATCTAAACGCATACTTCCTTATTTTTGAATTAGTTATCAAAAAACAATGGGCATTATCACTAAATTCCTTACTTACAGTATTTGTATTTGAAGAATCAAAAAACACAATGGGTTTATAATACAATGCTTTAATAATATTCAAATGCACTCGCTCTGCTCCGCCTATATGGTGGTGTGGAATGAAGAAGATTATTATTTTAAGTTTTTTTAACATTCCAAAAAAGTATTGATTTTAAAAATATTTTCATCTGAGTCCTAAAGCTCATTTTACTCATTAACTTATGTTTACAAGCAATAAACTGAAAAAATATGTTCGGATTAAAATTATCTCTTTTAATAAAGTATGAATTAATTATTTTATATTCTGTTTGAATTAAATATTTCTCAAATCCATTAGGTTCAAAAAATTCACTTTTGTTTGCTAGCAATAAGTCTTTTTTAAGCTGATTAAAAAACATTATATCTTTATAGGAATATTTATTGTTTCTAAAAATTTTATTTAATAAGCTACTAAGTGATTCATCTTTGCCATTATGTATAAAATCTAAAAGTTCTAACTGAGTTTCTATTGAACTTTCAACTTGTAAATTAAACCGTTTTTGAGATACTTGAGAACTATGAACCCTGTAATACAATAAAACTTCCTGAATATTATACAAATTACCATAATTCAATAATTTTACCCATAAATTATAATCTTCAGCGGGCTCTTTGTTTGTATCATAAGATATAGAATAAAAATCCAAAATAGATTTTCGAATCATTACAGAAGGATGTACAATACAATTCTGTGAGAGAAATTCCAATTTTATATAATCATTAAATTCAGGATATCTTATAACCCTATCTGAGTCGATAACTTTTACAGCTGTACCACACAAAACAACTTCAGGATTTGCATCTAAAAAAGCTATTTGTTTTTCAAATCTATTAGGCAAACTAATATCATCTCCATCCATTCGAGCTATATACTCGCCTTTAGCAACTTTTAATCCGTAATTCAGACTGTTGGTATATCCAGTGTTAACAGGCTTTTCAATTAATTCAATTCTACAATCGTTGTATTCCTTAACAATACTAACTGTCTTATCAGTTGAAGCGTCATCAATAATCAAAAATTCAAAATCAGTAAATGTTTGATTTAAAATGCTATCTATTGCTTCTTTGATATACAATTCGCAATTGTACACTGGCATTAAAACCGTAACTTTGGGATTAAGAATATCCAATTTAAAACATTTTATAATTTATACCAATAGTCAATTCTCCCGACTCAAATAAAATGAAATCCTTTTTTTTAAGTATATAATAAATTTCCTCTCTTATCTGAAACTCATCGTGTATTTCAATCGCAATTATTTTTGTAATTGACAAAAAAGACAAATCCACATTATCCTTAAAAATATAACGCTCTGCTCCTTCAATGTCGATTTTTAACAAAGTAATACGATCCAGATTATTTTGAATAACAATTTCATTAATGGTTATTCCCTTAATATTTCCATTTTCATTTATTGCTGTTGAATATGACCAATCTAGACCATCTCTAAAATCAGTTCTTAAATCAAAACTCTCATTACTATTTCCTGATAAAGCTCTATGCATTATTGCAATTGTATCAGCATTTTCTAGTTTACAAATATTCTTTTTTAAAGCCTCTATATTTGACAAAGAAGGTTCTATGCAAACTATTTTATCAAAGTTAAATTTTTGAGAAAAATACACTGTTGTATACCCTACATTAGCACCACAATCAATTAAAACTGAACTTTCTCCTATTTTATTAAATTTCAATAGTGAAAGCACCGTTTTATATTCTTCAAAATTAAAAATCTGTTGAAAAACACTATAGTCACTATGATTTTCATCACGAATATATAACTCAAGTTTATCATGTAGCTGTACTTTGTAGTAGTTCCCCACTTCTTGACTTACACTTTCAACTATAGGGTTAGAAACTAGTCGATTCACAAAAATTTGCTTCTCCGTTAGCTGTAATGGAAATAAAATTCTATATATTTTTCTTATCTTTTTAAATCTCATATTAAGAAATTATTTTCTTGTTTTGATTATTCTTGCTGGTACTCCCCCTACAATAGTATCACTTGCTACATCACGATTAACAACTGCTCCAGCTGCTATAATTGCACCACTTCTAATCACAACTCCATCTAAAATCCTACACCCAGAACCAATCCACACATTATCTTCTATAACAATTCCTTTCCTCGTTTCACCTTGTTGGTTAATTGGAACACTTAAATCGTCAAATTTATGATTGGCAGGAATTATTAAAACATGACCAGCAATTAACACATTATTACCAATAGTTAAATTACCATGTCCATACAATACCGTATACGGATTAATGGAACAATTCTCACCGATTTTAATATTTCCTCCGTATGTCATTAAAATAACCCCATGTAAAAGCTCCGATTTAGCACCTACAGTAATACTACCTCCATGATCCGCATCAAGTACAACATTAGGATAAATTCTTACCGAAGAATCAACCTTAATATTTATATTCTTTCTTGACTTTGACAAAAAATTTAGAAGTTTTCGTACCATGAACATTTAATGTTTAAATCACCTATTTTACCATTGTATATCTTATAATCATTTTCCAAATCTTCAATCTGAAACATACATATGTCATTCAAGTATTCAATAACTGATAAATCATTAAAAATTGCAACATCTATACTATACAAACCTTTCAACACAAGATTATCTGGTATTTCACAGATAATCTTCTGAACATTCTTTTCGATTTTGTGAACAGTTGTAAAAATTTTAGTTTTATCAGAATTCAATAAAGCTATGCCAATATTAATATTATGCATTTCATTATAAAGAAGAATTTCAATTTTAATACTTTCAGAGTGTTTCAAAAATTGCAAATCACTCAAAATTTTTACCGACTTAATTCTACCTTGTACTTCTTCAAAATTTTCATAAATCTTAGAGTTTTCTTTTCCGCTATTATCACTTAAATAATACTCAACACTCTCCTCAATCCCACCTTCAAACACCACCTTCCCATTCTCCATCACAATCCCCCTAGTACACAAACTCTTCACCGCTGCCATATTATGGCTCACAAAAAGCACCGTTCTCCCTTCGCCTTTTGAAATGTCTTGCATTTTGCCAATGGCTTTCTTTTGGAATTCGGCGTCGCCAACGGCTAAGACCTCATCTATTACCAATATTTCAGGTTCTAGGAATGCTGCTACGGCAAAGGCCAAACGCACGGTCATTCCGCTGCTGTAGCGCTTAACCGGAGTATCAATGTAGCGCTCACAACCCGAGAAAGCAATAATTTCATCCAATTTGGTGGTGATTTCTTTTTTAGTCATCCCTAAAATCGCACCGTTTAAATACACATTCTCACGACCGGTGAGTTCGCCATTAAATCCGGTACCTACTTCGAGCAAGGAAGCAATGCGCCCTCGTGATTTGATGCTACCCGTGGTTGGTGCTGTTACTTTCGATAAAATCTTCAACAAAGTCGATTTACCAGCGCCATTCTTTCCAATAATACCCAACACTTCGCCACGTTGCACCTCAAAATTGATATCTTGCAAGGCCCAAACATAATCCGACTCTCCTTTTGTGGTTCGATCATTTGCTTCTCCAATTCTAAGATACGGATCTTCTTTTCCCCTTATTCTATGCCACCAACGGTTCAAGTCGTGGCTGAGTGTACCCGTCCCAACAGTACCTAAACGGTATTGCTTGGAGATGTTTTCGGCTTTTAAAATAATATCTTTACACATTTATTATCGAACTATAAATCAAATGACTACTGAACATTAAACTAAACCGTATCAATAAAACTTTTCTCAGTTCGATTGAAAACTAGTAGGCCTGCAAAGAAAACAAAAAGTGTAAAACCAAAAGTAAACACCAAACCTTTTACAGATATAGTACCTACATTAAGCAACATATAACGTGACGTTTCGATGATATAAGCCAATGGATTGTAATGCACCACCCATCCGTACTTAGGCAGTTTGTCTTCAATCAATGCTAGAGGGTACATCACTGCCGATAAATACATCAACAACTGTACTCCAAAACCAATCAGATGGGTGAAATCTCGGTATTTAGTCACCAATGAAGAGATGATCATACCCAAGCCCAAGCCTAAAATTCCCATGATAAGAATAAGTAACGGAAAAAAAACTACTGTCCAATGAAAACTAACTGCTGCTCCTTGAACATAAAAATAAACATAAAAAGCAAGAAAAATTAGGACTTGTATCCCCAACTTTACTAAATTGGAAACTACTATAGAAATAGGCGTTATGATTCTAGGAAAATAAACTTTACCAAAAATACCAGCATTCGCTCTAAAAGTATCGGAAGTACCATTCAAGCAAGCAGTAAAATAATTCCAAACAGTTATCCCTGCCATATTAAATAAAAATGGTGGTACTGTACCCGTTTCGATTCCTGCAACTGAATTAAAAATAATAGTAAAAGTGATAGAGGTAAATAAGGGCTGAATCAAATACCAAAGTGGCCCCAACACCGTTTGTTTATATACCGTCACGATATCGCGTTTCACAAAAAGAATCAACAAATCACGATACTGCCATACCTCTTTAAGAGGTAATGAAAAAAAAGAATTCTTGGGTGTTATTTCAAACAACCAATCTTCATTTGGAGTAGGAGTGGTATTCATTTTGGATATAAAAGCTATTATTAAAAATCACTAACAAAGGTTATTAAAATTTGTTTATAACAAAGATAACTATAATCTTCTAATTCCGAAGAACATTAAACCCTTTCAAAGTGTAACACTCTAAAAGGGTTTAATGTTTATAGATTATAGTCATAAATCTTTAGTAAACTTCGAGTATATATAACTTAAAACCATACCCAAATCGCTTTAATTTTAAGAATCCGTTATTTACTAGCAATCAATTAAACACAAAAAAATTATTTATCTAAAAATTGATAAGTAGAATTCATACTTTTAAATTCAGGAACAATTTTCTTCATTTTACCAACTATATCATCATTACTAAAAAAGGTCGACATTCCAATAAGTTCTTCAATCTCCAAATGCAAATTTTCGAATTCCTCTTGAATTTCCTCTGCAATCATGATTTTTTCATGATAGGTTGGTATCGTTTTAGAAGTATCATTTAATAATTCTTCATATAATTTCTCTCCAGGTCGTAATCCAACGATTTTTATAGGAATATCTTTATCAGGGATAAACCCCGCCAATTTGATCATTTTTCGAGCCAAATCAATAATCTTTACAGGTTTCCCCATATCGAAAATATAGATTTCTCCTCCTTTACCCATAGAGCCTGCTTCCAAAACCAACTGACATGCTTCAGGGATTGTCATAAAATAACGAATAATATCTTGGTGAGTAATTGTTACTGGACCTCCTGCTGCAATCTGCTTGGTAAATAAAGGCACCACTGAACCATTTGATCCTAACACATTACCAAAGCGAGTCGTTATAAATTTGGTTCCTTTTCCATTATTTTCTTTAATACTTCTCAACTGTAACGATTGGACATATTTTTCAGCAATACGCTTACTTGCTCCCATTACATTACTAGGATTCACAGCTTTGTCCGTTGACACCATGACAAACTTTTTAACTTTGTATTCACAAGCCAAATCTGCTACATTTTTAGTTCCCTCAACATTAGTTTGTATCGCTTGAGTAGGATTATCCTCCATCAAAGGTACATGTTTATAAGCTGCTGCATGATAAACTACTTGAGGTTGATGTTCCCTGAAAATTCTCCTCATTACTTCTCTATTTCTAACATCAGCAATCATACTAAATAACTCGGCATCTGTAACGATAGCCCCTAATTCTAGGCTCAGTTGGTGTAAGGGAGTTTCGGCTTGATCGACCAAAACAATAGATTTTGGTTTAAATTGAATCACTTGACGCACAATTTCGCTACCAATAGAACCAGCAGCACCGGTAATCATGATTGTTTTATCTTTTAAATCTTTAGATATCGTTTTATTATCCAAAATAATTGGATTACGCTCCAGTAAATCCTCAATTTGTATATTCTTTACTTTCTCTGAAATCTCTTTTTGATTTTCCCAATTGGAAATCAAAGGTACAGTATACACTCTGTAGTTGTATTCTAAACATTTATCAACAATTACCAACTGTTCATCCTTGGTAAGAGACTTATCGGCAATGATAATAGCTTCTGCACCAACAGAGCGCATCAATGTAGGCAATTTCTTTTTTTGTACCAAAATCGGCAAATCCAACATGCGCTTATTGGAATTCAAATTATTTTTATCTACAAATCCTACAATCCTAAAACGAGTCGGAGTTTCGAATTTCAAAGCATTAGCTACTGAAATAGCATTAGCATCTGTACCGTAAATAATAGTTCGAATTAGTTTATTAGTTCCTTTATCAGAAAAATACAATTCGAAGGTTTGTTTGACCACAACGCGATATAAAAACAAACCACAAAAAGAAAGAACAATATTAATAAACAAGGCTGTATTTAATATTGCCTTCTCACCAGTGCTAACTTCATAAAAAAAATTACAAATTAAAAAAACAACTAATACTGAGATTTGAGAAAAGAAAAGCTTTACAGCATCAATATAAGAAGAATGCCTAATAATTCCCGAATAAGTTCGAAATAACCAAAAGAAAAACACATTGACCCCCATCAATAAGCTGATGTAAACTAAGTAATGAGGAGTAACAACATAAGCCAAACCTGTCCCTTTGAAAATCAAAATTGTAAAGAAAAAAGATACATTCAAAACCATTGTATCCATAACAACAATAATCCAACGAGGTAAATAACTCAGATTATGAATATTAAATCTTAGATTCGCTCTAGAAAAAAAATTTTGTTCAGCAGTACTCAAAAGCTATTTCTTTAAAAATTAATAGATAACAAAAATACAAATTATTGGGAAAGTATGGACTATAAAATTGTTAATACAACCTACCGGTAGTATTTATTTATAAAAACTAAACATGAAACAACAAGCTCTAAATCATTAACTACTATCTTTTTTTTAAGTTTAACTATTTAAACGTCCAACCATATAACAACTAACCCTAACCATCATAACCCAAACTACACTTTTTGCTTCAACAAACCCAACAAATAGTCTCCATAGCCAGATTTTCTTAAAGGTTCTGCGATTGCTTTTAATTGTATATCAGAAATAAAGCCTTGGCGCCAAGCAATTTCTTCTATACATCCAACTTTTAATCCTTGGCGTTCTTCTAGTACCTGAACAAATTGACCCGCCTGCATCAAACTAATGAAAGTCCCCGTGTCCAACCAGGCGGTTCCTCTACCCAAAATACCTACTTTAAGTTTGCCTTTGGCCAAATAGAATTTATTCACATCGGTGATTTCATACTCTCCTCGAGCACTGGGCTGGATATTTTTAGCAACATCTACTACCGAATTATCATAAAAATACAATCCAGGAACAGCATAATTTGATTTGGGCTCCAAAGGTTTTTCTTCAATTGAAAGCGCTTTTTTATCCGCATCAAACTCAACCACACCATAACGCTGAGGATCAACAACATGATAAGCAAAAACCACACCTCCTTCAGGATTTGTATTAGACTGCAATAACTCATGCATGTTTGCACCAAAAAAGATATTATCTCCTAATACTAACGCCACAGAATCCGAACCAATAAAATCTGCACCAATCACGAAAGCTTGCGCCAATCCAT
This sequence comes from Flavobacterium polysaccharolyticum, assembly GCF_038739875.1. Taxonomy (NCBI): domain Bacteria; kingdom Pseudomonadati; phylum Bacteroidota; class Flavobacteriia; order Flavobacteriales; family Flavobacteriaceae; genus Flavobacterium; species Flavobacterium polysaccharolyticum. The sequence continues at coordinate 72,420 of NZ_JBCGDP010000002.1, forward strand.
TAGGTATCGCTTGCTCCGCATAACTGAATTGACACCCGATCTTACTCCCATCTCCTAATAACTTTTTAAAGTTAGGCAAATCGTGAGGTGTCGAAATAATTAATATTTCATTTATTCCTGCCATCATTAAGGTCGACAACGGATAATAAATCATAGGTTTGTCATAAACTGGCATCATCTGCTTGCTCATTGCAAGAGTCAAAGGATGCAACCGAGTACCAGATCCTCCAGCTAATATTATTCCTTTCATATTTTTTATGTATTAAGTACTAAGAATTATTATTTTTAAAATTAATAAACATTCTTATATTGCTTATTTTGAACCTCGAAGAACGTATAGAAATTATGACAACCAAAAAAATTAACGAACTTGCTATTAATTTTTTAAAATTAAACATTCAAACAGAATGAAATTGAAGCAATAAACTATTCTTTCAACAACTCCATACATTCAACCAAACTATCCCTATATTTAGGGACAACCACTCCAAAAGTAACTCCAATTTTAGTTTTGTCTAATAACGAATACTGCGGACGCCTTGCTGGTGTTGGATAGGCTGAAGAAGGAATACCTTCAATTGCACACTCAAATCCCCCAATCTCTTGGATAGCTAAAGCAAATTCATACCAACTGATTTCACCTTCATTTGAAAAGTGGTAGATACCTGCCTCCCATTTGGAATGAGTAATAATGGTCATAATGGCTTTAGCCAAGTCGGCCGCATAGGTCGGGCTTCCAATTTGATCATTCACAACATTTAAACTATCTCTTTCTTGCATCAACCTAGACATCGTTTTAACGAAATTAGCACCAAAACTCGAGTATACCCATGAGGTTCTGATAATTATACTATCCGAGCAAGCTTCTACACATGCCAATTCACCAGCTAATTTAGTTTGCCCATAAACATTAATAGGCCCCGTAGGAGCAGATTCTGTTAAAGGGGTTGCTACTGTACCATCAAAAACATAATCGGTAGAAATATGGATGAACTTACAATCGTTTTCAGAACTCCACTTTGCCAGAATCGCAACAGATTGATGATTCAATATATCGGACAATTCAAATTCAGATTCTGCTTTATCAACAGCGGTGTGTGCTGCACAATTGATAATGATTTGGGGGTTAATCTTTGCTATAGTCAACTCCAAATTATCCAAATCAGATAAATTCAATTCTTGATAATCCGTAAAAACCCATTCAAATTGAGTATTCGTTTTCGACAAAACATTCAATTCTGAACCTAATTGGCCCTTACCACCGGTAACTAATATTCTTTTCATAATTTATTGTAGTAATTAGTGATTAGCAGTTAGCAACTTAGACCATTTTGTGCTCTTTGCGTAATCTCCATCGGGGACTTTGTGGTTAAACTTTTGGAATTTCAATGAATCTAACAATTACACCCCAAAAACTCAAAACTTACTATTACAATTTTGAAAATCAGGCAATACCAAATCCTTTTCAGAAACAATAGCAACCTTCAAATCCATACCCCAATCGATGTTTAAAGCGACATCATCAAAACAAATTCCCCCTTCGCTGGCTTTATTATAAAATTGATCACATTTATAAAGCACAACAGCCGTTTCGCTCAATACCGAAAAACCATGAGCAAAACCCTGAGGCACTAGCAATTGTTTTTTATTATCAGCGGTCAAACAAATTCCAAAATGCTGACCATAAGTAGGTGAAGCTTTCCTCAAATCGACAACCACATCCATAATTTCACCTTGTAGTACTCGTACTAATTTGGTCTGAGCATATGGTGGATTTTGATAATGTAGACCTCTAATAGTATCTTTTTTAGAAAATGACTGATTATCCTGTACAAAATCGACGGAAATACCAAGGGTACTCAACTTATTTTTATTGTAGCCTTCAAAAAAATACCCCCGAGAATCCTCAAAAAAGTCAGGGGTTAGCACTACTAAATCTTTAATAAATGTTTCTTCTATATTCATGCTACAAATTTATATTTTAAAATGAACTAAATGAAGAAAAGTAAATAGAAACAAAGCCCAGTAAAAAGACTATACTATTTTAAGTATTATAACAATTTATTATTAAAGTTTAAATTTACAACAATAACAAAGCAATATGTATCCTAGAACGAAGCCAAAAGGCCTTACATCACTATACACCTTCGTTGCGTCTGCCTTTAGGATTGGGCTAAACCAAAAACTTGCACTGATAACTTCTACAACGATTAACTAAACACTAAGGACAGACTACTAAATCATCTTTCATTTCCCCACTTATTTATTTCTCTAAAGGCTTTCCAACTAATTACTAAATACTCTTTATCCTTACTCAAAGCTAGAATTCTGTTATAATCTTAATAAAAAAACTTTCGGAGTGCAAAACTCAAAAGTTTTTTTTATATGAAAAATAAATAACCGTTTACACATGATATACCTGTTAACTGACAACTCATAACCAAAACTAGACAAAAATCCTTTTCACCACGCTGGCAATGCGCGATCGATCCTCATTAGTTAAATTAGAACCTGATGGCAAACACAAACCATTATTAAACAAATCTTCCGAAACTGTCCCTCCGTAGTAAGGATAATTTTCAAAAATAGGCTGTAAATGCATTGGTTTCCATAGCGGACGAGATTCGATATTTTCAGCTTCAAAAGCTAAGCGTAAGGTTTCATTAGTGATACCATTAGTTAATTCAGAATCAATGATTATTGCACTCAACCAATAATTCGGGTAATAGTCTGTAGTTGGCGCGGTGAAAACACCAACCCCTGCAATATCTTGAAACAAATCCACGTAGAATTCTTGCATTTGTCTTCGTAAGTCCACGTGAGTATCCAATACCTCCATTTGTCCTCTTCCGATACCGGCACTAATATTACTCATACGATAATTGTAGCCAATATGAGAATGTTGATAGTGTGGAGCGTCATCACGGGATTGAGTAGCGTAAAAAACGGCTTTATCTTTTTGTGCTTTTGTTTTAGTCACTATAGCACCTCCGCCAGATGTCGTAATAATTTTATTCCCATTAAATGACAACACACCAATATCTCCAAAAGTACCGCATTTTTGCCCTTTATAGCTGCTACCTAATGCCTCGGCACTATCTTCTAAAATAGGGATACCGTACTTATCAGCTATCTTTCGAACGGCTTCAATTTGATAAGGAACTCCATATAAATGCACCGCTATAATCGCTTTAGGTGTATTGCCTTGTGACAAGCTATCTTTTATGGCAACTTCTAAAGCAATGGGACACAAATTCCATGTCTCAGGCTCACTATCGATAAATATTGGAGTGGCTCCTTGATATAATATAGGATTCGCCGAAGCCGAAAAAGTCATAGATTGACACAATACTACATCTCCAGTTTGCACCCCTAACAAAATCAATCCCAAATGTATCGCTGCAGTACCTGAGGACAAAGCACCCACACTAACCTCTTGTCCCAAATAGAGCTCCAAATCTTGTTCTAAACCATTCACATTAGGCCCAAGTGGTGCTACCCAATTCGTATCAAAGGCCTCATTTACAAATTTTTGTTCATTTCCTCCCATATGTGGTGAAGAAAGCCATATTTTGGTGTTATTCATATTATAAACTATTGTTTTATCATTTTAAAAGAAAATTTAACCTAAACACATTTTTTACATACACCCTTATCAAACACCATTAAAAATAAAAACAGAAAACAAGTTAATTTTCCAATTAATAGCAATTAAAAAATTACTATTAATTTAAAAGTAATTTAGAATCTGATTTATTTTTAAAATCAATTAATGTCTTGATACAATCTATCATAGTGTATTTCGGTTTCCATTGAAAATCCTGACAGAAAGCACTACTATCCATTCCTGCAGACTGCGTGTCCTTACTGTTATGCACCTCAACCATGGAACGAGGAACATCCATATCCGTTGCTACTGTATCAACTATTAATGTTGCTAAATCAATTAATAGCATAGAGGTGGAAGAACCTAAATTATATACTTTTTTCCAATTCATGCTGGAATGGTTTAATAAAACATTGATGGCATTAACGGCGTCCCTTATATCCAATCGATCTACAAGCTGCATCCCCCCATTTATTTGTATCGGCTCGGACACAAGCGCCTTAGAAACTAATCTTGACACCAAGTCAACTTCTACCATCCCCTTTGCACCACCTACTAAACTGCCCAAGCGTATCGAAGTATAATTAATGTGCTTATGTTGAGCCACCCTACTTTCAAGCAGTAATTCTGATGCATATTTTGCTATGCCGTAGGGTGTAGTAGGCGCAATGGTTGCGGTTTCCTTCCAAGGTGGCAAATCAGACTGACCATATACACTTTGAGAAGAAATATTAAGAATCGTAGCCACTTGATTAGATATAGCTCGACTAAACAAGTCTGCAGTAAAAGCCAAACTATTAGCTAATTCTTCATGCGATCGATGAGGTCTTGCAAATCCGGCATGTAAAAGAATATCTACTTTCCCAAGAACAAGATTTCCATTTTCCAAATCCTGAACATCATAACAAAATACTTTATCGGGCAATAACTCGAGGGCTTTTTTCTTATCTCTTACTAACGCCAAGATTTCAAAAGAGTCATTACTTTCTATTAGGGAATCAATTAAATTTCTTCCTAAATATCCAGTGGCTCCTGTGAGTAAAAGCGTTTTTTTACTTTTGAGTTTTTTTCCGTTTAATTTTTCAGAATGCAGTTTAAGCGTTTGATTTCGTTGTAAATGAATAGACTTATCAGCCACTTGTCGAATTCCAAAACGATTCATATTTAGATCCAAACTATTCAACTCAGATCTAATACCCAACCATTCTTGTATGCAAACGGCCACTTCATTGAATCCCATACAAGCTCTTAGCCCCGTAATACCGGTAAATCGAGCATTCATCTCAAAAATTTTAAACCCATTATCCGTCAATCTCCCTTGCAAATTGAGCGGTCCCTTCCATCCTAATTCTTTCAAAAAAGGATAGAGTTGGCTTACTTCCTGAAGAATAGCCTCATTTTCATAAGGAAAAATTTCGATTGGCACACCATTTTTGAGTTTATTAAAAGACATCATTTGTCCAATCAGATTGCCTTCTTGGTCAGCAACAATTTGAACTGAAATTTCTGAAACCTGTGGATTAATGTTTTTCTCCAATTGCTGCTTAAAAAAAGCGTAGTCTAGATCATTTTTATGAGGAATTGCTAATTCCTGAATAATCATTTGTTCATTAAGGGATTTAAAGTCCTCTACATTGGAAATAATTTGAATACCCGTAGAGGCGGATCCCGATCGTGGTTTAGCAATAACCGGAAAATGAACCTCCCCATTAAGCAAAGCAATGGCAAAAGATCTTTTATCATAGGAAGCAACAAAAATGGGAACAATCGGGTTCAAGACTCTGCTCATTGCTGCCTTATCCCTACACATAGCCACCAAGGATTCTTCGGCCACAAGCACTTTGACCCCTGCTTTTGTAAATACTGCTATATGCTGTGCAAACAACTGCACTTCTTCATCAATGCAGGGAATAATAAGGTCAATTTTATGAGCTACACAAGTAGCAATTACAATCGAAACATAGTCCTTATGAGAAACAGCAGGCGTTGGAAGAAAGACATCACAATCATACAAACCAAAAGCCGTATGGCTTACATCTAATCCAAAAGTCTTAATAGGCAATTTTGACAAACTGATTGAATTGATGACAGACTGCCCAATGCCACTACCCACACATGAGATGGCTACATTGTATGTTTTTTTAGCATTCATTCTTTTTTATAAGAGATTAGAATTTGTCCAACAAGATGGTTCATTTACTCCAATTGCTAGAGAGGACAATCCTATAGCGATGCTATCCATTTTCTATACTATTATATTTAATTATTTTTCCTGGATTACCTACTATAACAGCAAAATCAGGTACATCATTTAATATCACTGCTCCTGCTCCAACCGTCACCCATTGTCCTACTTTCACCCCTTGAATTACACATGCGCCAATACCCAAATGGGTTCCTTCTCCAATGGTAACATTTCCTGCCAAAGAAGCATTAGGCGACACGTGAACAAAGTCGCCAAGCACGCAATCGTGCTCTACTACCGCACCCGTATTGACAATACAATGCTTTCCGATGCATACTGACGGATTAATAATAGCACCTGCCAATACCACCGTTCCTTGACCTATTACTACGTCAGACGCAAGAATCGCCGAAGGATGAATGGCACTAAGGTAATTTGCTTCAATTTGAGAAGCAATCCTTTTTCTAACATGATTGTTACCAATAGATATTATCAATTCTTTGTTTCTAAAAAAATCTAAGGAATTTGTTTTATAAACAGGTATCCCTGCAATATCTTTGAACTTTGGTTGGTCATCAAAAATTGATTCAATAGTAATAGATGACACCTTTTTTAAAAGGTCAACAACTACTTTGCAATGTCCGTTTCCTCCAAGTAGATACATTTTAATTTCCTTTAAATTCCTCCATTGTAGCGGAAGTGTTAGAATTGATTCCTTCTTTGATCAGTACTTTTTTTATTGTCAAAAATAGAATTTTTAAATCCAATTTAAAACTAAAATGTTCCACATACCAAACATCATACTCAAATTTTTGGGTCCAACTGATGGCGTTACGACCATTTACTTGTGCCCAACCTGTAATTCCAGGGCGTACTGAATGCCGTTTTTTTTGTTGGGTATTGTACAAAGTTAAGTATTCAGATAATAAAGGGCGAGGTCCAATCAAACTCATATCCCCTCGTAACACATTGAACAATTGTGGTAATTCATCCAAAGAAGTTTTACGTACCCAAGCTCCAATAGGAGTCAGACGGTCTGCATCGGAAAGTAAATTACCTTCAACATCTTTTTTATCGTTCATTGTTTTGAACTTCATAATACGAAATAAATTCTCGTTCTTACCCGGTCGAATTTGGAAGAAAAAAGGCTTACCTTGGTTCGCAAAAAAAAGACCAATGGTCACAAAAATCAAAATAGGACTCACTAAAATCAGTATGATTAAAGCAAAGAAAAAATCTAAACTAGCTTTAATAAACTTACGATACATTTGTTTCTAATTTTTTGTATTCTAATAAAAGTGCTTCCCAAACCACATCTTGTTCATATCGAGATACTATCATTTCTCTAGCACAATTTTTCAAAAGATTCCTGAAATCATGCTCGTTAAATATTTTTTTCATCGCTTCTAGAATAGCTTTATAACTCTTCGCAGGAATTATAATTCCATTTTTACCATCAATTATTATCTCATTACATCCATTAATATCTGTTACAATACTTGGTAAACCCATAGCACCTGCTTGCATAACCACATTTGGAAAACCCTCACGATAACTTGGAAAAACAAGACAGTCACTTATAGCAAAATAGGGCCTTACATCTTCCTGAAAACCAACAGAAATAATACTTTCATTAGCTTTAATTTCTTGTACTGTTTCTTGTTGTAAAGGATCAAAGTGTGGTTCAAAAGGTCCAACCAAAATCAATTTAACACTATCATTTTCATTGGACAAATTTTTAAAAGCCTGTATCATTTCATTTATTCCTTTGTCACCAACTAAACGCCCAACAAAAATGAAAACAAAATCATTATTTTGAATCCCTAACTTTTTCCTTTCTCTTATTCTATCTGCTGAAGTATACAACTCTGGATTAAAATGATGTTTATTTATCCCGTTTATATTACCATTTCCTATTACTTTCAGCTCTTTTTTGGTTATATTGTAACGCATTAAATCTTTTTTAACGCCCTCTCCTTCTGGATAAATATTTGTAGCACATAAGCACAATAATTTATCCATTGCTATTAGGATTTTTTGTAATATCCCCGTCTTTGATGGAAAAATTAGCCCTGTAAATGTATGCATACGAATTGGAACACCAGCAAGTTTCGCTGCAATCATACTTAACAAACCAGCCTTTGGTGTAATTGAATGTACAATAAATGGACGTTCATTTCTAAAATAAAAATATAATTTAACCAAAGAGACAACGTCCTTAAAAGGAGATATTTTTCTTTCCATCTCAATTGAATACACAAGTACTCCTTCGCGTTCAGCAACTACATTTAAGTCAGGGCCATTGCCAGAAACAGCAATAATATTAAAAAAATTATTTAAAAAACTCAACTGTCCTTTTAACAATATGTTAAGTGACAATGGGACTGTCGATAATCGTATTAGTTTATTCATTTTGCGATTAATCTTCTGTACTTATCAATTTATTATTCTTGTATTTATTTATTTTATCTAAAACTATATTTATATCGTACGCATTAGAATTTCTCCAATAAAAATCTTTTTTAGGATTTTTCCAAACAGCATTAGTAATCATAATTTTACCTATTGGATTCTGAGTAAGATCATCATTACTAATTGATGTCCCAAAAGAATAATTTGATCCTTCGTCTGTGAAATTTTTCACATTTACACTTACTTCTTTCTTATTTAAGCCACTTTTAGCCGAAAAAGATTGCAAATTAATAATTAATCCCCCTGGATTATTATAAGTATATATATTCTTTAATTTAACATTTTGAATGATCTCACTATATAGACTTGGCTCAATTTGTATTCCTGACATAGGTAATGTACCATAAGTATTAGAGATAAAAACATAATCTATATCTAAATTATCAGCTGAAGTTATGGAAACACCATCTCTCCTGGCAAAATCTATAAATCCATTTTTAACTACAATATTAGAACTTACTTTTCCATTCTCTGACCCGATAAAGATTCCGTCACCCCAAGTATCTTTTATTTGAAAATTATTAATCTCTACATTTGAACTGTTCAAAACACAAATACCCGCACTCCATTCCCCTTTTTGGTTGCTTTTTTCTCTCCTACTCCCAATAATATTAGCATTGTAAATTTTTACATTTGATACATCATATATCTTTATAATGTCATTTAATCTCTCTAGTGCTGGACCTTTAAATTTAATCATTGAATATTGATTAAAATATATTATTCTGTCTGAAGGAATCAAAAGTCCCTTACTATTTATTAAAACAGGAAAATTCGGCATTATTACTACTGGATATTTATTAATTGCCTGTTGAAGTTTTTCTGTATAATCAATTTTTGCTTCTTTATTGGCATTAACTGGAAGGCTTTTTTCAAGATAGTAGGCATCTTTTGGAAAAACATACTTTTGATAGCCTTTATAATACATTTTTACAAAATTCTTTGGTGGAGCAATATAATTTTGGGCTCTGGATAATTGAGTTAACAATAAACACAAAAGTGTAGCTTTGGCAAAAGAAACAACTGGTATTGACATAAAAATTATCTAGATTGAAAAAATAAAAATATAAACACTAAAAAAAATATAGAAAATGTCGCTTTCAAACTAATTTTATCCTGATAAACTTTAAACATTGGAGCAAATAAAAAAGGGATAACACACCAAGACATTATTCCCCATCTATCGGAAAAAGGAATTTGAAACATCATATAAAATATCGAACTTATTAGCATATAATATTTTAATAAACTTGAATAAAACTCGTTTTTTTGAATTTTGTTCAAATAGACAAATAGAATTAGAAATATTGTATTAAAAGCTACAAACTGAGGCTTAAACCCAATGTCATAAGAGAAATCATTTCCATCTAAATAACCACTTCTTCTCTCATCGACCAATAAGAATCCAATAAAATAATCTTTAAAAGATAAAAAACTAATTCCCGCAGCTGAAGATAAAACTGCTAACAAATATATTATGCAAAAGTAAATAATTCTTATTCGCTTGAAATACAAAATCAATAAGTAGAGTATAACTGGAATTAAACTAGTAAAATGAAAACATATCGATAGTATAAAAAACAAAATCCATCTTAATCTCTTTGTTGGTGAAACATCACGAAACACAATAGCCAATACAAAAAAAGCTAAAGATAGACCTTGTCTAATAATATTTATACCCAATGATTCAAAGAAAAAAAGGCTAATTAATGAAAAAACTATAAGAGAAAAGTTAAACTCATAAAATTTTGCATACTTCTTTAGAGCATAAAAATTTAATGATACATATAACAAACTCATTACAAATAAAAAAATTTGAGGACCATCACTAAAGATATGTAAAAAATTAAAAATCAAACCTATAGGCGCATCAGTACCGAAAGTTATTTCATCATAATGTGTGTATTGCCAATGATACATTGTTGTATCTGTACCAATATTTTCAGCACGCATCCCAAATAGAAAAATATATGCGAACATCAGAACATATACAATCCAATCAGCCGCACCTTTGTAGTTTCTTTTTTTAAAATCTATACTAAATGCTGTAAATACTGCAAATAATGCAGCAACAGAATATATAGTATAGTATAGTATTTTATACTGTGCCACCTTTAATCAAATCTAACTGTTTTTCAAAACTTACTTTTTCGATTGGTGTCAAATTTTGAAATCTTTTATTTAATAAAATATGCTCTTTTTCTAGTTTCTCTAAAATTAGATAGATAATATACTTAACATAAGATATTGAAACTAATTTCATTTTACTAATTACTCCTGTTTTATATGTTTCGGCAAATCGTAACTTGCCTTTAATCATTTTTAAATGCTTTCGAGAATTATTGCTACCGTCTTCCCTATAAAACAATAAAGGACAATTCAAGTTTTGGAAACAATTAACTTCAATTAGCCTGTACCATAACTCCATATCCTCCATTTGTATGAATCCTTCTTTATAAGGATTATTCAGTAGTACCTCTCTTTTTGCCATTACAGTTGGATGAATAGGATAAATTCCTTTGAGAACATCATTTTTGTTATTAACTGCAAAAGATTTTTTATATCCTAAAACTTGATTCTCCTTATCTATACTAACAGCATCTCCAAAAACAAGGTCTATTTCAGAATTACTAAGTAATAATTCTAACTGTTTTTCAATTCTATCAGGAAACATTATATCATCAGCATCCATTCTTGCAAAATATTTCCCAGTAGAAAGATTAATCATTTCATTTAATCTATATATTAATCCTTTATTAACTCCATCGTTTATAATTTTTATTCGAGGATCGTCATACGAATTCATTATTTCTAAAGAATTATCTGAAGAACCATCATTTACTAATAACAGTTCAAAGTTGTAGTAGGTTTGTTTTAAAACAGAATCTATGGCTAATCGAAGATATTGATCAGCATTATAGATAGGAATCCCTATTGATACCATCATTTTATAATAATTTATTTAAAATCTTAAAAATATTAAATGATATTTATAAATTTAAAGAAGCTAACTTTTTTCGGATTTCACTAATATATTTATCATCTGAATAGTATTGCGAAAAAATCTGTTTATAAACCTTTATAATTTCATTTATATTTATGCTTTTTTTATCAAAAACGACAATTTCATCAGCTATTTTTTCCAAAGAATCTTTCTCTATTCTAAATTTTATTGAATAATCTAATAAATCAATATTTTCTTCAAAATCTTTAACTACATCAGTATACACTGGAATGATTCCCGCTGCCAAATACGAATTCATTTTTGTTGGTGTTGCGACATTATTAATTGGATCATTTTTTCTTAATAAAAACCCATATTTATATTTTGCAAGTTCATCTTGTAAATTTTCTAATTTGACAAAACCAACTGACACGTTTTTTAAATCATATTTTTTTATTAATTCAGCAGCCTGCTCTTTTTGTCCTGTTAATAAAGTTAATTGTGCTGATGAATTATTTTCATAAATTTTTTTAAAAACCTGTAGGCTCTCCTCTATACATTGCCAACCATATAGCGCTCCTGCATAAACAAAACTAAGATTTTCGTATTTTCTTTGGACAAAAAAAGAGGATTCATCAAGCTCTTTGTTATAGCATGGAACAACAATTGATTTTTTTTCAAAACTTAATTTATATTTGTTTTCATAAAAATCCTTCATTGCTTTAGACACAAAAAAACACAAATTTGTTTTTTGAAGACCCTTTTTCTCCAAATAGCTTAAGTAAAACTTACCCAACTTTGATTTTAATGTGTAATTATGCAATAATTCATACTCTTCAGGACCTATTCCCTGAAACCAATTAACATAAATATATTTTTTATTTTTTTTAGTATATCTTAATTTACTTTGATCCCCCAATCTTATAGTAACAATAATATCTACTTTTTCTTCTACATAGGGAGTTTCTGAGATAATTACTTCATAACTATTAAATGCCTTGATCATTAGATTAGAATAATATTCTGTTGCCTCGTTCATGGCGCTTTTAGGCAAATAAAAAAGAACTATCATATTTATTAGGAATTACGACGCAAGTTAAATCGCTAACTTGCGAACTTCTTTAATTAAAAAAATTACTTAGTGTTTTTGTTACTCAAGTACAATTTAGTGTGGGTAAAAAAACTATCCGATTTCGTGAAAGATTTTTTTAAACTCCAGAAGCATATAATCTGCATTTGCTTTTCTTTCATTTAAAGAGTCTGTGTAATCAACATTGAAATCTAATTGATTGACTAAATCAGCCAAATCTTTAACATCAAATGGCTTTTTCCAAAGTTTAATTTCTTTTACTTGTTCAGTTAATATTCTTAATTTGGGTTCTATTTCAACACATATAACAGGCTTATTTAACAATGAAGCTACAATCGCTCCATGGTATCGAGCTGAAATAAACCCATCAAATTTATTCAATTCATCTAAAAAAGATTTGATCGAATACTTTTGTGGATCCCAAAGTAAAACATTTTCATTCTTTAATTTTGCAATCCATTCCTTATCTCTAGATGGAGCAAAAACAATAAATTGAAATTCTGCATCTGAATAGTTTTTATAGAATTCTAGTAGATTATTAATGTAGCTATTACCTGATTTCTCCCAGTCCCAATCCCTAACAATTATTCCAATTTTTATTTTCCCACTTGAATGAGTAGATTTTAGTATATCGGGTTTGTTGAAATACGATGAAAAAACGACATCGGCACCTAATATTGCTGGAATATTCCATTCTGTGCAATAACTATAAGACACTTCGTCTCTGACCCCAACAAAATTAGCTTTAGATGTCTTCTCTTTTGCATGAAGTATTGCTTCATAATTTTCATAAAAAGGACCTATTCCAAAACCTAAAAAAGCAACTTTCGCCTCATCATATTTATCCTTAACAAGGATTTTTTTTATTCTTTCTTTTATAGCTTTTGGATTATTAATCGCAAAAAGTACTTTTTGCTTTAGAGAGGTTTCATTTTTGCTTTGAAAAGCGAAAAATTGAGTCCCTCCTCCATATATTTCCCAATCAGCTACAAAACTAGACTGCATATACTTACCTTTTGTCAAAAGAAGATCAACATAATTACTGTTCTCACCTACAAAATTTAACTGTAAATCATCAAACTCTGTTAAAAAATAGTTTTCAAACACGCACATCAATAAATCATCACCGAAATTAGTTTCTCCGTAAGCGCCTCTTATTGTTAGTTTTGTCATTTATATTATTGTAATACAACTTTTTTTTCTAATAATGAATTTCTCAAGTTTTCGTATGGTACATTTTGAACTGTTATGTTATTGTTCAATGCCAATATTGCTGCTACTGCTGATGCTTGTCCCAATGACATATAAACAGGCTCCATTCTTAATGAGCTATATGCAATTCTAGATGCAGACAAACAGATAGGAACAAATAAATTTGTACATTCCGTTTGTTTAGGAACAATTGCACGATAGTCAATAGGGTACGGTTTAGGAGTTCTTGCCATAAACTGACCTTCATTCTTAACGTTCCCATTTTGGTCTATATAACGTTGCACAATATGAGAGTCCATTGGATAATCTCCCATAGCAACACCTTGATCGGCAATAATCTTTCCGCTACAGTTCTTTTCAGTAATTACATATTCGCTAATCATTCTTCTTGCCTCCCTGATATATAATTGATTGGGCCAATTACCGTTATCTATAAATTCATCTTTTGGTAGTCCCCATTCCTTGTAAAAATCACGTATTCTTTCTGGCACTTTTGGATGATTGGCTAGGGTCCATAAAAACCCAATTTGATATCGCTTATGATCCGCAATTATCATTTCCCTTTCAGAATAATTTCCCTCTGGATAATTATAATTCTTACCGACATAGTTTGTTGAAATTGGACCAAAATTATTTGAGTCTGTCTTACTATTAGGTAATGGCATTAAATCAAAAAAAGTATTACCATTATATAGTTTTAGATATTCAAACAGTAAATCGTAATCATTCTCATCATATCCAGCTGGCTTTTCTATTTTTATACGATTTTCTGGTGCATTGGTCAAACACATTCTGAAGCAAAATGCTTGTATTTTTTTATCTCCCGTCCCATTAGGTGGTAAATTCATCAAATAGCCCAAACGCTTTATACCATTGGGGAACTGATTGCGACTGGTAGCATAAATCCTTTGCACACCATTTGTTTGTTCATTATACTGAGAATTGCTTTCTCTACCAACTGCATATGAAACACCACTTTTAGCCATTAGATCTCCTTCATACGTTGCATCAATAAATATTTTACCTTGTATAATTAAACCTGATTCCATTTTTATTGCAGTGATCGCATTTAGAGAATTTTTGGTAACACCATTTTGCAAATCAAGTCTTTCCGTGTGCAAAACAGGAATTGCATTTTTAACGATCAAATCTCTCAAAACATACTGAGCAGCTTTAGGTTCAAACCAAATCATTACATCACCATCATAAGAATACCTGGCGTAATTAGCCGCATTTCCTATAAACCAATTTTGTGAATTACTATAGTACTCTTTAATCGATTTATAGAAATCCCTAGTCAATCCACCCAATATGTTGGTATTAACAACATCTGTGATACCAAGTCCATTTGCAGTCATACCCCCCAAAGCTGTATTCAAGGGTTTTATAAGAAGAACACTTTTTCTTGATTTGGAAAGTTCTACAGCCGCTATAATACCCGCAGCAGTACCTCCATAAACAACCACATCATATTGTTTTTTAACATCGATATCTTTAAGCCCAGAAGTAGTATCAAATTTTGAAATTGCTTTTGGCTCAGGAATATCATCCTTGCAGCAAGAATAAAAAGAAAAAAAACAAACGATTAAAAATGGTACAAACCGTAGCTTAAAAAAAGGAATATCTGTAGACATAAAACTTAAAAATAATTTACTATTATTCTAAAAATCACTCTCTATAATTATAATTAACCTGTGGTTCTAGATTG
The DNA here is from genome assembly GCF_038739875.1 of Flavobacterium polysaccharolyticum. Taxonomy (NCBI): domain Bacteria; kingdom Pseudomonadati; phylum Bacteroidota; class Flavobacteriia; order Flavobacteriales; family Flavobacteriaceae; genus Flavobacterium; species Flavobacterium polysaccharolyticum. The sequence goes on from NZ_JBCGDP010000002.1 coordinate 87,638, forward strand.
TTTTCTAACTTAGCTTTGAGATAAAACTTTTTCTCGTTTTTAAGTTTATAATAGTGTTCTGCATCCCTTGTTTTAATAACTTTACATGGATTGCCAACTACAATAGAAAGTGGTGGAATATTTCCTGAAACTACGCATCCCGCTCCAATAATACTACCCTCCCCTATAGTACTACCAGGAGTAATAATTACATTCCCACCAATCCAAACATTCTCTTCTATAAGAACTTTTCTAAAATCAAAAGTTTCATCATAAGGAATATATTTTGAATCTTTAAAATTATGATTTGCAGAATGTAAAACAAGGTTAGGGCCAATAATTACACCATTCATTATTTCTAGTCCACCTAATCCATTAATTTCTGCATTAGGCCCTATGTAAATGTAATCCCCAAAAGTAACTCTTTCAGGGTAATAAATAAATATTGAAGAACTTATCTGATTACAAATTCCATTACTTTTAAGATTTTTCAATACTCTTTTAAGTTTATAATTCTTATAAAACTCAAAAATTGTCCGTAAAATCATTTTTTCAACAATTTAAAAATTAAACCTTTATTGGAGTAGACAGTCAATAAAAAAACTATGACAAATAAAACTAACTGATATAGAAACGTTAAAAAATCCATCAAAAAAATCACGGCAATAATACTTATTAATGCAAAAATATAATTAAATATTTTTATCTCCTGAACCAATACTTTTTTTAAATCTATGTACCTCAATAAAAATATAACAAAAAAACCAAAAAAATAAGATATAGAAATACCATATAATCCATATTCATTTACTAACAAAACACAAAGCCCTATAGAAACAATTCCACCAATTATGGTAGTAACAGTTATTTTTACTGTTGCCCTACTTTTTTGATAAATAAGACTTATTAATGCTGCTATTGTATTAAAACCCACTCCCAAATATAAAAAAGGCATAAACTTCCAAGATTCGTAAAACGCTAAATCAACAATATACTTGGTATAAATTGGTGCGCCAGCAATTAACAAAATTATCATACTAAACTCAATTTTAACAAAATAAACCAATAATTTATTAAAATCTTCAATTTTAATATCTTTTTTAAGAAAAGCATCTTGTATGGGCAAAACAAAAATTGAATTTATGATTACAATTATAGAAGGAAATCTCGAAGAAATTGCATAAATCCCATTAGCTTCAGCCCCTAAATAATGCAAAATAACAAACTTACTTGCTGAACCTATAACCCACCAGCTAATTAAATTAGGGATAAGAGGTAGAGAATAATAACACATCTCTTTCAATAATTTTTTATCTAAACTTTTAAAAGAAAAGTATTTAAAAATATTGATTTGAATTAAAATGACTAAACATCCTAATGTATAAGCTACAACATTCGCTAGTAAAATACCTTCAACTTTTAAGTGTAAGAAATAAATAAAAATTACATTAAAAATTATTACTAAAAATGTGGTAAAAAGACCATTTAGCGCAAATTTTTCAGTTTGCCCTTCGCCTCTTAAAATATTTTGCAATATTGGCAAAAGGCAGTTAAGAAACATTAAGAAGAAAAAATATGTCTTATACTTGAAATCCTCAAATTCAGAATATATTAAAAATGAAACTGAAAAAAGCAAAAAACCAATACCAAACAAAAATAAAGTATTGGTAATTATTTGTTTTTTCAAACACTTATTATCAATATCTATTTCGATCAACCATCTATATGCAGCATCTGATATTTGTAGTGAAACTAAAGGCACAAATAATGTAATCGTAGTTATAAATATATCATATTCCCCCAAATCTTTTTTGGTTAATAAAAAAGTATAAAAAGGGAGTAATAGAAAAGATAAAATTTTTGAACCGAAACTCCCTATAGAATAAATTACTGTTTCTTTAAATAACTTATTACCAATACTACTAGCGGAATTCATTTTCATTACTGGTTCTCGCGTATGAATTCAATTATTCTTTTGCATGCACTACCATCTCCATATGGGTTGTGTAAGGCACTCATATCAGTATAATGCTTAAAATTTATCAATAATTTTTTTGTTTCAGATACTATTTTTTCTTTATTGGTGCCTACTAAAATTACTGTTCCAGCCTCAACAGCCTCAGGCCTTTCTGTTGTATCACGCAAAACCAACACTGGCTTCCCTAAACTGGGAGCTTCTTCCTGAACACCGCCAGAATCAGTAATTATTAAATACGACTCTTTCATTAGCCATACAAAAGCAGGATAACTCAATGGATCTATTAACTGTATGTTAGAAATATTAGAAAGTATTTCGTAAACAGGTTTTTTCACATTTGGATTTAGATGGACAGGATAAATGATTTGAACTTCTGGATGTTGCAAAGCAATTTCTTTCAATGCTTCACAAATATTTATAAATCCTTGTCCATGATTTTCTCTTCGATGCCCTGTTACTAAAATTATTTTTTTTGAAGAATCAATAACTTTTAATAAAAAATCAATTTCTTCATTCTCGATTTTATCAACAATTACAACACTTTCTAATAAAGCATCTATAACAGTATTTCCTGTAACCAATATTTTTTCACTACTTATATTCTCAGCTAACAAATTATGTTGTGAAGCAGTTGTAGGTGCAAAATGAAAATCAGCAATTCTTCCAGTTACTTGACGATTCATTTCTTCAGGAAACGGAGAATATTTATTATGTGTTCGCAAACCTGCTTCTATGTGACAAACTTTTGCACCAGAATAAAATGCTGAGATACTTGCTGCCATAGTTGTAGTAGTATCGCCATGTACATACACATAATCAGGCTTAAACTCTTCTAAAACAGATTTTAGTCCTAAAATAATATCAGATGTTAAAGAGTATAGGTTTTGATTAGGTTTCATTAAATCTAAATCAAAATCAGGTTTTATTGCAAAAAAATCTAAGACTTGATCTAACATCTCTCTATGTTGAGCTGTTACACAAACTCTAGTTTCAAATTCATCCGAATACGTTCTGAACGCATTGACTAGTGGTGCCATTTTAATAGCCTCAGGTCGTGTACCAAATATGATTAAATTTTTTATCATTTAAATTAATGTTATATTTTCTTATATTTTAAATTTCATCTCTTTCTGACTCAATTCTTTTCGCAAACCTGAGCTTGAAAACCGATGATCTCTTATATTGAAATACAATTCAATTCCCTTAGCTTCGCAATATATTCGCCCAGTAAAGTTTTACTCCTGATATTCGTCTCCTAGGATGCGTATGTCAATTTTAAAAGAACGCAAGATGTCTTCTAAATCCTGTTCAGTAGCGTAAGGAACAATTTCATCCACAAACTTACAGCCCTTCAATTGAATGTAACGCTCTACAACTGTTTGCACTGGTTGGTTTTTTTCTGGTCTATCTAAATTAGGATCCGTTTGTAAACCCACAATTAAATAGTCACATTGACGTTTCGCTTCTTCTAACATTTTTACGTGACCAGCGTGAAACAAATCAAAAGCACTAAAGGTAATTCCTATTTTCATATGATGAAGCCATTCTAGCTCCCAAATGGGAAACTATCTAGAGGCTATGTTATTTGTTGAAGGATAAAGGTTTTTATTACAACCTTAAATCTTAAACGATTAAACTTTAATTTCAAGCTCCTATTTTATCTTCCTCTTATTCTCAACCCTATACTTTGTTGTATTCCGTTCTTTTAGAACTTTGGACTAAAGAGTATCAACTGCACTATACATAAAATTTCTTTAGTTACTCAACGTTACCTTTCTTAACCTTTTAAATTAATTAGCCGATTAACCATTTAAAACAGCTAACCCGTGACTAATTCATCATCTCTTTCATTACACGCCTTCCAATCAAAAATAAAACAGTCAAAAAAACTGCTAAAAATCCACCCAATAACAGTCCTTTAGCTTTATCTAATCTTACTTTAGGCAAAGGCAATATCGGACGATCAATTACCTGAATTAAAGGAGTTTCTTTTCTTAAGGTAACTTTAGCCAATTCTGTTTGTTTGACTAATTCGGTTAGAATGGCCGTATTAGCCTGAACATCCACTTGTCGCCTAGCAGAGGGGGCTCTACGAACATTCAAAGCAGGATTCAAATTAAAGGTATTATCATTGGCTACTGCCACTCCAGTTATCGCCCCATTCAACTCCCCACGAATAGAATCCGTTTGGCGAATTAGAATATCCATATTCATTTTGGCTTTTTTGCTTTTCGTAGTAACATAAAAATCAGAAACGGTCTTGGCTAAGTTCTCACAAAACTGTTTAGCAAACAATTCGTTTTTATCAATGACATCAATATTAACAATCGCAATTTTTTTTTCTTTTTGGAATACCGACAAGCTCTTTTTAGAAAGATTTTCATACATAACACCCAAAATACTATCATGCACTCTTGTGAAATACGCACGCTTTACACCAGGCAAAAATTGAATAGTTTTGAGTTGAGCTTGCCTCTCCCATTTTTCTCGCCAGTCGTTGTTTTTGATGTACACTTCGGCTAAGGTAATAAGCTTTCCGTTGGTATCAATAACTGTACTTAGCAGGGTTTTCTCCACCATAGCACGTGATTTGAATAACTCGGTTAGATTAGAACCCGCAAACATACTTCCTCCACTACTACCTAAATCCAATCCTAAAGTACTTGCTAATCCTAAAGCACCACCTAAACCACCCCCTGCTTTTTCATCTTCTAAAGCAAAGGTTAAAGTTGCCGTATAGACCGGTTGTTTTATAAAAGAATAAGTAAGACCTAGGACTCCTCCAATAATCCCTACCAGTACAATAAGCTTCCATTTCGTAAGCAAATAGTGGTACCAATCCTTAATTTTTCCTATTAACTCTTTTAACGATATTTCGTCGCTCTTTATGCTATTTTTTTGTTCCTCCATTATTCAAATTTCGGTTTTCGATTAATTGTTTAACGTATTAATTGGTTAAAATTTTACACTTTAGCTCTATTTTCTACCTTCTACTTTCTATCTTACTTTAGGTTTTCGGACTAAGCTGTCTCGACTGCACTCAAGCTGACAAATGAGGTTATTTTATAAGGACTACTGTAAAGACTTAACCCATAACCGCAATCCCCAACTCACAAACCACAACTACTTAAACGCCGTTACTACTAATAGTGCCAAACTTGTAATCACACTTCCAATACTAACCCACTCTCCCGTAGTCATCTTCTGTCTTTCGGGTTTTTCAGGAACAATAATTTGTGATCCCGCAATTACTTTTGGATAGCTGGTGAAAAACAAAAAACTACTTGTAGTAGCTGCCTTACCATTAGGATAAACAATATAGGATTTTTTCTTCCAGCCTTTGTCATCAACCCCTCCTACTGCATTAAAATAATAAGCAAATCCTTTTCCTTTATGAAAAGGAATCTCAGACATTAACACTACATTGCCAGAGACCTTAACACTTCCATCATAATCTGCCACTTGTATTTTATCACCTGCTTGCAATACAATGTTACTTCTATGTCTAGGGTCTTTTTCAATCTGATCCCAATCAATTGGAATAATTGTTTGATTCAAATTTTGGGCAATTATATCTTTTAACTCTTCTTTATTAGATTCATCCCCAGTATTAACTCGTTTTAAATCGTTAATTTGTTTTTGTTTAATCGAGCGTATCACTTTTACACCAAAGATATTTGCTTTAGACAATAAGCCTCCTGCTCTTGAAATAACATCATAAATGGTTTCGTTTTTAGTACTAATCACATACTTTCCAGGGTAAGCAACTGCTCCTTCAACAGAAACAGTTTGTGGTTTTTCATACAATCCAATGCGTCTTATGGTAACAACATCAAAAGGTTGTAAGCTAAAATTAGTAAGCTGTTCGTTACTCTTAGGATCAATATCTAGTTGAATTAGTTCAACCCTATTGAGATCTTTATCGTCTATTTCTTCAGCTTTTTTCATACGCGCAATTTCTACACGTTTTGAGGCTGCATCTTTCAGTCCCCCTGCTTCTATCAACAAATCATTTAAGGTCAAATTTTCTAGATAAGCATAAGCCCCTGGTTTTTTTATCTCCCCTTCTATGGTTACCACATAATCTTCTACAAAATCATTTACGGAGTAAATCGTTACTTCATCATCTTTTTGCAATAAAATATTCGCTTGATTTTGATTGTTTAGCGCTTGATCTAAGGCTATGGAAATAACCTCGGTTGTCAAGTCACTTTTTAAACGGCTTATCCGTGCTCTTTTGAGATAAGCGTCTTCTTTTAATCCTTCAGCCAACTTGATCAAATCCATAACCCTCATACCGGAATAGAAGGAATAAATACTAGGTCTAAAAACAGCTCCTTGTATGGCAATCTTATTTTCGAAACGATTTAAAATTTCAGCAACTTTAAAGAAATCACCTGTTTTAGGAAGATAACTACCGAAGCTACTTGACTTAATATCTTCTACCTTCAATTCTTTAGCTGTTTTTTGTAATACTTGCACAGATGCGGTATAGGCCATATCTGTAAAACCCGAGGCATAACGAAGCAAGTCTTTAAAACTCTCTCCTGATTTTAATTCAAAAATACCTGCTCTTTTAACTTCCCCCTCAATAGTCACTCGATTTGAATAAGAAGGTATCCTTATTACGTCGTTGTCTTTTAAACCAATATTGTCGCTAGCATTACCACTTACTAAAAAACGATATAAATCGATATTTCGTAGCAACTTATTGTTACGAATCAATTCAATATTTCGGAAACTACCATTTATACCTGGCCCTCCCGCCAAATGCAAGGCATGATAAACGGTTCCTAACGAAGAAACGGAGTAATTTCCAGGTTGTTTACCACCAATCACTGTAATTTTAATCGTTCGTATGCGTCCTAAACTTACGGAAAGTGTAGATTGTCCATTTCTTACCGTACTATAGACCTTAGCTACTGCGCCTTTAATCTTAGCTGTCGCTGCTTCAACCGTCATACCACTAACATAAAGTTGTCCAACATAGGGGATAGACACTTTACCCTCTGGAGAAACGGCTAATGAACCACTGTATTCTTGTACTCCATAAATAGCCACTTGTAACTCATCTCCAGGACCTAAAACATAATTTACAGGAGTCGCTAACTTTAAATCTGGTTCAAAATTAAGTGTTGGATTATCAAACAACTCCGTACCAAAGATTCTTGCGATGGTAGTGTCCTTAACTTTTCCAGCAGCAGCCTTTTCCTTTACTCTACCTTCTTGAAAAGATAAAGGTTCTGATTTTGTTAGCACTTGCTCCTGATTTTCTTCTTGCAATCGGAGTTTCAATTTACCAAACTCTGTTGCTGACATCCCTTTTGAAAGTGCCATAGTTTCCGCTTGATCAATTGACAAATTATTCGCTTTTAACTGTGCTTTTATTTTAAGAATATCTGTGTCCTTTAAATTATCAACTATTACAGCACTTAAATTTTGACTTTTTAATAAATCCTGAGCCACCAACATGTACGGCTGTAAAAAAGCTAAAACCAAAACAAAAGCAAGTATTATTTTTTTCATATCTATTAAATGTATTTATGTTCAGCCTTTTCAACGACTGATATAAGAAATTTGTAATCTGTTTATGCAACTTTCAGACCGATCACAGCTAAGGACTAAAAGCGATGGCCTGACGCAACTAATTTTTTATAACTTTTAACTTCTATCCTTTATTTACCACCTACTCCCTCACTGATTACTTACAAACTCACTTCTACTTTCTCACTCCTCATCTCTATCCAAGGCTCCGCCACTGTGAGTCCCATTCAAGACTCCCTTTTTATTTTTTTTACGAATTTAACGCAAATAAACAAGAATTTACAGACTATTTAAATCTTAATTTTATAAATTCATGCAAACTACTAATCAAATAGTTGAGAATAAATAAAATAAGATTTACTCTTACAAAACTCACCAATTTCACCAATCCATATACTCACTTTTCACATCTCACTCCTCACTTCTTCCCAACCCGCAACACACAACCCAAGGCTTCCAAAACCAAGACACAAGCATTACTTTTAACTTCCTGAACAATAGCCGATTGATCTTTAAAAACTCCATATTCTAAGGCCACGCGATCGCCCGGTTGCCAAGTTGTGACAGCAATCTCAAACCCATCGGGCTCCGACAGCCAGTGCTGAATAGCCTGAATTTCGTTCTCTCGAACTACAGCAGGCTTCCCTAGCCAAAACAAATAACGTAGCACTCCAGTAACCGCAAAAACATCATTCCTCTCCTTTTCCTCCAAATGCACAAAGACATAGGACGAAAACAAAGGCACTTCCACTTTTTTCTTCCGATCACTCCATTGTTGCACCTTAACTACTGTAGGACAATAAGAAGTAATACCAATTGCATTAAGCCTTTCAGCTACCTTCTTCTCCCATTTGGGCTTTGTATAGAGTACGTACCAATTCATTTTCGGTTTTCAGTTATTATCTTTCGGTTCTCGATTGTCCATTCTTGGTTGTCTGTTACGTCAACTCATAACTTAAAACGGATAACCGCCAACTACAAATACTGCTGCTCATAATACGAAGCATACGCCCCAGAAGTAACATTATTCAACCATTCTTGATTGCTCAAATACCAATCGATAGTTTGCTCTAGTCCTTCTTCAAAAGTAACAGAAGGCTTCCAACCTAATTCTTTATTAATTTTACTAGCATCAATAGCGTAACGCAAATCATGCCCAGGACGATCTTTCACGTAAGTAATCAACTCTTGAGAATTTCCTTCTGGACGACCTAATTTTTCATCCATGATACGGCACAAGAGTTTCACCAAATCAATATTTTTCCATTCATTAAAACCTCCGATATTATAAGTTTCATGATTCTTTCCTTTGTGAAAAACCAAATCGATAGCTACCGCGTGATCCTTAACAAACAACCAGTCTCTAGTATAATTCCCATCACCATAAACAGGTAAAGATTTATTATGAATGATATTATTGACAAAAAGTGGAATCAATTTCTCTGGAAAATGATACGGTCCGTAATTGTTCGAACAATTAGTAAGCACATAAGGCAATCCGTACGTTTCGCCATAAGCACGCACGAAGTGATCCGAGCTCGCTTTTGAAGCCGAATAGGGCGAATTAGGATCATAAGGAGTGGTCTCGGTAAAGAGCCCTTCAGTACCCAAAGATCCATAAACCTCATCAGTACTAATATGATAAAAGCGTTTACCTTCAAAACTACCTTTCCACTGATTTTTAGCGGCATTCAATAAAATCATAGTACCAAAAACATTCGTCTTGACAAACGCCAAAGGATCCGTAATAGATCTATCGACATGCGATTCAGCTGCTAAATGTAGTACACCATCAAAATGATACTGAGCAAACAAAGCGCCAATGAAAGCTTCATCGGTTATATCTCCCTTAACAAAAGTGTAATTAGGCGCTTTTTCAATATCCTTGACATTCTCTAGATTACCTGCATACGTCAAAGCATCTAAATTAAAAACATGATAATGAGGATAATTAGTTACGAAACGCCTCACCACGTGTGACCCAATAAACCCTGCACCTCCAGTAATCAATATTTTTTTCATCTTTTATTTTTTATCAAAGTAATCTATATCATAGGTTCTCCGCAAACCAAAACCAACACATATAAAACTAAATCCTAGCAAATTTTTATATTATATTTTTAGTCAACAGTTAACCTAAAACCCATAAATCACAAAACAAAAACACAAATAACTAACAATTTAGCTTACAACTTCCCATCCACAGGCACTTGTAACACCCCTTTTACATCATATAAAACGCTTTTCTCTTTTCTCAAAACAGCATAGTCTATATCCAAAAAAACTTGATGCGCTACCCCTAAAACTATAGTATCAAAAGTAGTATTTGGCAATTCGTTTATCGTAGTCAATCTGTATTCATGCACTACTTCATCAGGATTAGCCCAAGGGTCATAAATCGTAACCTGAATACCATAATCTACCAAAGCGCGAACCACATCTACGATTTTGGTGTTACGAACGTCGGGACAATTTTCTTTGAAAGTAATTCCTAACAACAACAAGTTGGCGCCATTGATCGTCACCCCTTTTTTAATCATGAGCTTTACGACTTGAGAAGCCACATATTCCCCCATGCTGTCATTCAAACGTCGCCCAGCTAAAATAATTTCGGGATGATACCCTTTCTCTTGGGCTTTTTGTGCCAAATAATAAGGATCAACCCCAATACAATGCCCTCCCACCAAGCCTGGCTTGAAGGGTAGGAAATTCCATTTCGTACTCGCTGCCTTTAAGACCTCGGCAGTATCTATATCGAGTAAATTGAAGATTTTAGCTAATTCATTAACAAAAGCAATGTTGATATCACGCTGCGAATTTTCGATAACTTTAGCGGCTTCGGCTACTTTTATAGAAGGTGCCAAATGAGTCCCGGCCAAGATAACCGATCGATACAAGGCATCAACTTTTTGACCAACTTCAGGAGTAGATCCCGAGGTGATTTTTAAAATTTTTTCTACGGTATGTTCTTTATCCCCTGGATTAATACGTTCAGGAGAATACCCAGCAAAAAAATCAACATTAAATTGAAGCCCCGAAACCTGCTCTAAAACAGGCACACACTCCTCTTCGGTTACACCCGGATAAACAGTAGATTCGTAAATAACGACATCTCCTTTTTTTAATACTTTTCCAACTGTTGCACTGGATTTATATAAAGGTGATAAGTCAGGTCGATTGTTTTTATCCACGGGTGTAGGTACCGTAACGATGTAATAATTACAATCTTGAATAGTTGCTAAATCACTAGAACATAACAAACCTTTAGTAACGGAGTCGAAATCGTGAACCAAAACAGATTGAAGAACCGCATCCGCTACTTCTAAAGTACTATCAGTCCCTTTTTGCAATTCGGAAATTCGGTTTTCATTAATATCAAATCCAACAACTGAATACTGAGTAGCAAAAAGTCTAGCCAAAGGCAATCCTACATATCCTAATCCAATTACGGCAATTTTAATTTTTGTATCCAATGCGCTACTTATTTTAAATCAACAACAGTCAGCTGAAAGTTATCGGGATTGCAAATATAACAAAATCTAAACAGCTATACCTAGCATTTAAAAGTTGCAAAAAAAAACAAAAAGCGGCACTCGAAATACAACCTACTGTTTTTGAAACGCTAATCGATATTATAAATTAAAAAATGAAAATAAAAAATCACTAAAATTAATGATAGTTTTTTGGTCTAACTTGGTTAGCTGTTTAATTCTTTAACCAACACCCCATAGTATTACTAAGCCCCAATCCTATTGTAAACAAAACCAATGGCTTTCATCTGGTCAGCGTCTAAAATATTTCGCCCATCAAAAACAAAGGCCGGTTTTTGCATACTATCGTAAATTCTTTGCCAGTCGTAAGTTCTAAACTCATCCCACTCTGTTAGAATGGCAACAGCATGAGCGTTTTCACATGCTTCATAGGCAGAAGTTGCAGGAGCAATATGTTTTTGATTTTGTGTTGTACTTCGTGACTCTAAATAATCCAAATCGGCAAGTACTTTTTTAAACGGTACCTTAGGATCATACACCGAAAGTCGCGCTTCTTCATTAATCAAATCATCAGCCACATAAATAGCCGCCGATTCACGAGTATCATTGGTATCTTTCTTAAAGGCCCAGCCTAAAAAAGCGATCTTTTTATCGGCTACCGTATTGTATAAGGTTTGCACAATTTTATTAGAGAAACGTCTTTTTTGATGATCATTCATAATAATGACCTGCTCCCAATAATCGGCCACTTCATATAAACCATAGGACTTAGCAATATACACCAAATTCAAAATATCCTTTTGAAAACAAGACCCCCCAAACCCAACTGAGGCTTTCAAAAACTTGGGTCCAATTCGACTATCCATTCCAATAGCCTTAGCGACTTCATTCACATCTGCACCCGTTTGTTCACATAATTCCGACATCGCATTGATGGAAGAAATGCGCTGCGCTAAAAAAGCATTAGCCGTTAATTTAGACAATTCGGAAGACCATAAATTAGTCGTCAAAATCTTTTCAGGCGAAACCCAATTAGAATATACATCGACTAAAGCTTGGATAGCTTTTTGTCCTTCTATTGAAGCATCACCCCCAATCAAAATTCGGTCAGGAAATAACAAATCGTTCACTGCAGTACCTTCAGCTAAAAACTCTGGGTTAGATAAAATTTGAAACTGTACCCCATTACCTGTATAATCTAAAATACTTTTAATCGCTTCGGCTGTACGCACTGGTAAAGTCGACTTTTCAACTACAATTTTATTGTCTTTCGCAATTTTAGCAATCTGACGGGCACACAACTCGATGTATTTTAAATCCGCAGCCATTCCCTTTCCTTTTCCATAAGTTTTGGTTGGGGTGTTCACTGAGATAAAAATCAGCTGCGCTTCATCAATAGCTTTTTCCACATCGGTAGAAAAAAACAAATTACGCCCTCGAGCTTCTTCTACAACTTCGGACAAACCGGGCTCGTAAATTGGAATATTGTTCACGTCTGCATCATTCCATGCCGCAATTCTTTCTTGATTCAAATCCACCACAGTCACTTGGATATGTGGACATTTTTGTGCTATAACCGCCATCGTTGGTCCTCCAACATATCCGGCTCCTATGCAACATATTTTTGTAATTGACATTTTTTATTTTTATTACTTTAGATTAAACCTTTTTTGGCGACTGAGAATAGCCAATAAGAAACAAAAGTGGTTGAAGTACTATCTCAAATGCTCCCAATACCAAACCACCGCTTCTTTTAAGCCCTGTTGTAGAGAAAACTGAGGAGCATACCCTAAAAGCCGTTTTGCCTTATCAATACTAGCCAACGAATGAGGAATGTCGCCCGCGCGATTGGGACCATAATTAATAGGAATGTTTTTAATGCTTTCATCAAATTCCCCTAAATACTTTTTCAAATACCCCACAAGATCATTCAATGTATTACGGTCTCCAAAGGCAGTATTAAAAACAGTATTAATAGCTTCTGGATGAGCGGTCGTCATTGCCAATTCATTCATTTGAATAACATTGTCGATATAGGTAAAATCTCTAGAATAATTTCCATCTCCATTAATTATTGGACTTTCATGTTGCATCAACTGCATCACAAATTTAGGAATAACTGCGGCATAAGCACCTTTAGGGTCTTGTTTCCGTCCGAAAACATTAAAATAACGCAAACCGATTGTTTCTAAACCGTACGTTTTCCCAAAAATCTCAGCATATAGTTCATTAACATATTTTGTAATCGCATAGGGAGATAATGGTTTGCCTATTACTTCTTCCACTTTTGGTAGCCCTTGAGAATCACCATAAGTAGAAGAACTTGCTGCATATACAAAACGTTTTACTTTGGCGTCTCTTGCAGCCACCAACATATTCAAAAAACCAGAAACGTTTACTTCATTGGTAGTAACAGGATCTCCAATTGAGCGCGGAACAGAACCTAATGCTGCTTGATGTAACACATAATCAACACTTTCAACAGCTAATGCACAATCATTGATATTTCTAATATCGCCTTCAATTAATTTAAAATGTGAATGGGAGGCCACAGCAGCAAGATTATGAAGATGTCCAGTTGCAAAATTATCTAGGGCCACCACCTTATATCCTTTTGCTAAAAAATATTCGGTTAAATTAGAGCCAATAAAACCAGCACCCCCTGTGATTAAAATCGTTGCCTCCATTACACTTTTCTTTCTTTTTTCAACCAATCTAGTACTTTTGTGATCAACTTTTTCTTAGGTTCTCGGTCATGATACCCTTCAGCATAGGTATTGTTCCCGTATCCGTAACCATAACCATAACCATAGCCCGTTCCATATCTTGCTTTATTCTCAAAACCATTCAATACTATACTAACGTTCTTCAATTCTCCTCTTTTTACTCTATTATTCAACAAAGTTATCATATCTTTCTTAGAGAAATTCTGACGAACAATATATAGTGTCGCATCACAATACTGATCCAGTTCAAGCGCATCAGAAACCAATCCCACTGGAGAAGTATCTAAAATAATATAGTCGTACTTTTGCTTTAAAGCAGCAATCATTTCACCCATACTTTCACTAATAATCAACTCACCTGGATTTGGCGGAACAGGCCCTGAAAGAATAACATCCAAGAAAGGCACTTCGGTAGTATTAGTAATCTCCTCTAAGGTGTTTTGATGGATTAAATAATTGACTACCCCTTTATCATTATTCAAATTAAACTCTTCAAAAAGTTTAGGTTTACGTAAATCCAATCCAACAATTACTGTTCTCTTTTCACTTAAAGCAAAAACAGTTGCAATATTAATAGAACAAAATGTTTTGCCCTCACCACTCACTGAAGAAGTAATCATTAATGTTTTTGCCCCATCTACATTCTGCTTTTTATACATAAATTGTAGAGAGGAACGTATCGCTCGAAAGGATTCCGACAAAGCCGATTTTGGTTTATCATAAACTGCTAAACTCGTTTTATCTCTATTAACACCAACAACTCCAATTAGAGGTATCTGAGTCAAGCTACCTAACTCATCTGTGTTTTGAATAGAGTTATTGATAAAGAAAATAATCAAAACAACTATCAGTGGAATTAAAATTCCTAAAAACAGAGCCAAAACATAATTAACAGAAGTCTTTGGGCCTATAAGACCTCCTCCTACATCCTTAGCAGGGTCAATAAAATGAATGTCTGACAAATTAGCTGCTTTTACAATATCAGCTTCACTTCTTTTTTGTAAAAATGTATTATAAATATTGTCACTCAAATCATACTTCCGCTTGATTTTTATCAATTCTTGTTGATCTTCTGGTAATTGCTTTATAGCACTTTCTGATTCCCCAATCTTGCTATTAATTGTTGCCAAATCATACTGCAATGATTGTTTGGCAGTGGCAATATTTTCTAATAAAACATTTTTTACTGCCATCATTTGGTTGTCAAAATCTTTAAAAATCTTCTCGCTTTTTACAGCATAAGCCATTTCTGATCGTTGCGTAGATAAAGCAATCAATTTAGAAACGTTTACTATGATATTAGGATCTTCAATCCCAGCTACAGAAGGTGCTGGAAGTTTTGAATAATCTACACTATTTTTCAGATAAGATTTCAACGAATTGTAATAGGCAATTTTTCGTGTAATTTCATCCTTATGAACATCATATTTAAGGACTCTATCCGAAAACCTAACCCCTCCATCTTCTACATCAATAATATTCTTGTCTCTCCGGAAAGTTTTTAATTCATTACCGGTTTCTTTCAATTGAGACTCCATTGATACCAAAGTGCTATCGATAAAGGCAATCGTATTAGTAGCAAATTGATTCTTACTATCTAATTGCCTTTTGATTAACATTTTTACAGTGGCATTCAAATAATCGACCAAACGTGCCTTGTTGGTGCCCTGCATACTTAAAGCCAGTATCGATCCCCCTTCATCTGCTCTTACACCAATTCCTTTATAATTTATAACAGTTCCATCAAAGTCATTAAAACGAACAAAATATTCATTCCCTTTATAGAACCCTGGATTATCTTTAATTTGTAATTTCCAATTCAAAAAAGGCAAAGTAATAACCTCTCCCACTCTATATCTTTTCTTAAACTCCCCCACAGCCACTGCGGTATTAGATTTAGAGTTATCTACATAATGAATCAATGAAACGGAGTTGTTTTCAAAAGGAATTTTTATCTCATATACTGATTCTGATACAAAAGTAATACTGATAAGCGTACCTGCTATTTGCCCTTTCTTTTTATCCAAAACTAATTCGAATGGAACAGCACCATATGCATCAATCAGATTGTATTCTCCTTGAACCAAATAGTCAATGTAATATTGCAGCTTTTCGACTACCAACTCATTATGAGATCGAGATTGCAATGTCGTAGTTATGGTCTGTACTTCATCAGAGACTCCGCCCCAATTGAATGTTAGACTGGTGTTTGAAGTAAACAAAGGATTATTTTCTTCTTTTACAGAAATTAACGTCTCTAAACCATATATTTTTTCTTTCCGAATATTTACTTGATAAGCAATAAAGAAAGCAATAACTAAACTCATCAAAAACCACTTCCAGTATCCTGCTATTTTTATCAAAAAGCCTTTGAAATCAAAAGTGGATTGATTTTCAAAAATGGAAAAATCTTTTAGGTCAAGCATCTTCTAGAAAAAGGAATTAATTTTTTAATAATAAATAAGTTGTGGTCACCAAAGATAACAATGTAATAACCGTACCTAGTGATTCTATCCCTGTCTTACCTGTTCCCCAAGACTTTTGCTTGAGTGGTTTTACATAGATATAATCATTAGGTTGCAAATAATAATAAGGTGAATTAATTACATTTCTATCGGTTAAATCCAAATCATGCATTTCGACACCTGTGGGTGTTTTTCTCATAATGGTAACTTCTTTTCTATTTCCAACCATTGTAATATCTCCCGCATTTGCAATCGCTTCAAGTATGTGTACATTTTCTTGATAGAGCATTTTTGTCCCTGTACTCCCTACTTCACCATTGATGGTATATCTAAATCCAGAAAGCTTCACGTTTACAAAAAGATTCGCTTCTTTGTTGAAGTATTCTTCTAACAATTGCTTTTCAATTTTTAAGCGTACTTCTTCTAATGTATAGCCTAATACATTAATCTCTCCTAAAATTGGAATACGAATATTACCGTGATCATCAACGCGATATCCATTAAAATACAAACTATTTTCCGAAGTTTGAACCATGTTCTCGTTCGCATTAGTATTGGCATTAAATATGGAGACTAATTTAGGATCAATGGTTTTTAGATTAATACTTAACACATCATTGGTTTGCAAACGGTATGGTTTCAACTCAATAGCTGCAATAGCTTTTTCAGGAGATTCAGACTCTTTTTGCTGTAAATAAGTTAAATCTTTTGTTGGTATACAAGAAGCTAAAAGTAGACCACTCATCATCACCAAAAAGAAAATCGATTTGTTCATGCTAGTTATTTTGTTACAAATATAGTTTATCATTCACAATTAACAGAAAACAAAAACTATTAATTGGAACTTGTTACCCTAAACGAAGATTCAAAAGGCACGCGTTGCAAAATACTTCGACCAAGAGTTACCTCGTCTGCGTACTCTAATTCGTCTCCCACGGCTATTCCTCTAGCTATTGTGGAAACAATCAAATGTGTATTAGCAATTTGTTTGTAAATATAAAAATTGGTCGTATCACCCTCCATAGTAGAACTCAGAGCGAAAATCAATTCTTTTACTTGTCCTGAGTTTACTTTTTCTAACAACGAATTAATATTTAATTGACTTGGCCCTACCCCATCAATTGGTGAAATTTTACCCCCCAAAACATGATAAACTCCTTTGTATTGCCCCGTATTTTCAATAGCCATAACATCTCGAATATCTTCTACAACGCAAATTAATTGGTGATTCCTAGAATGATTCGAGCAAATTTGACACAATTCTGTATCCGAAATATTATGACAATTGGAACAAAATCGAATGTTATTTCGCATATTTGTTAAAGCCTCTGCCAGAAAATGTGTTTGATCTAAAGGCTGTTTGAGTAAATGCAACACCAAACGCAAGGCCGTTCTCTTCCCTATTCCAGGCAATTGGACCATTTCGTTTACCGCTTTTTCTAATAATTTTGAAGAAAATTCCATAGGGACAAAAATACTTTTAAAATTGAAAAAAACATAGCTCTAAAGACAAACTAGCACTTTACATTTACTAGCATACATTATAAACAGCGGTACTTCTGCAACAAAGCAAGACAACTCTCTCGAATTATTGCTTCACCTTCTTCAGTTAAACTAGAATCTTGAAAGACATAATCCTATTTCAAACAATGAAGCTGCCATTTTATCTACGTAATAAGGATATTTTTCGAATATAGGCTGCAAATGCATCGGCTTCCATAAATGACGTCCCTCAATATTAAATTCTTCTAAAAACAAACGAAAAATTTCAGGAGTTAATCCATTGGTCTTTTCCTTATCTATCAAAATTGTAGTTAACCAATAATTGGAGAAAAAATCGTTACTCGGCTCAGAAAAAACGGTTATCCCTTTAGCCTCAGAAAATAGTTCACAATAAAACGAATGATTGTCACGCCGCGCCTGTATGCGTTCTTTCAAAACCTCTAATTGTCCTCTTCCAACTGCTGCTGCAATTGAGCTCATAGCGTAATTATACCCAATTTCACTATGCTGATAATAGGGTGCTGCATCTCTGGCTTGAGTAGCCAAAAAAGTAGCTCTCTCTTTTTGCAACTTATCCAAAAGCAACAAAGCTCCTCCACTAGAAGTGGTTATGATTTTATTACCATTAAAAGAAAAAACACCAATATCGCCAAGTGTACCACAAGGCATACCTTTGTAACTACTACCCAATACCTCTGCACTGTCCTCCAAAAGAGGAATGGAATAACTAGCTGGAACTGCACGAATTTTTTCGACTTGATAAGGCATCCCATAAAGATCAACAACCACAATGCACTTTGTTTTTTTACCTTTAGATAGCCTATCTTGTATCGCTTCATCCAAAACTACTGGACACATATTCCAAGTTGATGGCTCGCTATCAACAAAAACAGGTGTAGCACCAATATAAAGAATAGGATTCACAGAAGCTGAAAACGTCATCGTTTGACACAAAACTTCATCACCAGATTGCACTCCTAATAACATCAAGCCTAAATGTATGGCTGCTGTTCCTGAATTTGTAGCATTAACATATACTTTATCTTCTAGATAATGTTCCAAATCTTTTTCAAAATCACGCACAATACTACCGCCGGAAGTAATTGCCTTAACTTGCAATGCCTTCTGCAAATAAGACAGCTCCTTACCGCTGGAGTGAGCTTCAGACAGAAAAATTCTATCTACATTCATAAATACTACTAGCTTTAAATGCTAAAAAAGGGAGATTATTTTTTTTACTTTTTATCAAAACAAAAAACAACTGAAATAAAGCAGTAATTAAAATTCTCTAAATTCTTATGTTTTAATAAATCGAAATATGAATTACTTTGCTAACTCAAAAAAGAGTTTAATTTTTAATATTGGTTCGTAGCTAATAAAACCAAAGTACAAGCCACTTCAGCTTGAATACCATTTAACTCTAACAACTGATAAAGTTCCGGATTTTCAGTACCTGGATTAAAAACTACTCGTTTCGGCTGAGCTTCAACGATATAATTATAATAATCTCTTTGACTAGCTGGATTTAAATACAACGTAACGGTATCAATATTTTTTAAAGGTATCGCTTTGGTTTGAATTTTAACACCAGCTGCTTCTCCAGCGTTTTGTCCTATGGCTATTACAGAATGCCCTTTTTGCACCAACATGGATATGGCTTTAAAAGCGTACTTTTCTGGTTTAGAAGTAGCTCCTAAAACTACTGTCTTTTTATTTTTTGTCATTTTTCAGAATATATGTTACAAAAGTAGCCAAAAATAACTAAGCGTTAACTCTTTTAAGTCTCGAAAATCATTGTATTTAAGAAACAATTAAATAACAAACGAGCAAGATTTATCATTCTAAAAATTGTAGCTTTGTGATAAAATCAGACTTATGGAATTATTTTTTTATCTATTTGCAGCTTTATTTTCTGTACTAAATCCGATTGGAACTGTACCTATTTTTGTTGGATTAACACAAAACGATGCTCAATCAGAACGTAATAGACTCTCCCTTTGGACATCCATTAACGTTTTTATCATTCTAGTCGTCTCCTACCTGATTGGCCAATATGTCCTTACTTTCTTTGGCATCAGTATTGATTCTCTACGAATTGCTGGCGGGATTGTGATTGTGAGTTCTGGATTCTCTCTATTGTCAGGAAAATTCAACAAAAAAAGAGGAATCAACAAAAAGATTGAAAACGAAGCACAACAAAGAAACGACATTGCATTGACTCCATTAGCCATTCCTATGCTCGCGGGACCTGGTTCTATGTCATTACTAATTGCTTTTTATAACCAGCACAAATCTACCAACGAAATTTTAATTTCGATTGCGGCTATTCTTGCTATATCGGCAACAATATACATTATTTTAAGAAGCGCTCATTATCTAGCAAGAGCACTAGGGGCATCTGGAATTGTTGCCATTTCTCGTATTGTTGGATTTATAGTCATCGCTATTGGTATACAATACATTGTAAGTGCACTAATCAACATTATCAAAGCTAATTTTTAAGCAAAAAAAAGTCTGTCAAAAACTAACTTCTGACAGGCTGAATTTTAAAATATATCTATGCTCTTGGCAAAAAAATCTCCGCCATCATACAGCGAGCGCTTCCGCCACCACAAGCCTCAATAGTATCTAAACTTGAACTCAAAATAGTAACATGTTCCTCTAGTTGCGTAATTTGTTTTTTAGTCAATGCTTGGTGAGCTGCAGCACTCATAACTAAATATCTTCTATCGTCTGCACCTTTAACCTCAAGCATATTACCTGCAAAATTATTCACTTGATCTTCTGTAATCAAAACAACTTGCTTGTCATCGTTTTTCAGACTATCAATCAACATCTTACGCTCTTTTTTATCATCAATTGCATCTGCACACAAAACAGCAAAAGTTTCTCCCAAGCACATCATTACATTGGTATGATAAATCAATTTTCTATCTCCATTTACGGTTTGAAAGGCTTCAAAAATTACTGGCGCAAAATCAAAATCTTCACAAAACTCAATAAACAGTTCTTCATCGGCTCTTGGCGATAACGCACAATACGCTTTCCCATTGGCACGATCTAACAATAAACTCCCTGTCCCTTCCAAAAATATACCATCCATTTCAGCCTCTGTGTAATCCATGATTTCATTAATCACAAAACCCTCGTCTTCCAAAACATCTAGAATATCTTCTCTCCTTTCCATTCGGCGATTTTCGGCAAACATGGGATACAAAACTACATCTCCATTTTCGTGAAAAGAAATCCAATTATTTGGAAAAATACTATCCGGCGTGTCAGGACTAAGGGTATCATCAACAACAATTACATTAACTCCAACTGAACGTAATTTAGCAACAAATGCATCAAACTCTTCTTGAGCTTTTGCATTAACACTAGCAGGTAAAAGTCCATCTAAAACTTTTTGGTAATAATTATTTACAGCAGTTTGCTCATTCATTCTAAAAGCAACTGGACGAATCATCAATATAGAGCTGGTTGTTTGTTTCATTTTTTATTAATTTAAAACAAATTTATAAATTTAGCATTTTAACCCAAAAACATTTTTTTTAATCTCTTACTAATGGCAAGGTAGAACAACGTAACAATCCTTCTTGCTTGGCAATTTCAGCATAAGGAATTTCTTCAACCATAAAACCTTGATTTCTTAACCAATTATTTAATCTAGTGAAATTTCTTTCAGAAATGACAACGTTAGGAGCAATAGAAAACACATTAGAATTCATATCATACATTTCATCTCTAGTGATATGAAACAAGTTTTCCTTACCAAAAAGATTCACTAAGAACAAGTAATCAGACTCTTCCCTAAACCCATTTTTATAAATAATCCCCTTATCATTGCCTATTGGCTGAAAACAACAATCTAAATGTAATGCATTATCTCTTGCTTCCAATTTTGATTTTACCAAATCAAAATCTTTGATTATTTTATTAGGAAAAAGTTGCTTAATAAAATCAACACCTTGCCAATTTGTTCTTGCGGTTATATAATCTTTGTAGTCACTCCCTTTGTAAGTCCCTATAAAAATGTAATTATTCCATAGCATAACATCACCGCCTTCTATGTGAACTTCTTCTGGAGGTCTAACAACCTTAGAAGGATTGATTTGATCGATTATATATTGAATAGCATCCAACTCCCTTTCTCTATCTGGTAAAATATTCGATTTGATAAAAACATCATCAATAACAAATCCAATATCTCTTGCAAATATTTGGTTATAATCAGCAATTAATTCAGGCCTAAGTACATCAACCTCATATTTTTGAAAAACAGAATTGAACGCATCCATCTCAGCGACCATGTCTTTTTCAATAGGATAAGTACCTGCTAAAATATGCTCCAATGATTTTGGATCATAAGCCTCATCAACAGTTGGAGTCGACCCATTACTATTTGCTAATCCTAAAATAACCTTTCTTAATCGCGCCGTTTCATTTTTTACATTTAAATCTAACATTCTAACTTGAAATTATTTAGAACCAAAAAAGCTTCACAGATTCGTGAAGCTTTTAGTTTTGATTTTTATCTTTTATCTACACCTTTAAATTCCCGTAATGGATATCCAACATAAACTTGTCTTGGACGACCAATAGGTTCTTTGTTTTCTCTCATTTCTTTCCATTGAGCAATCCAACCTGGCAAACGACCAATTGCAAACATTACAGTAAACATATCAGTTGGAATACCTAAAGCTCTATAAATAATTCCAGAATAGAAATCAACATTAGGATACAAGCTTCTTGATTTGAAATATTCATCTTCCAAAGCTGCTACTTCTAATTTTTTAGCTATTTCCAAAATTGGATCTTCAACACCCAAAGTAGCTAAAACTTCGTCTGCCGCTTTCTTAATAATTCTTGCTCTAGGATCAAAATTTTTGTATACTCTATGACCAAATCCCATCAATCGGAAAGGATCATTTTTATCTTTTGCTTTTGATAAATACTTTTCAGCATCTCCACCATCTTTATTAATTTCTTCAAGCATCTCTAAAACTGCTTGATTAGCTCCACCGTGAAGAGGTCCCCAAAGTGCAGAAACTCCTGCAGAAATAGAAGCAAATAAACCAGCATGAGAAGAACCTACCATGCGAACTGTTGATGTAGAACAGTTTTGTTCATGGTCTGCATGCAAAATAAATAATTTATCTAAAGCACTTACTACAACTGGATCTGCCTGGTAAGGTCCTGTTGGTAATTCAAACATAAGTCGCATGAAATTCTCAACATATCCTTTAGTATTATCATAATAATTCAAAGGGAATCCCATACTTTTTCTATAAGTCCAAGTAGCAATAACTAAAAATTTACCCATAGTTTTGCAAACAGCCTCATACATTTCCTTCTCATTTTCAACATTAACTGATTTTGGATTAAATGCAGTCAATGCGCTTGTTAATGCAGACAAAACCCCCATTGGATGCGCAGTTTTTGGAAACCCATCTATGATATTTTTCATCTCTTCGTTCACCAAAGTATGTTTACGAATATCATTCTCAAACTGCACTAATTGTTCTGTAGTTGGTAATTCCCCAAAAATAACAAGATAAGACACTTCTAAAAAGTGTGCTTTTTCAGCCAAGTCTTCGATTGAATACCCTCTGTAACGAAGAATTCCTAATTCACCATCTAAAAAGGTAACTTCACTTTTACATGAACCAGAATTTTTATAACCCGGATCAATAGTAATTACCCCAGATAAGTCTCTTAATTTACTAATATCAACAGCACCTTCATTTTCACTTCCTACTATAAATGGAAGCTCAAATTTATTGCCATCAATTTCTAACGTTGCTATTTTTGACATAATATTATATGGATATACTTTAAATTAAATAATTTCCCAAATCTAATGAATTTAGAACTAATTTAAAAACGATTTCAATCTCCAACTTGTTAAATGTTTTACAAAAAAAGCCATCTGAATAAACAGATGGCTTTTGTTATAAAAATCTCACTTGTGTTATTTCACATTAAAAGCATTTTTACCAGGAAAATACGCTGTAGCTTCAAGCTCTTCCTCAATTCTCAATAACTGATTGTATTTTGCCATACGATCAGAACGAGATGCTGAACCTGTTTTAATTTGCCCGCAGTTCAAAGCAACCGCTAAATCAGCAATAGTATAATCTTCAGTCTCTCCTGAACGGTGAGACATTACAGAAGTATAACCAGCATTTTTAGCCATATTTACTGCAGCAATCGTTTCTGTTAAAGTACCAATTTGGTTAACTTTTACAAGGATTGAATTCGCTATTCCTTTTTCAATACCGGTAGACAAACGCTCTACATTAGTAACAAATAAATCATCACCAACTAATTGTACTTTATCACCAATTTTCTCAGTTAATAATTTCCAACCTTCCCAATCATTTTCTTGCATACCGTCCTCGATAGAAATAATTGGATATTTAGCTGCTAATTCTGCTAAATAATCAACTTGCTCAGCTGATGTTCTAACTTTTCCCGTTGGACCTTCAAATTTAGAATAATCGTATTTACCATCAACATAGAACTCAGAAGAAGCACAATCTAAAGCAATCATTACTTCATCTCCAAACGTATAACCTGCCGCTTCCACAGCTTTTTTGATAGTATCTAATGCATCTTCAGTACCACCAGCTAAATTCGGAGCAAAACCTCCTTCATCACCAACAGCCGTAGAAAGACCTCTATCGTGCAATACTTTTTTAAGATTATGAAAGATCTCTGTACCCATTTGCAAAGCATGTGTAAATGATGTTGCTTTTACGGGCATAATCATAAACTCTTGAAAAGCAATAGGAGCATCAGAATGAGAACCACCATTAATAATATTCATCATTGGCAATGGTAAAGTATTAGCTGAAACTCCACCTACATATCTATACAAAGGAAGTCCTAATTCATTTGCAGCAGCTTTCGCAGCAGCAAGAGAAACACCCAAGATAGCATTTGCTCCTAATTTTGATTTATTTGGAGTACCATCTAAATCAATCATTAATTGATCAATTTTATTTTGTTCAAATACAGAAGTACCTACTAATTCTTCAGCTATAATTGTGTTTACATTATTTACAGCAGTCAAAACACCTTTTCCTAAAAAGGCTTTACCACCATCTCTCAACTCTACCGCCTCATGCTCCCCTGTTGAAGCTCCTGATGGAACTGCAGCTCTTCCTATAATTCCATTTTCTGTAATTACATCTACTTCAATAGTTGGATTACCTCTTGAATCGAAAATTTGTCTTGCGAAAATTTTAACAATAATACTCATTATTCTTATATTTTATGTTATTAATTTGTATTTTACTCAAAATTACGGAAATAAAATGATAATCATAAATAAAGAATAGACTATATTTTATAATTTATTAACGATAACGTTTTAGCTTTTTGCTTTCTGTATATTAACAATAAACTGATCAAATAAATAAGATGAATCATGTGGACCAGGGCTTGCTTCAGGATGATATTGTACAGAAAAACAATTTTTATTTTTCATTCTCATTCCTGCAACAGTGGAATCGTTTAAATGCAAATGGGTTATTACCAAATCAGGATGCTTTTCTAATTCTTCCTTATTTACGGCGAATCCGTGGTTTTGAGAAGTAATTTCACCTTTTCCAGTTTCTAAATTAGTAACTGGATGATTTATACCTCTGTGTCCATTAAACATTTTATAAGTCGAAACTCCATTTGCCAATGCAATTACTTGATGCCCTAAACAAATTCCAAACAAAGGTTTATCTATTTCGATGATTTGTTTTGCAACATTAATAGCACTTTCAAGTGGATCAGGATCACCAGGTCCATTTGATAAAAAATATCCATCAGGATTAAACGACGCTAAATCTTCAAAGCTAGCATCATAAGGAAAGACTTTTATATAACAGTCTCTTTTGGCAAGGTTTCGCAGGATATTAGTTTTAATACCTAAATCTAAAGCTGATACTTTATATTTTGCATTTTCCTCACCATAAAAATAAGGCTTTTTTGTTGATACTCTTGAAGCCAGTTCTAAACCTTTCATATCAGGAACATTAGCCAATGCCAATTTTAAATCTTCGATTGATGTCCCATCAGTACAAATAACAGCATTCATTGCACCATTCTCTCTGATATAACTCACAAGAGCTCTAGTATCAACATCTGAAATACAAATTAAATTTTGATTTTTAAAATAATTCTCAAGACTCTCGGTTGCATCTGGACGCGAATGGTTAAAACTAAAATTTTTACAAATAAGACCAGATATTTTTATATTGTCTGACTCTACTTCTTTATCATTGACTCCATAATTACCAATATGAGCATTTGTAGCTACCATTAGTTGCCCAAAATAAGAAGGATCTGTAAAAATCTCTTGATATCCAGTCATTCCTGTATTAAAACAAACTTCCCCATAAGCGATTCCGCTTAAACCAATTGATTTTCCATAAAAAATAGTTCCATCACTAAGTAATAATAAAGCTTGTTGTCTAGTTGTATATTTCATTTGTAGTTAAAAATTTTGCAAATTTAAATTATAAAAGGAGGCGAAACAATTAAAGAGTATAATAAATAAAAGATAATTTTAATTTCAAAAAAAAAGGATAAACTATAAATAGCTTATCCTTAATTTTTATTGAATAATTATTCTCATATTTATTCAGCAGCTTCAGCAGTTGGCTCAGCACTAGCTTCAGGAGCATCAGTATCAGTAGCTTCTTCAACTTTTTTAGCTTTACCACCACGACGGCTTTTTGCTTTTTTAACTTCTTTTTTACCTCCGTTATAAAGTTCGTTAAAATCTACTAGTTCGATCATTGCCATATCAGCATTATCTCCCAAACGATTACCAACTTTAATAATACGAGTATATCCACCTGGACGATCTCCAACTTTTGCAGCAACATCTCTGAATAAATCAGTTACAGCATATTTACTACGTAAATAAGAGAAAACGATACGACGGTTATGAGTAGTATCAGCTTTAGATTTTGTTATAAGCGGCTCAACAAATTGTTTAAGCGCTTTAGCCTTAGCAACAGTAGTATTAATGCGCTTGTGCTCAATAAGAGAACAAGCCATATTAGCTAACATAGATTTTCTATGAGAAGTCTGTCTGCTTAAGTGATTATTTTTTTTTCCGTGTCTCATTGCTTTATGAATTTAATCACACCATGAAGGTGGATTAGATTATTCTTTATCTAGTTTGTATTTTGTTAAATCCATACCGAAAGTCAGGTTCTTAACTGCAACCAATTCATCTAGTTCAGTCAAAGATTTTTTACCGAAATTACGGAATTTCATTAAGTCATTTTTATTAAAAGATACTAAATCACCAAGTGTATCAACTTCAGCCGCTTTCAAACAATTTAAAGCTCTAACAGACAAGTCCATATCAACAAGCTTAGTTTTAAGCAATTGCCTCATATGTAGTGACTCTTCATCATAAGATTCTGTTTGTGCAATTTCGTCAGCCTCAAGTGTAATTCTTTCATCAGAAAACAACATGAAATGGTGAATTAAAACTTTTGCAGCTTCAGTAAGAGCATCTTTTGGATTAATAGAACCATCAGTTTTAATTTCAAAAACTAATTTTTCGTAATCTGTCTTCTGCTCAACACGAAAGTTTTCAATAGCATATTTTACATTTTTTACAGGTGTAAAAATAGAATCTGTAAAAATTGTACCAATAGCTGCATTCTGTTTTTTGTTCTCTTCTGCAGGAACATATCCTCTTCCTTTTTCAATAGTTAAATCAAAACTTAATTTGATTTTACTGTCTAAATTACAGATAACAAGTTCTGGATTCAAAACTTGAAAACCTGAAATAAACTTTTGAAAATCACCAGCTGTTAATTGATCTTTACCTGAAACAGAAATAGTAACTGATTCATTATCTATATCTTCAATTTGACGTTTAAAACGTACTTGCTTTAGATTTAGGATTATCTCGGTAACATCTTCAACAACTCCTGAAATAGTGGAAAACTCATGATCTACACCTTCGATACGAACAGATGTTATTGCATATCCTTCTAATGCTGAAAGCAAAACTCTTCTAAGTGCATTACCAACAGTCAATCCATAACCAGGTTCTAAAGGTCTAAATTCAAATTTACCTTCAAAATCGGTTGAATCGATCATGATAACTTTATCGGGCTTCTGAAAATTAAATATTGCCATAAATTTCGACTAAGTCAATTATTATTTGTTGTATAACTCTACGATTAATTGTTCTTTAATGTTTTCAGGAATTTGAAGTCTTGCAGGTACAGAAACAAAAGTACCTTCTTTAAGATCATTATTCCAAGTAATCCATTCATAAACATGACTTGAATTAGACAAAGAACGTTCGATAGCTTCTAATGATTTAGACTTCTCACGAACAGCAACTTTATCACCAGGTTTAAGGTGGTAAGAAGGAATATTAACTACTTCACCATTCACAGTGATGTGTCTATGTGAAACGATTTGACGAGCACCTCTTCTAGAAGGGGCAATTCCCATTCTAAAAACAACATTGTCTAATCTTGACTCACACAATTGTAATAAAACCTCACCAGTAACACCTTTAGTAGCTGATGCTTTTTCAAATAAATTTCTGAATTGTTTTTCTAAAATTCCATAAGAATATTTAGCTTTTTGCTTTTCCATTAACTGAACAGCATACTCAGATTTTTTACCTCTTTTTTTAGCCATCCCGTGTTGCCCAGGAGGGTAATTTCTTTTTTCGAAAGCTTTATCATCTCCGAAAATTGCTTCGCCAAATTTACGGGCGATTCTTGTACTTGGACCAGTATATCTTGCCATTTTAATTTGTTTAAGATAGAGATTATGAATTCAGGTCTTATCCTTCGATAATCTATATTCTATCTAGGTTATACTATAAATAATTTTGAGTATTAAACTCTACGTCTTTTAGGAGGACGACATCCATTGTGAGGCATTGGAGTAACATCAATAATTTCTGTAACTTCAATACCACCATTATGTATCGAACGGATTGCGGACTCACGTCCATTTCCTGGTCCTTTTACATATACTTTAACTTTTTTAAGTCCAGCCTCAAGAGCTACTTTACTACAATCTTCTGCTGCCATTTGGGCTGCATATGGAGTGTTCTTTTTAGAACCTCTAAAACCCATTTTACCAGCTGAAGACCAAGAAATAACTTCACCTTTTTTGTTAGTTAACGAAATGATGATGTTATTGAAGGTAGCAGAAATATGAGCCTCTCCCGTTGATTCAACGATAACTTTACGTTTTTTTGCAGTTGCTTTAGCCATATTACTTATTATTTAGTTGCTTTTTTCTTGTTCGCAACAGTTTTTCTTTTACCTTTTCTTGTTCTAGAGTTGTTTTTAGTTCTTTGTCCTCTTAAAGGAAGACCTGATCTATGACGAATACCTCTGTAACAACCAATATCCATCAAACGCTTGATGTTTAAAGAAACTTCAGAGCGTAATTCACCTTCAATTTTGAAAGCTGAAACCGCCTCACGAATTGCTCCAATTTCATCATCGTTCCAATCTTGAACTTTTTTATCTTGACTTACTTGAGCTTTCTCTAAAATCTCAATCGCTCTACTTTTTCCTAATCCGAAGATGTAGGTAAGTGCTATAACACCTCTCTTGTTTTTTGGGATATCTACCCCTGCTATTCTTGCCATAATTATCCTTGTCTTTGTTTAAATCTAGGATTCTTTTTGTTGATTACGTATAATCTGCCTTTTCTACGCACAATAATGCACTCGGCGCTTCTTTTTTTAACTGATGCTCTTACTTTCATTTTGAATATCTTTAATATCTATAAGTAATTCTTGCTTTTGACAAATCGTAAGGGCTCATTTCTAGTTTCACTTTATCACCAGGTAATAATTTGATATAATGCATACGCATTTTTCCAGATATATGAGCAATTACTATATGTCCATTTTCTAACTCTACACGGAACATTGCATTGGATAATGCTTCAATTATTGAACCGTCTTGTTCTATTGCTGATTGTTTTGCCATAAAATTAAGCTACTGCTTTTCTGTTTTTACCACTCTTCATCAAACCATCATAGTGTTTATTCAACAAGTATGAATTAATTTGCTGCATTGTGTCAATAGCAACACCAACCATAATGATTAATGAAGTACCTCCAAAGAACATTGCCCAAGATTGTTGCACATCCATAAGACTTACGACAATAGCTGGGAACACAGCAATCAAGGCAAGAAATAAAGACCCTGGAAAAGTAATTAAAGACATCACTTTATCAAGATAATCAGATGTTTCTGCACCAGGTCTAACACCTGGAATGAAACCTCCGCTTCTTTTCAAATCATCAGACATCTTATTAGTAGGTACCGTGATTGCGGTGTAAAAAAATGTAAAGATAACTATTAAGCTAGCAAATACAAAATTATACCAAAAACCAAAGATATTACTAAAAGCACTAACAATTGTTTGAGAAGTTTCCGATTTAGATAAACCAGCAACAGCAGCTGGAATAAACATAATAGCTTGAGCAAAAATAATTGGCATAACACCTGAAGCATTTAACTTCAAAGGAATCCATTGTCTATTTCCACCCATCATATCCTGTTCAAAATCACCAGATGCAGTTCTACGAGCATACTGAACAGGTATTTTTCTTACTGCCATAACAAGCAAAACACAAGAAATAATAACCAACAACCAAATAATAACTTCAATAACCAAAAGCATTGGACCACCATTATTGTTTGTAACTCTTGTTGTAAATTCTTGAATAAATGCCTGAGGCAATCTTGCCAAGATACCTACCATGATCAAAAGTGAAATACCATTTCCAATCCCTTTATCAGTGATTTTTTCACCTAACCACATTGCAAAAATTGTACCTGTTACAAGGATAACAACTGAAGAAAATAAGAATTCAAAAGAATTAAAACCTAACAAAAAGGCATTACTGGGTAATGTTCTGTAAAGATTGTAGATATACGTTGGTCCTTGAACTAAAGTTATACCAATGGTCAACCAACGAGTAATTTGGTTGATTTTTTTTCTACCACTTTCACCATCACTTTGAAGTTTTTGCAAATAAGGAATTGCAATTCCCATCAACTGAACAACAATGGATGCTGAAATGTATGGCATGATACCTAAAGCAAAAACAGAAGCTTTAGAAAATGCACCCCCAGTAAACATATCCAATATCGAACCGATACCATCTTTTGTTTGACCTGCTAAACCTGTCAATTGCGTTGCATCAATTCCAGGCAAAGTAACGTGTGCACCAAAACGATAAACTAAAAGAAGACCTAATGTGAAAAGGATTCTATTTTTTAGTTCCTCAATCTTCCAAACATTACTTAATGATTCAAAAAATTTCTTCATAGAGTTGAAAAATTATAATGTTACCGCTTCACCTCCAGCAGCTTCTATAGCAGCTTTTGCAGTAGCAGTAAATTTGTGAGCAGATACCTTTAATTTTGCTTTTAATTCACCTCTTCCTAAAATCTTAACGATTTCATTTTTGGTAGCTAAACGATTTGCAACAAAAACTGACATATCTACAGTATCAGTTACAACACCATTATCCACCAATAATTGAAGTGTATCTAAATTAACACCTTCGTATTCTTTACGATTGATGTTTGTGAAACCAAACTTAGGTACACGTCTCTGAAGCGGCATTTGACCTCCTTCAAAACCAATCTTTTTAGAGTATCCAGAACGAGATTTAGCTCCTTTGTGACCTCTTGCAGAGGTACCACCTTTACCAGAACCTTCACCTCTACCTAATCTCTTATTTTGATTGTGTGTAGACCCCTCAGCAGGTTGTAAATTACTTAAATTCATACCAGTATTTGTTATTTAATTTCTTCTACAGAAACTAAGTGTTTAACTTTATTTATCATCCCAAGGATAGCAGGATTTGAATCATGCTCTACAACTTGTCCCATTTTACGTAAACCTAAAGCTTCTAACCCTCTTTTTTGAGTAAAAGGACAGTTGATTTTGCTACGTACTTGTTTTACTAATAATTTAGCCATAATTTCCTTGAATTAACCTTTAAAAACTTTCTCTAACGAAACCCCTCTTTGTCTTGCAACAGTATGAGCACTTCTCATTTGTAATAATGCATCAAAAGTTGCTTTAACCACATTATGAGGATTAGATGATCCTTGAGATTTTGATAATACATCGTGAATTCCAACTGACTCAAGAACTGAACGAACAGCTCCACCAGCAATAACTCCAGTACCATGAGAGGCAGGAATTAAAAACACACGTGCACCACCAAATTTACCTTTTTGCTCATGAGGAACAGATTGACCATTCAAAGGAATTCTAACTAAATTTTTCTTAGCATCTTCTACTGCTTTAGCAATAGCTTCAGAAACATCTTTAGATTTACCTAATCCGTGTCCAACTACACCGTTTTCATCACCTACAACTACAATAGCAGAAAAACCAAAAGCTCTACCACCTTTCGTAACCTTAGTAACACGATTTACACTTACCAAACGATCTTTTAATTCAAGACCAGTTGGTTTTACTAACTCTATATTCTTGTATTTATTAGACATACTTATATTAGAATTTAAGCCCAGCCGCTCTTGCGCCTTCTGCTAATGATTTAATACGACCATGATATAAATAACCTCCTCTATCGAAAGTTACTGTTTCAATACCAGCTTTCAAAGCTTTCTCTGCAACTAATTTACCAACTGCAGTTGCAACTTCAATATTCGTACCTTTTCCTATTTCTTTTTCTCTTGAAGAGGCAGCTAACAAAGTAACACCATTTACGTCATCAATTAATTGAGCATAAATTTCTTTGTTACTTCTAAAAACAGAAAGTCTTGGTTTAGTAGCTGAACCACTAATCGTTTTTCTAATTCTGAATCTAATTCTCTGTCTTCTTTCAGGTTTTGTTAATGACATAATCTTATTTTTTAAGCTGATTTACCTGCTTTTCTTCTTAATACTTCACCTACAAATTTAACCCCTTTACCTTTGTAAGGCTCTGGTTTACGGAAACCTCTAATTTTGGCTGCAACTTGTCCTAAAAGTTGTTTGTCAAAAGAAGTTAACTTAACAATTGGGTTCTTTCCTTTTTCAGAAATAGTTTCCAAAGTTACCTCTGGAGCAATCTCTAAAATAATATTATGAGAAAAACCTAAGGCTAAATCTAGTTTTTGTCCTTGATTTGAAGCTCTATAACCAACTCCAACCAATTCTAAAGATTTAGTAAAACCTTCACTTACACCAACAATCATGTTATTGATTAAAGAACGATACAAACCGTGTTTTGCTCTTTGGTCTTTATGATCAGACGATCTTTCAATTGTAACTTGACCGTCTTCAACTTTTACAGTAACATCTGAGAATTCCTGCGTTAGTTGACCATTTTTTCCTTTTACAGTAATAATACCATCTTTAACTTCAACAGTTACTCCGGCAGGGATTACAATTGGACTTTTACCTATTCTTGACATCTTATCTAGTCTTTAAAAATTAGTATACGTAACAAATTACTTCTCCTCCAACATTCAATTGCTTAGCTTGTTTTCCTGTCATCAAACCTTTTGATGTAGAAACAATAGCAATTCCTAATCCATTAAGGATTCTAGGCAATTTAGAAGCACCTGCATATTTACGTAAACCTGGTTTACTAATTCTTTGGATATCTTTAATCACAGGCTCTTTAGTAACTTTATCGTACTTCAAAGCAATTTTGATAGAACCCTGAACGGTGTTGTTCTCAAATTTGTAACTTAAGATGTAACCTTGATCAAATAAGATCTTAGTTATTTCTTTTTTTAGATTAGAAGCCGGAATTTCAACAACTTTGTGGTTTGCAGCCACAGCGTTTCTAACTCTCGTCAAATAATCTGCAATTGGATCTGTATACATATGTATTAATTTGCGGTAACGGTTTTCGAACTATTCGAACCTGAAACCAGTTTATAAATGTGAAAAAACAGACGTGATTACTCACGTCTGAATATTATTTTTCTACCAAGATGCTTTTTTAACACCTGGTATCAATCCATTATTAGCCATTTCACGGAATGTAACACGTGAAATACCGAATTGACGCATATACCCTCTTGGTCTACCTGTTAATTTACAACGATTGTGCAAACGAACTGGCGAAGCATTTTTCGGTAATTTTTGCAAACCTACGAAATCTCCAGCTTCTAACAAAGCTTTTCTTTTCTCAGCATACTTAGCTACCGTTTTTTCTCTTTTCACCTCACGGGCTTTCATTGATTCTTTAGCCATATCTTAATTCTTTTTAAAAGGTAAACCTAATTCAGCCAACAATGACTTTGCTTCTTTATCTGTTTTTGCAGAAGTAACAAAGGAAATATCCATACCAGATATTTTGTTTACTTTATCGATATCAATTTCTGGGAAAATGATTTGCTCTAAAACACCTAAGTTATAATTTCCTCTTCCGTCAAAACCTGTAGATTTAATACCACTGAAGTCTCTTACACGAGGTAAAGATGATGTTATAAGTCTATCTAAAAACTCATACATTCTTTCTCCACGTAAAGTCACTTTTGCACCAATAGGCATACCTTTTCTAAGTTTAAAAGACGCAACATCTTTCTTAGAAATAGTAGCTACTGCTTTTTGTCCAGTAATCTTAGTCAACTCCTCAACTGCATAGTCAATTAGTTTTTTATCAGATACTGCTGCACCAACTCCTTTACTCAAAACAATTTTTTCCAATTTTGGAACTTCCATTATATTTGAGTAACC
The DNA here is from genome assembly GCF_038739875.1 of Flavobacterium polysaccharolyticum. Lineage (NCBI taxonomy): Bacteria > Pseudomonadati > Bacteroidota > Flavobacteriia > Flavobacteriales > Flavobacteriaceae > Flavobacterium > Flavobacterium polysaccharolyticum. The sequence continues at coordinate 122,052 of NZ_JBCGDP010000002.1, forward strand.
GAACTCTTCTTTAAGAGCAGCAATAACTCTGCTCTTATATTCTTCTTTTAGTCTAGGTATATATGCCATTACTATAGTACTTGATTAGATTTTTTTGAAAATCTTACTTTCTTATCTCCTTCTACTCTAATACCTACTCTTGTAGTTTCCTTAGTTTTAGGATCTATAAGAGCAATGTTAGAAATTTGTATAGAAGCTTCCTTTTTTACAATACCACCTTGAGGGTTTTTAGCACTTGGCTTCGTATGTTTAGAAACCATGTTTACACCTTCAACAATCGCTTTGTTTTTCTCACGGTAAACACGTAATACTTTACCTTCAGCACCTTTATGGTCTCCAGCAATTACTCTTACGATATCTCCTGATTTTATTTTTAGCTTTATCATCTTATAACGAATTAAAGCACTTCTGGTGCTAATGATACAATTTTCATGAATTGTTTTTCACGAAGTTCTCTTGCTACCGGACCAAAAACACGAGTTCCTCTCATTTCACCAGCTGCATTTAACAATACACATGCATTGTCATCGAATCTGATGTATGAACCATCTGCTCTTCTTACTTCTTTTTTGGTACGTACAACAACTGCAGTTGAAACAGCTCCTTTTTTTACGTTTCCGTTTGGAGTTGCATCTTTGATAGAAACTACAATCTTGTCACCAACAGAGGCATACCTTCTTTTGGTACCTCCTAAAACACGGATAGTTAAAACTTCTTTAGCTCCTGTGTTATCTGCTACTTTTAGTCTTGATTCTTGTTGTACCATAATTATTTAGCTCTTTCAATGATTTCAACTAATCTCCAACATTTTGATTTACTCAAAGGACGCGTTTCGCTAATTCTTACAGTATCTCCAATGTTACAGTCGTTTGTTTCGTCGTGTGCAACAAATTTCTTTGTTTTCAACACGAACTTACCGTATAATGGGTGCTTTACTTTAGTTACTTGAGCAACAACAATAGACTTATCCATTTTGTTTGAAGTAACCACACCAATTCTTTCTTTTCTTAAATTTCTTTTTTCCATCTTTCAGCAGATTACAATTATTGTAACTCTCTTTTAGTAAGTTCTGTAGCTAATCTAGCAACCGTTCTACGTACACTTCTTATTTGAAGTGGATTTTCGATCGGAGAAATAGCGTGAGCCATTTTTAAATCGGCATAAACCTTTTTAGTTTGACTTAGTTTTTCTTGCAACTCCGCTGCAGAAAGATCTTTTATTTCTGATTGTTTCATAATATAATATAGATTATGCTTCGAAATCTCTTGCAACAACGAATTTAGTTTTTACTGGAAGCTTTTGAGCTGCAAGACGTAACGCCTCTTTTGCAACTGACAAAGGTACTCCTCCAACTTCGAACATAATTCTTCCAGGTTTAACTACAGCTGCCCAATATTCAACGGCACCTTTACCTTTACCCATACGTACCTCAAGAGGTTTCTTAGTGATTGGTTTGTCTGGAAATATTTTAATCCATAATTGTCCTTCTCTTTTCATGTAACGAGTTGCAGCAATACGTGCTGCTTCGATTTGACGAGAGGTTAAGAACATTCCATCTTCATGTACAGATTTAATACCAAACATTCCATTTGAAAGTTCATGTCCTCTTTGAGAATTCCCTTTCATTCTACCCTTTTGCACCTTACGGTACTTTGTTCTTTTAGGCTGTAACATTTTTCTTTAGTTTAAAAATTTACTTTCTTTTACGAGCGTCTGGTTTTCCACCTTTGTTAAAAGGTTTTCTGTCTCCTCTAGGAGAATCACCACCTTTACCACCAGCTTGTTTTTTGTCCATGCCAGCAAGTGGAGAAAGATCTCTCTTACCATAAACTTCACCTTTCATGATCCACACTTTGATTCCCATTCTACCATAAGTAGTATGAGCTTCTGCAAGTGCATAATCAATATCAGCTCTGAAAGTTGATAGAGGTATTCTACCTTCTTTGAATCCTTCTGAACGTGCCATTTCAGCACCGTTCAAACGACCAGAAATAAGTACTTTAATTCCTTCAGCATTCATACGCATAGAGGCTGCGATGGCCATTTTAATAGCACGTCTGTAAGAAATTCTACTTTCAATTTGACGACAGATGCTTGTAGCAACTAGATACGCGTCAAGTTCAGGTCTTTTGATTTCAAAGATGTTAATTTGAACCTCTTTATCAGTAATTTTCTTAAGTTCTTCTTTCAACTTGTCTACCTCTTGTCCACCTTTTCCGATAATGATACCAGGTCTAGCAGTAGTGATAGTAACGGTTACAAGTTTTAAAGTTCTCTCGATGATTACTTTTGATACACTAGCTTTTGATAAACGAGCATGAACATACTTTCTGATTTTGTGATCTTCGGCTAATTTATCACCGTAATCATTTCCACCATACCAGTTTGAGTCCCATCCTCTGATGATACCAAGTCTATTTCCAATTGGATTTGTCTTTTGTCCCATGCTGCTTAAGAATTGCTTTGTGTGTTATTGATAGCTCCTAGCACGATTGTTACGTGATTAGAACGTTTTCTTATTCTGTGTGCTCTTCCTTGTGGAGCTGGACGAAGTCTTTTCAACATCATTCCACCATCTACACGGATTTCCTTAACAAATAAACCAGCTTCTTCTAAACTAGCTTCACTATTTTTTTGCTCCCAGTTATTGATTGCAGATAATAATAGTTTTTCTAATTTTCTTGAAGCTTCTTTAGAACTAAATCTTAATATGTTAAGTGCTCTTTCTACCTTCTGACCTCTTACTAGATCTGCTACTAAGCGCATTTTTCTAGGTGAAGTAGGGCAGTTATTTAACTTCGCGAAAGCAATAGACTTATTAGCCTCTTTTCTCGCATCTGCTGTTTCTCTTTTACGAACTCCCATTGCTTCTTATTTTTTACCTTTATTTTTTGCTCCAGCATGACCTCTAAAAGATCTAGTTGGTGAAAATTCTCCTAATTTATGTCCTACCATGTTTTCTGTAACGTAAACAGGTACAAACTGACGACCGTTATGAACTGCGATAGTTTGTCCAACAAAGTCTGGAGTAATCATAGAAGCTCTAGACCAAGTCTTTACTACTCCTTTATTTCCACCTGCGATGTTTTCTTCAACTTTCTTTTCTAACTTATAATGAACGAAAGGTCCTTTTTTTAATGAACGTGCCATATCTTATTATTTCTTTCTACGTTCTACGATATACTTGTTACTCGGGTTTTTCTTAGAACGTGTTCTATAACCTTTAGCTGGTATTCCATTTCTTGAACGTGGATGTCCACCAGAAGAACGTCCTTCTCCACCACCCATTGGGTGATCAACAGGGTTCATTGCAACAGGTCTTGTTCTAGGTCTTCTTCCCAACCATCTTGTTCTACCAGCTTTTCCTGATACAACTAATTGATGATCTGAATTAGAAACTGCACCTATAGTAGCCGAACACGTTAACAAAATTAATCTTGTTTCACCTGACGGCATTTTTATGGTAGCATATTTTCCATCTCTTGCCATTAATTGAGCAAATGTTCCAGCAGAACGAGCGATTACAGCTCCTTGACCCGGTCTCAATTCAATGCAAGAAATTACAGTTCCAAGTGGAACTCTACTTAAAGGTAAAGTGTTACCAATTTCAGGTTGAGAATCTGCACCAGAAACTACTTTCTGACCAACTTTCAAACCATTTTGAGCGATAACATAAGTTTTCTCACCATCAACATAAGCTAATAAAGCGATAAAAGCAGTACGATTTGGATCATATTCTATAGATTTTACCGTAGCAGGAATTCCTTCTTTTGTACGTTTAAAATCAATAATACGATATCTCTGCTTGTGACCACCACCCGTATAACGCATGGTCATCTTTCCTTGACTATTTCTACCTCCAGAGTTTTTTATCGGCGCTATCAAAGAGCGTTCCGGCTTATCAGTTGTAATAGCGTCATAACCATTCACAACTCTAAATCGCTGACCTGGGGTAATAGGTTTTAATTTTCTTACTGACATTTTATCTTAGATATTGTTGTAAAAATCAATTGTTTCTCCTTCTTGTACTTGTACAATTGCTTTTTTAATTGCATTTGTCTTTCCACTGATTAAACCACTTTTAGTGTATTTCGTAGTTCTGTCTGGTCTTACATTCATAGTGTTAACACTAACAACGTTTACTCCGTAAGCAGCTTCAACAGCTTTCTTAATTTCAACTTTGTTTGCTTTTCTGTTAACTTCGAATCCAAAACGATTCAAAACTTCACTTTCTTTGGTTACTTTTTCCGTTACTATAGGTTTAATTATGATGCTCATATCCTATTATTTACTTAAATTATCTTCAATTACTTCCAAAGAACTCTCCAAAAGCACTAAATTATTAGCATTTAAAATAGCGTAAGTACTTAATTCTGAACTACTTACAACATTAGACGCCTTTAAATTACGTGACGACAAATATACATTTTTATTGGTATCACCCAATATAAATAGTGATTTTTTATTTTCTAACTCTAAAGCTTTCAAAACATTAATGAAATTTTTAGTGCTTGGCGTTTCAAAATTAAAGTCTTCCAAAACAATGATGTTTGATTCTTTAGCTTTAATAGAGAAAGCAGATTTTCTAGCCAATCTTTTTAAGTTTTTATTCAATTTGAATGAATAACTTCTTGGTCTTGGCCCGAAAACAGTTCCACCACCTTTAAACAATGGATTTTTTGCACTACCCGCACGAGCAGTACCAGTTCCTTTTTGTTTTTTAATCTTACGAGTACTTCCTGCTACTTCAGCTCTTTCTTTAGCTTTGTGCGTACCTTGTCTTTGATTAGCAAGATATTGCTTAACATCAAGGTATACTGCGTGATTATTTGGTTCAATTGCGAATACTGAATCAGAAAGTTGAACTTTTCTTCCAGTATCTTTTCCGTTGAAATCTAATACTTTTACTTCCATTACTTCTGAATGATTACATAAGAGTTGTTATGACCAGGAACACATCCTTTAATAACTAGTAAGTTCTTATCAGAAACTACTTTTAAAACTCTAAGGTTTTGAACTTTTACATTTTCTCCTCCCATTCTTCCAGCCATACGCATTCCTTTGAATACTCTAGATGGATAAGAAGAAGCTCCTACAGAACCTGGCGCTCTTAAACGGTTATGTTGACCATGAGTTGCTTGACCAACACCACCAAAACCGTGACGTTTCACAACCCCTTGAAAACCTTTACCTTTAGACACACCTTGTACATCCACAAATTCTCCTTCTTCAAAAATAGAAACATCGATAAGATCTCCTAATTTTTGTTCAGTTGCAAAATCTTGAAATTCAACGACTTTTTTCTTAGCAACAGTTCCCGCTTTTTTAAAGTGACCTAGAGCCGCTTTCGTGGAATGTTTCTCGTTTTTGTCATCGAAACCAAGTTGCAACGCTTCATACCCGTCAACCTCTTTGGTTCTGACTTGGGTAACAACACATGGTCCAGCTTCGATTACTGTACAAGGAATATTTTTCCCGTTTTCATCGAAAATACTAGTCATGCCGATTTTTCTACCAATTAACCCAGACATAAATATTAATTATTAATTATTAAATATAAATATAGAACGCAGCTTTTAAGCAAATTCTATTTTTTTGTGGGTGCAAAGGTATAACTTATTTACACACAATCCAAAAAATATTTTTTTGCCTAAAAACAGCGTTCTTAAATACTCTAGAACTACTTAAACTTTGATTTCAACTTCAACTCCACTAGGCAATTCTAATTTCATTAAAGCATCAATTGTTTTAGATGAAGAAGAATAAATATCAATTAATCTCTTATATGACATTACTTCAAACTGCTCTCTTGCTTTCTTATTTACGTGCGGTGAACGCAATACTGTAAATAATTTTTTGTGTGTAGGCAATGGAATTGGACCAGTTACCACAGCACCAGTAGTTTTTACTGTTTTCACAATCTTTTCAGCAGATTTATCCACCAACATATGATCGTAAGATTTCAATTTTATTCTGATTTTTTGACTCATTTTCTTAAAGATTATGCGTTTCCTTTTGCTTTTTTGATAACTGCTTCTGAAATATTAGAAGGTGTTTCAGCGTAGTGTGAAAATTCCATTGTAGATGTTGCACGACCTGAAGACAAAGTTCTTAAAGTTGTAACATATCCAAACATTTCTGATAATGGAACATCAGCCTTAATAGTTTTTGCACCATTTCTATCACCCATGTCATTAACTTGACCTCTACGACGGTTAATATCACCAACGATATCCCCCATGTTTTCTTCTGGCGTAATAACTTCCATTTTCATGATCGGCTCAAGAATGATAGCACCAGCAGCTTTAGCAACTTCTCTATAACCCATTCTAGCTGCCAATTCAAAAGAAAGAGCATCAGAATCTACAGGGTGGAAAGATCCATCTAATAAAGTTACTTTCAAACTATCTACTTGATAACCAGCTAAAGGACCAGTTTTCATAGCTTCACGGAAACCTTTTTCTACAGAAGGAATATATTCTTTTGGAACGTTTCCTCCTTTTACCTCATTAACAAACTGCAATCCAACAGGAACTTTTCCATCAACTTCATCTGCAGGCTCAACTCTAAATACGATATCACCAAATTTACCACGACCACCAGATTGTTTTTTGTAAGTTTCTCTATGTTGTGCAGATTTAGTAAAGGCTTCTTTATATTCAACCTGAGGCTCACCTTGATTTACCTCAACTTTGAATTCACGCTTCATACGATCTACAAGGATATCCAAGTGCAACTCACCCATACCTGAGATAATAGTTTGCCCTGAAGCCTCATCAGTTCTAACTGTAAACGTTGGATCTTCTTCAGCTAATTTAGCCAAAGCCATACCCATTTTATCTACGTCAGCTTTAGTTTTTGGTTCAATAGCAATACCAATTACCGGTGCTGGAAATTTCATTGACTCAAGAATAATTGGGTGTTTTTCATCACACAATGTATCTCCAGTTTTGATATCTTTAAATCCAACAGCTGCCCCAATATCACCTGCCTCGATATACTCGATTGGGTTTTGCTTGTTAGCATGCATTTGGTAGATACGAGAAATTCTCTCTTTATTACCAGAACGTGTATTCAAAACATAAGAACCAGCATCTAATCTTCCAGAGTATGCACGGAAGAATGCTAAACGACCTACGAATGGGTCAGTAGCAATCTTAAATGCTAACGCCGCGAAAGGCTCTTTCACATCTGGCTTACGCAAGATTTGAGTTTGATCTTCTTCAAGCAATTCAGCATCGTCTGGATGAATACCAGAAATTCCTTCTTTATCCATTGGAGATGGCAAGTACTTACATACTGCATCCAACATAAATTGAACACCTTTATTTTTGAAAGACGAACCAGCAATCATAGGAATGATAGCCATATCCATAGTCGCAGCTCTTAACGCATTGTTAATCTCTTCTTCTGTAATAGAATCAGGATCTTCCATATATTTATCAAGCAAGTTTTCATCGTAATCAGCAACCGCTTCGATAAGAATATCTCTGTACTCTTTTACTTCATCTACCATATCCGCAGGGATATCAATAATATCAAAAGTAGCACCTTGAGTAGCATCATGCCAAACAATAGCTTGATTTTTAACCAAATCAACTACTCCTTTGAAATCATTTTCTTCACCAATAGGCAAAGTAATCGCTACCGCATTAGATTTCAACATATCGCGTACTTGCTGACAAACTGCTAAGAAATTAGATCCTTGACGGTCCATTTTATTAACAAACCCCATACGAGGCACACGGTACTGATCCGCTAATCTCCAGTTAGTTTCAGATTGTGGCTCAACACCATCAACTGCACTAAACAAGAAAACCAATCCATCTAGTACACGCAACGAACGGTTTACCTCTACTGTAAAGTCAACGTGACCAGGAGTATCGATAATGTTGAAGTGATAAGGTTTAGATTCTGGTAAAATTTTACCTTGCTCAGTTGGAAAATTCCATTCACAAGTTGTAGCAGCAGAAGTAATAGTAATACCTCTTTCTTGCTCTTGCGCCATCCAGTCCATTGTTGCAGCACCATCGTGTACTTCACCAATTTTGTGTGATTTTCCAGTATAGAATAATATACGCTCAGTTGTTGTTGTTTTACCAGCATCAATATGAGCAGCAATTCCAATATTTCTTGTAAATTTAAGATCTCTAGCCATTTCTTATGAATTAAAATCTAAAGTGAGAGAAAGCTTTGTTAGCCTCTGCCATTTTGTGAGTATCCATTCTTTTCTTAACAGCAGCTCCTTCTTCTTTAGCCGCAGCTAAACATTCTGAAGCCAATCTTTGCGCCATTGATTTTTCGTTTCTTCTTCTTGAATAAAGAATCAACCATTTCATAGCCATAGATATTTTTCTGTCTGGACGTATTTGCATTGGAATTTGGAATGTAGCTCCTCCAACTCTACGACTACGCACTTCTACGTGTGGCATAACGTTAGTTAAAGCATCTTTCCAGATTTCTAATGAAGTTTTTTCATCGTTTTGTTTTTTAGACTCTATAATGTCAATTGCATCATAAAATACTTTAAACGCTGTAGATTTTTTACCATCCCACATTAAGTTGTTCACAAAACGTGTTACCAATTGATCATTAAACCTTGGATCTGGTAAAAGTGGTCTTTTCTTTGCCGCTCTTTTTCTCATGTCTTTTTTTTAATTTTTTTATTATTAGCACAATAAAAAACACAGAATTAGTATAACTCTGTATCTAAAATCAAGCTTCTAACTTTTTAAATTACTTTTTTGCTTCTTTTGGGCGTTTAGCACCATACTTAGATCTTCTTTGCGTTCTTCCAGCAACACCTGACGTATCAAGCGCACCACGAACGATGTGATATCTAACTCCTGGCAAATCTTTTACCCTTCCACCCCTAACTAATACTATCGAGTGCTCTTGTAAATTGTGTCCTTCTCCAGGGATGTAAGCATTCACTTCATTACCATTTGTCAAACGTACACGCGCAACTTTACGCATTGCAGAGTTTGGTTTTTTTGGTGTAGTAGTGTAAACACGCGTACAAACCCCTCTTCTTTGAGGACAAGAATCTAAAGCAACCGATTTACTCTTCTTAGTTATCTGAGTTCTTCCTGTTCTTACTAATTGTTGAATTGTTGGCATAATTAATACTAAAAATTTCTTATTATATTAAATTCCCGCTTTTTACGGGGTTGCAAATGTATAAAATATTTTTCACTATACAAACCATAATTCATTAATTTTCAATATCCTCATTTTAGATTATGAATTCCATAACATTCGGCAGATATTTGCGTTACTTTAAATTCAAACCAATAACATTGAGATATTTACTTCCACTCATCTTATTTACCACCACATTCCAAGTTTGCTTTGGTCAAAAGCTTACTTTGAAAATAGCCGGAAAAACCGAAAAGGAAACAAAAATAATAGATTCTTTAAACTACAACAGAGTTCACAACAACATAACATCAATAAAAAAAGAAATCCAATTAACTTCACATAAACTAGAAAAAATTGGCTACATAGAAAACAACCCAAGCGTTGTTGAGAAAAAAAATGACAGTACATTTCACACAGAAATAGAATTAAAAGCGCAAATAAAAAACATACATATATATATAGGTAAAAACCAAAACCTAAAACAATTATTCGATCAAGACGCAAATAAAGATACCTTAAGAATTAAATACCCCGAAATCAACACTTTATTGGAAGAATTTATTAAAAAATTAGAAGCAAAAGGTTATCCGCTAGTAAAAGCGCAATTAGTAGACATAAAAAGAAAAAACAACATATTAATTGCAGACCTAAGCATAAAAACCAATAGTCAGAGAAAAATCAATCAGATAGTAATAAAAAATAATGATTCAGAAAAAAAACAAAATTACTTCCCCCAAAATCATTTATCACAAATCAATAAAAAATTTAAAAACAAAATACTAAATCAAAAAACCATTGAATTATTAAAAGATCAATTCAATAACTATCCTTTTATAAGACAAATTAAAGACCCCGAAGTACTTTTTAGCAATGACTCAACAATTGCATACGTATATATAGAAAAAAAAGCAGCAAATTCATTTGATGGATACATTGCCATTGGAAACAACAATCAAGACAAAACAAGACTCAACGGATACTTAGACATCCAATTAAACAACCTATTAAAGAAAGGTGAAGAGTTTTATATCTACTGGAAAAGCGACGGTAACGATCAAAAAACTTTTAATACAGGTTTAAAACTTGACTACTTATTTAGAACACCAATTGGACTTAAGGCCAGTTTAAATATTTTCAAACAAGACAGTACTTTTCAAAACTCAAAAACTCTCGTTGACATAACTTACCCCATCAATATTAAAACAAAAGTTTACACAGGAATAGAATCAACAGTATCAAGCGATATACAAAACAGCAACAACACCATCATCAGTGATTATAAAAATCAATTCATAACCACTGGACTTCTCTATCAAAAAAACAACAAAAAAAACATACTATTTGAAGAAAAAACCAAATTAAACATCCGAATAGGTATTGGAAGTAGGAATACTTCAAACACCAACAACACTTCAAATCAAAAACAATTCTTTGCTAACCTGAATCTAACCCACAATTTCATAATCAATCCAAAAAACAGTATTAATATTAGAAGTCAAAATTTTTATTTGAACAGCAAGACATACTTAACAAATGAATTATTCCGATTTGGCGGACTACATTCTGTTAGAGGCTACGCTGAAAATAGCTTCCAAGGAAACTACATAAGCACCCTACTAACTGAATATAGGCATTTCCTCAATCAATCATTATATATCCACTCTATACTTGATTATGGAATATTTAAGGACGAAAGTAATTCAACAATCCTCAAAAAAAACAACAATATAACTGGCATTGGAATTGGCATTGGAATGTATACAAAAAACGGTTTTTTTAAATTTTCTATAACAAATGGAACAAATAGCTACAACGATATAAACTTTTTTAACAGTATAGTTAATTTATGTTATAATGTTAAATTTTAGATGCGCGCATAAAAAAGTTAAAAAAAGATTAGGAATGTTAACAAATTATTATGAGTTTTGGAGTACTAATTCAAAACAATTAAATAATGAAACTAAAGTTCAACGGACTCTTAGTACTTCTAATAGTACTAATGACGCAATTAACCATTGCGCAAGAAAGATCTGTTTCAGGTATTGTTTCTGATAATGCAGGATTGCCGATACCCGGTGTGAGTGTATTAATCAAAGGATCAAAAACTGGAACACAAACTGATTTTGATGGCAAATTCACCATTAAAGCAAACACTAGCCAAGTACTTGTATTTAGCTATGTGGGAATGAAAAACGAAGAAGTAGTTGCAAAATCTACTACACTAAACGTTAAAATGCAGAGCATTACCACAGAATTAGAAAGTGTTGTTGTGACTGCACAAGGAATTAAAAGAGAAAAGAAAGCCCTAGGTTACGCAGTAAGCGAAATCAAATCAGCAGATATTGAACAAAGAGCTGAAGGTGATATAGCAAGGGTTTTGAATGGAAAAGCTTCAGGTGTAGTAATTAACCAAACTAGTGGTATATCTGGTTCTGGAACAAGTATTAACATCCGTGGTTTAAACTCTATTTCTGGTAACACACAACCATTGTTTATTGTGGATGGTGTTCCTTTTGCGAGTGATACTAATGCAAATGGAAACTTTGCTGATGGTAACTCTGGATCAAGCCGTTTCTTGGATTTAGATCCTAACAACATCGCTAACGTAAACATCCTTAAAGGATATGCCGCTACAACATTATATGGTACTGCAGGTCGTAATGGAGTTATTCTTATCACTACAAAAGGAGGAGCAAACAATAAAGGTTCAAAAAAGAATGAAATCACCGTGAATCAATCTTTATTTATGAATCAAATCGCATCTTTACCAGATTATCAAAACAAGTTTGGTAACGGTTTTGACCAAGCTTACGGCAACTTCTTCTCTAACTGGGGGCCTGGTTTTTATAAAGATGGCCTAGGTGGTTATGCTGCAGCTGGATCTGGAGTTCAAGCTGACGGCACTGTTGCACACCCATATAACAGGGCAAATCTAGCTGCTGCGTTCCCTGAATACCAAGGTGTATTTATCCCTTATGCAGCCGTTAAGAATAACGTAAAAGATTTCTTCAGAATTGGTGCTGTTGTTAACACAAGTATTAACATTGCAGGTCAATCAGAAGACGGAAACACATCTTACAACTTCAACTTCGGTAATTTGAGTGACGAAGGATTTACTCCTGGTAACGAATTAAAGAGAACATCTTTTAGTGTGGGAGGTAGATCTAAATTAAGCAACAAATTCACTATTAGTGGAACTATGAACTTTTCTAGAACTGACTTCTTGACACCACCTGTTGCAAGAAGTAATGGATCTGGTGTTCAAGGTACAGGATTATCTATCTTCGCAGATCTTTTCTACACACCACGTAACGTAGATTTACAAAATTGGCCATATCAAAATCCTATCACAGGAGCTAACGTAAGTTACCGTTCTGCAAGTGATATCTTGAACCCATATTGGACCTTAAACAACTCGTTTGTTAAACAAATGACTAACAGAACTTTTGGTACTACGTCATTAGTTTACGATTTAAATGACAACATCAAATTAAACTATAGAGTTGGTTTTGATTTTTACAATGAGCGTAATGAAAATGGAACCAATGTTGGAGCGCCAAGAGGACCAGTACAAGGAAATTACAGAACTTTTGACAACAACAACATGATTTGGGATCATAACTTCCTTGTAAGTGGTAGCTATCAATTAACAGACAAATTAGGTTTGAATTTTCAAACAGGTGCAACTTCTAGAAGCGTCACTTATGATAGACAAGGAGTTAACAGTGTTGGACAACAAGTATTTAATGTTTTCAGACATTTCAATTTCGGAACACAAAGTCCAATTCAATATACTGAAAAACAAAACATCGTGGGTCTTTATGGTCAAGCCGATTTAGAGTATGATAAATATTTATATCTGCAACTTTCTGCAAGAAAAGACTGGGTATCTAACACCTTCGAAAACTCGATAACTTACCCCGCAGCATCTTTGTCATTCATTCCGACGGAAGCGTTTGAAGGACTTAAAAGCACTAATGGACTTAATTATTTAAAACTAAGAGCTGGATACGGTACATCAGCTGGATTTGCTTCTTCATACCCAGTATCAAACAATATCGATGGTTCTGCTAGAGACTTTTCAGATATAAATGGGGTAGTAAATCCTGCGCAACAAACTGCATCAAGATTAGGAAATCCTAACTTAAAGCCTGAGTTACTAAGTGAGTATGAATTTGGATTTGACTCAAAATTCTTAGACAATAGAGTTTCACTTAATGCTTCTTATTTCAGAAGACAAACTAAAAACTTAATTACTGAAACTCCTATCGACCCTAGTACAGGTTACCTATCAACATTTACTAATATTGGTAGATTAGAAGGTAATGGTATCGAAGTTGATTTAGATGTTGATATTATACGTAATGATGACAATGGTTTCAATTGGAATATTGGTGCCAATTTCTTCAAAGGTGAAATGATTGTTAAAGATCTTGGAGATTTAGAAAGAGTAACTATCGCCGGCTTCACTAACTTGGGTAACCAAGCTATTGAAGGAGAACAAATTGGCGTAATGGTTGGTTCTAGAGTTAAAAGAGATGCTAATGGTAATTTTGTAGTAAATAATGTAGGCGATTACGCAACAGAAGCAGGTCCATTTATCATTGGTAATCCAAACCCTGATTTCACTTTAAATACTACTAATACAATAAGTTACAAAAACTTCAACCTAAACTTCTTGATTAGCTATGTAAGCGGTGGAGACATTTATTCTCAAACAGCCGCAGCTTTGTTAGGTAGAGGTTTAACTACAGATACAGAAAACCGCTTGCAAACGTTCATTTTACCTGGAGTTAAAGAAGATGGAACACCAAACGATATACAAATTAACAACTCTACATACTACTTTAACAACGTAGCTTTTGGACCAGATGAATTAAGTGTATATGACGGCTCAGTCATTCGTTTAAATGAAATATCTTTGGGGTATAACTTACCAAAGAAAGTTTTAGAAAAAACACCTTTTGGAAGTATGAGCTTTACACTTGCAGGATACAACTTGTATTACAATGCATTTAATACACCAGACGGGGTAAACTTTGATCCAAACGTATTGGGTACAGGAGTTGGAAATGGTAGAGGTTTTGACTTCTTGAACGGACCTAGTGGAAAAAGATATGGTTTTAGCATAAAAGCTACATTCTAAAAATTAAAAAAACTATGAAAAAAATATTAAAATCAACAGGATTACTTATTGCAATGGTAAGTATGGTCACCTTCTCCTCTTGCGAGACAACAGGCCTTGACCTAAGAGAAGATCCAAATGCTTTATCTGTAAACGCAGCAGACCCAGACTTACTATTAAACAAAATACAAACACAGTTTGCTAGTACAATGCAAGGTTTTGGAACAGTAGGGTCAGAAGTAAGCCGTTTAAAGTGGATGTTTGGTCGTAATTACCAAGATGATGCCTACAGCGCAAGTACCTTCAATGGTGATTGGGAAGATTCTTACCAAGTTATTTTGAAGAATATTCAAGTAATGACTCCACTAGCAGAAGCTAAAGGATTTAAAAAGCACATAGGTATTGCACAAGTAATAGAGGCATACACTATTGTAACCTTGGTAGATTATTTTGGTGACATCCCTTATAGCGAAGCATTAAGCACTACTAACTTAACTCCAAAATTGGACTCTGGAAAAGATGTTTATGCTGCTGCTTTAGTGCTACTAGACAAAGCAATTGTTAACTTTAAAGCCTCTGCTCCAGCAAGTCCGAAAGATTTTTATTACAATGGAAACTGGACTAAATGGGAAAAATTAGCAAACACTATTAAATTGAAAATCTATTTGCAAACCAGATTAGTAGATGCAACTGCTATTAGTAAATTCAATACTATCATTGCTTCTAACAACTTTATTGGAACAGGAGAAGACTTTGAATTTCAGTGGGGTACAAGTAATGCTAATCCTGATGCAAGACACCCAGAATATATAAACAATTACACCCCTTCTGGAGTTGAAGCTGGATACCAAGCCAACTGGCTGATGCAAGAAATGAAAAACGGTAAATCAGTTCGTGACCCGCGCTTGCGTTATTATTTTTACAGACAAGTTAGCACTGTTCCTGTTAGTGAACAAGACTTAAGATGTAGTGTTGAGCCTGCACCAAATCATTATGTAGCTGGAAATTATGTATATTGCAGAATTGATAATGATCAAGGCTATTGGGGAAGAGACCATGGTAATGATGAGGGTATCCCGAATGATAGAGCCAAAAGAACTGCTTCTGGACTATATCCTGCAGGAGGACGTTTTGATGACAATACTTTTAAAGCCATTAATGGTATAAGTTTTGGAGCTTTAGGAGGCGGAATTACACCAATCCTTTTGGCCTCAACAGTTGATTTTTGGAGAGCCGAAGCGGCCTTATCACCAGGTGGTACAGGAGATGCAAAAGCATTAATGTTGGCTGGTGTAACTAAAAGCATCGCTAAAGTTCAAGGATTTATCACGAGAGACAGAACAGCTATTACAAGCTTTGTTCCAACTACAGCTGATGTTGCTGCCTACGTAACAGCTGTAGACACAAAATATACTGCAGCTGCTGATAAGCTAGATGTAGTGATTACTGAATTCTTTATTTCTCTTTTTGGAAATGGAACGGATGCTTACAACGCCTACAGAAGAACAGGATTACCAAGAATGATTCAACCTAACATTGAAGAAAAAGCAGATGGTTTTATTCGTTCATTCTTATACCCTGCTTCTGTAACGGGAACCAATCCAAATATTAAACAAAAAGCAAAAGTAACTCAACGTGTATTCTGGGATAATAATCCTGAAACAGGTTTTCCTTTTGGTAACTAAAAATAAATTATTATGAAAAAAATATTTAAATCATTAAGCGCAGTATTGCTTGCCGTTACCTTATTTTCTTGTAACGAAGGAGACAACCCTATCGACACTGTACTAAACGATGTAACTAGCGGTGCTTCATTACGCACCATAACAGTTGGAAGCTCAAGTATTCCACTTGGAGATGCTACCGGTAAGTTTCAAGTAACTTTAGAAGTACAAGATGCTAAGAATGGTGCAGAGACGGATAAAATAGACGTATATGTTTCTTTTAAAGACAATTCTACTGCAAACGGTTCAAATCCTAAACCAGAAGCTTTATTGAAATCAATTCCTTCTTCAGCTTTTGTAAAAGGAACTAGAGAATTACCTTTTGCAGACGTAACGGTTACAATTGCTGAACTTCAAACTAAATTAGGATTAACGACTGCACAATTTACTGGTGCTGATCAGTTCGTAATTCGTGTAGCACAGGTCTTAAAAGACGGACGCGTATTTACACGTGCTAATTCAAACTCGAACGTTGTTGGAGGCGCTTATTTCTCCTCTCCTTTTCAATACAACGCCAATGTTGTATGTCCAATTACAGAAAGTTTAGCTGGTGCCCATACTTTTGTTTCTACTAATATGAAAAAAGGGCCGTCAGGTTCTGCATGTGGTGGAAGTACAACTGGAACAGTTACTTTTGGTGCAACTGCAACACCAGGTGTTTACACGATTAGCGATATGTCCTTTGGACAATATGGTTACTGCTGGGGGGATTCTGATGCAACTTCTGCAACTGCAAGAGTTACATGGTTCTGTGACAAATTAGTAGCATCAGGCACTGACTTTTATGGCGAAACGTATACTTTTACTATTAAATCAGCTTCTGGAAATAAAATCACATTAGACTGGATTAACTCCTATGGTGATTCAGGAACTACTGAAATTACAAGAGCAGGTGGAGCTAATTGGCCAGCAATTTTTGCTAAATAGTTAAAAAATCGTCTTAGTATACTAAAACCATCACTTTCATTAGTGGTGGTTTTTTTTTATATCTTTACCCCATGGAAAAAGAACATCAAATATTTGGGATAAGAGCCATCATTGAAGCGATTCAAGCGGGGGCAACAGTAGATAAAGTTTACATTCAAAAGGAAGCAAGTGGTGAATTAATGAAAGATTTAATGAAAGTCATGAAAAGAGAAAACATTAATTTCTCTTACGTTCCTGTTGAGAAGCTAAACCGTTTGACCCCCAATAATCATCAAGGCGCGGTAGCTAGCATCTCTCCTATTTCCTTTTTTGATTTAGAATCTTTGATTGAGACAGTTCTTGAAAACGGGAAGAATCCGTTATTTTTAGTACTTGACGGAATTTCTGATGCTAGAAATTTTGGAGCTATCATTAGAACTGCTGAATGCACCGGTGTGAATGGAATAATCGTTCAAAAATCAGGTTCGGCACCTGTAAATGGAGATACGGTAAAAACTTCGGCAGGAGCTGTTTTTAATATTCCGATTTGTAAAGTAGACCATATTAAAGATGCTATTTTCTTACTGCAAGCAAGCGGAATTACCACCGTAGCAGCTACAGAAAAAACAGATCAAAGTTTATATGATGTAACTCTTTCTGAACCTACTGCTATTGTAATGGGAGCCGAAGATAGAGGTATTAATCCATCCGTTTTAAAAATTATTGATGAGAAAGCTAAATTACCTATGTTTGGAACTATTGGCTCACTAAATGTGTCTGTTGCTTGTGGGGCTTTTCTATATGAAGCGGTAAGACAAAGAAGTTAGATTATAGAAGGCAGATTGTAGAAGGCAAATCATAGAATACAGTTCGATAGAAAATAACGAATTGCTTAATATTAAAGGAATCAAGACTCTTGTTTTGGTTCCTTTTTTTGTGTGGGTACACAATCGTAATGAATGGGTAAATTCGAAGTGAAATACGCCATTATTGGATCTATCTCCTCCTCTAACTCAGGTTTGGGCGGATTAACAAAGTTACCTTTCTCGTCAAAACGCTGCATAAATTTATCTTGGGAAGGGTCATAATCTGGACGTTCCCAGTCATATTTGTATATTTTTTGATATTCTTCGGCTTTGAAAACAATAGACAACAAAAAACCAGTGATAAAGCCCGCTAAATGACCTTCCCAAGAAATGGTATTATCTACTTCGGGGAAGACATACCAAATCAAACCACCATAAACCAAAACGACAGTTAAAGAGAGCGCTACCAAACGATAATATTGCGTTTGAATTCCCTTGAAGAATATAAAACTGACTAAAACATAAATGAGTCCACTAGCACCAATATGATAATTAGGACGACCAATAACCCAAGTAATAACACCAGATAAAAGTATTCCGAAACAAAGAACAGCTAGCGTTTGCTTAGGATAAAAATAAGACAGGGCAGTCAACAAAACGAGTAATGGCAAGGAATTGTTATACAGATGTAATAAATCCGAATGGATGAAAGGACTGAAAAGAATGCCTTGCAATCCCGATAAAGTTCTTGGTAAAATACCATTTCGATCAAAATCGAAATGGAAACGGATTTCGAGCCAATAGACAACCCATATCGTCAATAAAAAAAGTAGTGGCAATAAGACTACGCGATTACGAAATTGAAAATGAGTTTCTTCCATAGGATAAATGCTATACTATTGGTCTCTCAAAAATACATCCAAAATAGCAGAAATGCTAAATTGTCATACCTAATGTGTCGTGGTAAGTTTAGCCCAGATGGGAATGGAAAGCCCGGAGTGCCGCGCTCTATTTTTTTCTTGGTAGAAAAGAGCGCCCAAAGGAAGCTCCTTTTATGCCTAGAAAAAAAAGAACGCGGTGCGAGGACTTGTAATGTACAGCTGGATTGGCTTCTGAAAACTATAAAAAATGTTTATTTTTGTGGTATGGAAGCACCTTTAGCAGAACGCATTCGGCCACAAGCATTGACGGATTATATTAGCCAAACCCATTTGGTGGGACCCAACGGCTCGTTGACGCAACAAATTAAGAATGGAATCATCCCCTCGCTCCTATTGTGGGGACCTCCTGGCACTGGCAAAACTACGCTGGCGCAGATTATTGCACAAGAATCTAAACGACCTTTTTATGAATTGAGCGCCATCAATTCTGGGGTGAAGGACATTCGGGATGTGATTGAAAAAGCCAAGCAAAGTGGCGGTTTGTTTACGGCCAAAAATCCGATTTTGTTTATCGATGAGATTCACCGATTTAGTAAATCACAACAAGATTCGCTTTTGGCGGCGGTTGAAAAAGGATGGATTACTTTGATTGGTGCTACGACTGAAAACCCAAGTTTTGAAGTGATTCCCGCTTTGCTATCACGTTGTCAAGTGTATATTTTGAATGCTTTTACCAAACAGGATTTAGAAGCACTGCTAGAAAGAGCCATGAAAGCAGACACCATTTTGGCTACCAAAAAAATTGAATTACAAGAAACCGAAGCTTTGCTGCGTTTATCAGGAGGCGATGGCAGAAAGCTACTCAACATATTTGAATTGGTAGTCAATGCCTCTGCCTCGGAACCGATTATTATTACCAATGAGCGAGTTTTGGAATTGGTGCAACAAAATACGGTTTTGTATGACAAGACGGGAGAACAACATTATGACATTGTTTCCGCTTTTATAAAATCGATTCGAGGGAGTGACCCCAACGGGGCGGTATATTGGTTGGCTCGAATGATTGAAGGCGGAGAGGACGTTAAATTCATAGCCAGACGGATGTTGATTTTGGCAAGTGAGGACATTGGGAATGCTAATCCGACGGCCTTTATTATGGCTAATAATACGTTTCAGGCGGTGGCTACAATTGGCTATCCTGAGAGCCGTATCATTTTGAGTCAGTGTGCGGTTTATTTGGCAACTTCCCCAAAAAGTAATGCTTCTTATATGGCTATTGGTACGGCACAACAAATCGTAAAACAAACGGGAGATTTACCTGTTCCCTTACATTTAAGAAACGCTCCAACGAAATTAATGAAGGAGTTGGGCTATGGAGAAGAGTACAAATATTCACACGATTACGCGAACAATTTTGCCGAACAAGAATTCCTTCCCGATGCACTGAGCAATACGCCTATTTATGTTCCCGGTAATAACTCGAGAGAAAATATTATTCGAGAGTTTTTGAAAAATAGATGGAAAGAAAAGTATGGATACTAATGAGGTTAGAAATTAGAAGTTAGAAGTAAATAAAATAAAAACGAAAATACTAATTAATCAAAGCATTCTCGTTTTTTTATTTGTTCGGTTGCTATTCTAAACTAACTAAAACTTAATCGCTATTTTTTCAGATAGTAATTGTTCATTTTGATAATACTCAAAATACCACTCGTTGTCTTTTAAAAGTAAAGCACCTTGAACTCCGTCTCTAACAGCCGTGAAGTAATCGCTTTTTGAAGTTTTGTACAATTTCATAACAACTTTTGGAGTTGTATCTACTAATTGATAGCCATTGGGTGTAGGCTGTGCATAATAAACCGCAGTATTAGCTACTACGTTAGTTGCTACTACAGCGCTAACTGGTGTATCAACATTGGACGCAACTGGAACTGGATTTGGAGTGAAAACCGCGCTTGGAGCTGTTGTAACTACCGGTATTGCTCCTGGAGTGTATTTGTAATGCATTGCGTACAACGAATTAAAAGCTTCGTTTATAACCTCAGTATACGCCAACTGATAGTCTTTTTCTTTGGTATAGCCCGTAGTTGATTTAAATATTTCTTTTCCATTACAATCTTTCAATACAAAATACATTTTGGTAGCCAAAAAGGCTTTTACATTAATAACATCAATGTATAACAAACTGCATTTGTCGTAAGGATTAGGCTCCTCTGTATAAAAGGCTTCAAAACCAGCTTTAGCCAAATTATGCTTCGTTAGTGTAGAAACACGGTATTCGTTCTTATTTTTTTGAAAATCAAATTTCAAAGGAACAATAACCGCTTTAAAATCATTAATCGACTGAGCGAATGAAAAACTAGTCAAAAGGGCGAAAAAGAATAAAAAACGTACTTTCATTATCATTATTTTAAAGTAAAAAACAGAGGAAAAGGCCTCTTTCTAATTGGTTTAAAGTTACAAGAAATTCTTTAACTCTAGTAAATGTTTTACTTGTTTGATTTCGAGCTCTACAGGAACTTGATTTGGGTTGAAAAATATAGCAGTTAAACCCGCATTTATCGCCCCATTTACATCTGCATCGAGACAATCGCCAATCATTACACTCTGCTCCTTTTTGGTATTAGCCACTTCGAGTGCGTGTTCAAAAATAATAGGATTCGGCTTCTTAACTCCTGCCATTTCTGAATTTGTGATGGTTTTAAAATAAATTTCTAAATTAGAATTTCTAACTTTTTTATCTTGAACATCAGCAAAGCCATTGGTAATAATATGCAAGGTGTATTTTTTATGCAAGTATTCTAAAATATCGATAGTTCCTTCGAATAGAAAGTTATTTTCAGGCAACAACTCAATATAGTCAATTGCCATTTGATGAATTGCTACGTCAGAGATAGCATATCCCAAGGTATCAAATGACAATTTCAAGCGATCATAACGCAATTGATCATGCGAAATTTGATCATTTTGATACAATTTCCAACAGGCTTGATTAATAGGAATATATTTTTCTATAAATAAGGTCGTATCCACATCTGGGTGTTTTTTTTTGAAGATGGCATCAAAAGCCATTTCAGAATTCTTATCAAAATCCCAAAGGGTATGATCTAAATCAAAAAAGACATCGGTTATATTTTCTAAAAGCATACTATTTATTTGAATATTCGTTTATCAAAAGGAAAATCAACTTGATCTATGATTTGAATTTGCTTAAAATCCTGATGAAACGGATTGATTAAAAAATTGAAATCTCCTTTAACCACAGCCGAAGGCACTTTCAGTATAGCAAAATCATTTTGTTGAATAAAACGATCTCCAATTACAGCGGTATGAAATGAAGATGGAAACACATTCCAATCCGATTGTAAATCGGCCATTTTGACTTCTAAAACCTCAATAGTATCAGGAATAGAAATGGTTAACATCACAAAATCACTTGGCAAAGTAGCTAAGGACAAATGTACTACAACTTCCGCCATAGCAAGCGCTCTACTTTCTGCTGTGTAAATAATTTCTGTGCCTTTAGAATTCCATCTGGCACCACACATTGAAGCGCCTTTTCCAGATAATTCTATTGGATATTTCTTTCGGGCTAGTCGAAAAACTTCCATTACACAAAAATACCTTGATCTATTTTTATCATTTCTTGCAAGACCATTTCTTTGCCATAGGAATCTCGCAATAACTCAATTGGTTTTAGATTCCCTAAAGCATAGGAAGGAAGATTTAACCAACTGTAAAACTGTTCTTCTGAATCAAAAATTGCTCTTCCAACAGTGGTTACTTCAGCTAATTCTAATATTTTTTCGGACTGTAAAGGTTTAAAAACAAAACTGTCTTTGGCACGACTACGCTGCAAAGATTTTGTAGATATCCCTAAGAAAAGCGCCCAATCTTCTTCATTAAAAGGGGTTTGATCCTGAATCAATTTGAAAAAATCATAAGGAATCCCTTCGCGAATCGCGTGAACAATTAGCATTTTGTTTTTTAGAAAATCGTTGTACGTTAGTTTTTTATTTAGGACTTTGTAGCCACTAGTTTGTTCTAACTTTGAAACAAACGAACGAACCATTACATTAATAGCTGTATGAGAATTTAGTTTAATCGCTTCCATAAAAAAGACATTTGTCTGCAAATATAAGACAAATGTCTCTATTAATTGCGCTAATTATAAAATTCCTTCATCAGCAAAGCTAAAATAACCATGCTCAGTGACAATTACATGATCTAAAACAGGAATATCCAACTGTAGTCCAGCATTTTTAATTCTTTTAGTCACTTGAATATCAGCTTCACTGGCCTGCAGTTTTCCTGACGGATGATTATGTGCCAAAACAATAGCTACGGCATTTTGCTCTAAAGCAATTTTAAACACTAATCGCACATCAACAATTGTCCCAGTAATTCCGCCTTTGCTGAGTTGTGCTTTAAAAATAATCTTATTCGAATTATTAAGATATACTACCCAAAATTCCTCATGAGGTAACTCACCTATAATAGGATACATTTCTTGATACATGACTTTACTGGAAGTCACTTTTACCAATTCGAGAGGATTTTCTTCTTTTCTTCGTCGGCCTAATTCTAAAGCGGCTGCAATCGTAATGGCTTTGGCTTCGCCTATCCCTTTAAATTCCATTAACTGAGCTAAAGATTGTTTTCCTAAAGAAGACAAATTATTATTGACACTAGCTAAAATACGTTTACTCAGCGCCACTGCCGATTCATTTCTACTTCCTGAGCCAATCAAAATAGCTACTAATTCGGCATCGCTTAAAGCATTTTTACCTTTGAGCATCATTTTTTCACGAGGTTTGTCATCTTCAGACCAATGGGTTATAGGAAAATTAGTTGATTCCAAATGGTAAATAATTAAAATTGAACACTATACTAGTTTTGAAAAAATATCGTTATACAATAAAAGTAAAAAAATGAAAGCAATTTATTTAATTTTCCTACTAAATTATTTTTCCACTACTACTACAAATCCAGCTTTTACACCAAATACAAAACCCTTTTCCATACAACTTTCGGAAGCTGCGCTAACAATTATTAATCCGAATGTCAAATATGATCCCACTTATTGTTCCATAAAATATCCAAATGGGGATGTTCCCAAAAACAAAGGAGTTTGTACGGATGTAGTAATAAGAGCCTACAGAAAACTCAATATTGATCTACAAAAAGAAGTACATGAGGATATGAAGGCAAATTTTTCAAAGTATCCTAATCTCAAGAAATGGGGAATGAAAAAAACCGACACCAACATTGACCATAGAAGAGTACCAAACTTGGAAGTATTCTTTGAAAGAAAAGGCAAAAAGTTATTGGTATCCGATAAAGCTCAGGATTATAAAACTGGAGATATTGTCAGTTGGATGATCAACGGAAAACTTCCTCATATAGGAATTGTAACTCACAAGAAAACAAGTGATGGCTTGCGCCCCTTTATTGTTCATAATGTAGGGTACGGACAAGTACTAGAAGACTGTTTATTTAAGTATAAAATAGTGGGACATTATCAGTATAAAAACAGCCAACTTAAACATTAAATTCTTCCGTTTTGATAATACAGAGAATTAAGCGTAACTACCCTTTAAAACCTAACACGTCATATTTAAAAAACTATAATTCACAAACTAACCATGAACCGCTACATTTTAAATGTTTTTTCGCATGCAAATACTATTTGCTAACCCTTCATAAGGCGGATAATTTTCAACAATACTATACCCAACTTTTTGATACATTTCTATTGCAGCCGTTTGCTTATGTAAGGTTTCTAATACCGAAATAGAATATCCTAAATCTTTTGCCCAAGACTCTAATTCTTGTAACATTTGACTCGCTATTCCTTTACCACGCATTACTTGATCTACAAACATTCGCTTTATTTCAATAGTGTTTTGATCGTATTTCTTAAAACAACAACAAGCCACGGCCTCTTCATTATAATAAACCAATACCACATTGGGGTTAAATTCAATATTATTATTCCCCCAATAATCAGCTTTCAACTCAGGATACGTGCCCCAAAGACTATCGTCTAAAGCTTTTATTAGCTTCAAGAAATCAGGATTTTCACTGGTTGTTTTTACAATCGTAACTTGCTCTTTCATAGTAAAAAACTATTTAATTATATTTTTAACCTCATCAAAATTCAATCCGCCGTAATTACCGGAACTCATTAGCAATAGTGCAGAATTCTCTAAATTTTGATTAAACAAAAAAGTCTTGAATTCGGCTGGATTAGTATAAATAATTAAGTCTTCTCTATTGAAAGCTTTGGCTATTTGTTCATAGGTCACTTCTTCGAGTTGTTTAATTTTTACAGCATCAGGAGAATAGAAAACCACGGCAACATCCGCATATTCAAGTGCTCCTTCATATTCTTTTAAGAATTCAGCATTCAGACTACTGTAGGTGTGTAATTCCAGACAAGCTACCAAAGTACGATCAGGATATTGTTCTTTTACTGCTTTTGTAGTTGCAGCCACTTTACTTGGCGAATGCGCAAAATCTTTGTAAGCCACTTTCTCTTTACCTTCGGCTATTTTCTCTAATCGTTTCGAAGCTCCTTTAAAACTAGCAATCGCTTCATAAAAATCAGCTTCATCTACGCCCATATTTTGACAAATCCATTTGGCACCCGCAAGATTGTTCAAATTATGCGCACCAAAAACCTCAATTGGCATAGGACCCTCTGGCGTTTCTAAAAGTGTTACTCCATCTTTTACTTCATAGTTTGGAGTGGTATACGCCATTTTACGAATAGGATTCGTAGCTGATTCGGCCACTCTTTTTACTTCAGCATCTTCAGCATTATACACTAAAATTCCGCCATTGGTGATTTTGTCAATAAAAATCTCGAATTGATTAACATAATTCTCATACGTAGGAAAAACATTGATGTGATCCCAAGCAATCCCTGAAATCAAAGCAATATTAGGTTGATACAAATGAAATTTGGGTCTTCTGTCAATTGGAGAAGACAAATACTCATCTCCTTCCAAAACCATAAAATCATTTTCTTCTGTAAGATGCACCATAGTATCAAAGCCTTCCAATTGAGCACCCACCATATAATCTACTGCTATGTTATGATAGTGCATAACGTGCAAAATCATTGAGGTAATCGTAGTTTTTCCGTGTGACCCACCTATTACCACACGAGTTTTGTTTTTGGATTGTTCGTATAAAAACTCAGGGTAAGAATAAATTTTCAATCCTAATTCTTGAGCTTTTACTAATTCTGGATTATCAGCTTTAGCGTGCATTCCTAGAATCACGGCTTCAATATCAGCAGTAATTTTTTCAGGAAACCAACCTAGTTCCGCAGGCAAAATTCCTTTTTTCTCTAATCGAGACTTTGAAGGTTCGAAAATAGCATCGTCGCTACCCGTTACTTGATATCCTTTGTTGTGTAGAGCCAAGGCCAAATTGTGCATTGCACTTCCTCCAATAGCTATAAAATGAGTTTTCATAGTAAATTCCAGATTTATAAGTTCCAAATTTCAATTGAAATTTGATTAATTTTTTTCGAATTGCACTTTTAGTTCTTGCGCTTTCTTAGGGTTGTTTAATTTTTTCAAATATAATTGATATAATTTTTGAAAAGTGACTTTTGAATTGCCAATTTCGTGCGCTTTTTTATATTGAATTTCAGCAGCCGAGTAGCGATCGAAATATTCCTCAATATGCCCACGAGACAAATAACCATCCACAGGAGAAATTTTCAATAATTCATTAGAATATTGTATCGCTTTGGATTGACTACCACCAACTATTCCAGGCAATTGCAAATTGAGTTCAATGAGTGCCCATCTCGCATCAATGTGTTTAGGCTCTAGAGTTATCGCTTTTTCAAAAGATGAACGGATATCACCAATCATCCCCAAAG
Source organism: Flavobacterium polysaccharolyticum (assembly GCF_038739875.1). NCBI lineage: Bacteria > Pseudomonadati > Bacteroidota > Flavobacteriia > Flavobacteriales > Flavobacteriaceae > Flavobacterium > Flavobacterium polysaccharolyticum. The sequence goes on from NZ_JBCGDP010000002.1 coordinate 148,535, forward strand.
CCTTGAATTTATTCACCTCTTTGGCTTTCATCCCCATAACTCCACCGCATTTGTAATGATAGTCGGCTTCATTGGGTTTTACTTTTTTCAACTTATTGTAATACCCCAACGCTTTATCCCATTGCTTTTGTTTCCCTGCGATATCGCCAAGACATTCTAACGCTTTCAAATCATTTGGGTTTGTTTTCAATACCGACTCAAACAAAGGAACTGCTTGTGCGTACTTTCCGGTTTCAAATAACTTTTCGGCTGTCTCGAAATTAGATTGTGCAACCATAAAAAGAGGAAATAGAATAAAAAACAGTACTGATTTTTTCATTCTTCAAAAATAAGAAAATGCAGTAAGTTTCGTTTTACTTTAAATAAAAAAAAGTAATTTATACGAAATACTTTTAGTAATCTCCCAACCTTTTCAATCAAAAAACACTCTTTATACAAAAACACACTTATGAAAAACATATGTTATCTACTTTTATTGCTCTCAAGTGCGCTATTTGCACAAGATTATGATAAAAACTGGCAAAAAGTAATTCAATTTGAGAATCAAGGAAAATTGAAATCAGCAAATACTATTGTCAACAAAATACACAAAAAAGCAATTTCTGATAAAAATGAAGTACAAATTATCAAGTGCTTTTTTTACGAATCTAAATATTTGCAAGTAGTCGACGAAAATGCACAAAAAAAAATTATTCTCAATTTAAAGAAAGAAATCAACCAGGCTTCTATACCATCTAAAGCTATTTTGAATTTAATTTATGCAAAATGTTTGAGCGATTACAAAGGAGAGTATGAAAATATTGCAGTCGCAGTTACAGATACCTCTGAAATCGCAGATGAAAATAGTGAAGTAACCATTGACAGTTCAACAGTTACTGGATTTAAAACTTCAGAGGACATTGTCAAAATATTTGGAAGAACTTTAGAAAATGAAGCTATTTTAAAAACTACACCTTTAACCAATTACGAACCTATATTTGATTTTTTTACTTTAGAAAAATTCAAAAAAGAAAATCTGTTTGATTATTTACTAAAAGAAAACATTGCTTTTTATAAATCAAAAATAAATGAATGGCAGTTTCAACCCAAAGAATATGAAACCCAAAAAAACACTCTTTTGGGCAGTACTGATATCTTTTTAAATTTAAATCTCGATTTTATTAAAGATGAAAAACTAAAAAAAATACTTTCTTTATATCAAAAACTGGAAACTGAAGCTCCTGTTTTTGAAAACCAATTAGGACGAATTTTGTTTTGTTCACAATTCCTCATAAAATCAGATGAAGCGTTATTAAATGCTCTAATTAATTTGGAAAAAGAAGCAAAAGGAACAATTCAACTACAAAAAATTCGATTAGAAAAAGCAACTGTTTACGCCGAATTAGCTTCCAAAGAACTTCATCCTGATTACAACACCAAAGCGATTTCTGAATTAGAACGTGTTTTGACAACAAACAATAATTCGAACACCTACAAACTGGCGATTCAAAAAAAAGAAAAACTGGATTCAAAAACCATTCAGGTTGAACTTCAAAAATACATTTATAATAAAGAAAACTCTAGAGCTTTTATTCGATATAAAAACACAAACAATTTAACGATTTCTATTTTTAAAATAAATTACAGCAAAATTTTCGAATTCAATAATACACCACAAAAACGTGACAGTCTGGCTACCCAAATTGTAACTAATAAAAAACCATTAATAACAAAAAGCTACGAACTTGTTGACAAAAAAGATTATTTTGAATACACCACCGAAGTCCTTTTGCCACAACTTGAAACAGGTAGTTATTTGGTTTATTTTGAAAGTCACACCAACTCAAAAGACAAAAAAGGTTATGGCTACGAAACCATCACAGTATCGAATATTTCAGTCTTAGCAAATACAAAAGAAAACACAGAATACTACACGATTTTGGATAGAAAAACGGGGAAACCAATGGAGAATGTTTCGTTAAAATCAAAATACTTCGATATCAAAACCAATAATGAAGGCTTAGCCAAATACGAACGAAAAAAAGAGGATAATAACAACTACTACAATTATTACCCTATTGACTTAACGACTGACAAAGACACCATTCAAATCAACAAAAACTATCTTCCTAATGCTTATGAATATTCTGAAGAAGACGAAGAGGAAGACTTTAAAAGTAAAGTAGAATTCTACTTAGACCGAGCTATTTATCGTCCAGGACAAACGGTTTATTACAAAGGAATTGCTTTTCAAAAAAAGAACAACAAATCGAGTATAATTCCTTACACTACGTTTAAAATAATAATTGAAGACCCTAATAATTCAGATTTCAAAGAATTTAATGTCACCACTAATGAATTTGGTTCATTCTATGGCGAGTTTGTTTTGCCAAAAACTGGTTTAACCGGTGATTTTAGAATTGAAGCCGAAAAACCTGATGATTATGAAAAAGATGTTTCTTATAATAAAATAAAAGACGAACATCCGTTTTGGGATAACGTAGATTTTGAAAACTCAGAAATATCTTTTAAAGTAGAAGAATACAAACGTCCTAAGTTCGAAGTGACTTTTGAATCTAAAAAAGAAAGTTTTCAAGTCAATCAAACTGTTTCAGTAAAAGGAACAGCCAAAGCATTTGCTGGAAGCGCTATTTCGGATGCTAAAGTTACATACACAATAACACGTTTTACGAACTCTTTTCGAAATTACTACAATAATGAACCAGAAGAAACTTTAGTAAGCAGTGAAACCAAAACGGATGCCTCTGGAAAATTTGTGATTAATTTCATTGCGCAACCGTCTAAAAATGCAAACAAGGAACAGCTTCCTGTTTTCAATTATAGAATAAACTCAAGCGTTACGGATAGCAATGGAGAGACGCATACAGCGGTAACCACTATCAAAGTGGGTTACCACGATTTGGTACTAAATGCTCTTATTCCAAATAGTATTGAGACAAAAAACAAAAATGAAATCACTCTGAACAGTACTAATTTGAATGGAGAATTCAAAGCCATAAAAGGAGAAATCAAATTGTATTTTGTAAGTCCATTTCCAAACAAATTCAAATCCAGAGTTTTTCAACAACCTGAAATCAGTACTATTTCGGATACTGATTTTGAAAAATTATTTCCTTATGAAATAAACTTTTCTAAAACTTCCGAAAAGCCTGCTGAAAAATTAGTCTTTTCTAAAAATGTAGATACCGAAAAAGACAAAAATCTTGCTTTAGATTTTATATCCGATTATCAATCTGGAAATTATAAAGTTGTATTTTCTGCAAAAGACAGTTTTGACAATGCAATTGAAACAACTTCAAATTTTCAAATAACACAAAGCAAAGTCAAACTAAATCCAAGCAAATTATTTACTGCACAACAAGTTAATGATGACCCAAAAAAAGATGGTTTTGTAGTAATAAAACTAACTTCTATAGTTCCAGAGCTTTATATTTCAACTACTGCCAGTTATAACAGACAATCCTTTTTTGAAAAAACTTCATATTTGCAAAACAATCAAATTACTGTCAAAATTCCATTAAAAAAAGAATTTGAAAACAGTATCGATATTGGTTTTCAAAGTATTTTTGAAAATGAAAATTTTACAGATAATCTTACTATAGTTCTAAAAACAATTGCTCCTAAACTTGATTGGAATGTAGAAAGTTTTAGAAATAAAATCCAGCCTGGAAGTAACGAAAATTGGTCGTTTAAATTGAACGCAATTGATACTAAAAAAGAAGCAGAAGTTTTAGTCTCGATGTATGACAGTTCCTTAGACCAATTTACCAAAACGGAATGGGGAGCACTAAACTTTTATGAGTATACGAACAATGGAACCAATTTCAAAACCAATTTGGGGTTTGAAAAAACCAGTACTTATATCAGTAATTTAAATACAAGTGGAACACAAATTCGACTAAACAATGAAGATACCAAATTGATGTGGTTTGGATTTGATTTTAATCAAACAAATCCCAAATTCTATGAATTAGAATATAAAAAGCAATTAACCAAAAAGGCTAAAAAACCAGCAAATGCTAAATTAATTTATGGGTATGTTTATGATTCTAAATCAGCGGTATTACCCGGTGTTGCTGTAACTGTAAAAGGAACTACACGAGGAACTCAAACAGATTTCGATGGATATTATGAAATTGATGTTGCTAGTGGCGAAGAATTAATATTCACTTATATTGGATTTAAAAGTGAAACGAAAATTGTAGATGTATTTAAAAATATAGATGTGGTTTTACATGAAGATGCCAATTCTTTACAAGAAGTTGTAGTTATTGGATATGGCATTAAGAAAAAAGCATCTATAACAGCGGCAATTACAATGCTTTCAGGAAAGGTTAGCGGTGTTAGTATTTCTGGAGCAGCTGGAGGATCAGACAAAATAATGATTAGAGGTAATGCATCCATAAGCGGAGCAACATCATTATATGTCATTGACGGAGAAATTGCCTCTGAAGAAGCTCTTAAAAATATAAATTCATCAGACATTCTTTCCATCGATGTTATAAAAGATGCCTCAGCCACTGCTTTATACGGCAGTAAGGGCAAAAATGGTGTTATTATCGTAATAACCAAAAAATCCCTCGAAGCTTTGACCCAAGTAAAAGCAAGAAAAAATCTATCAGAAACCGCATTCTTTTTCCCCAATCTAAGAACCGATGCCAAAGGCAAAGTGAACTTCAATTTTACTTCACCAGAAGCTTTGACCGCTTGGAAACTTCGTCTATTGGCGCACAACAAAGAAGCCGTCTCAGGTTATTTAGAACAAAGTGTAATTACACAAAAAGAACTGATGGTTATACCCAATTTCCCTCGCTTCTTTAGAGAAAAAGATTCAATTGTCATTACTGCAAAAGTTAGTAATATGACTAATGAAACCAAAAATGGTATGGCCCTTTTGCAACTTTTTGATGCCACTACTATGCAATCTATTGATGCTAAAACAACAAATACTAAAACGGTTAAAAGTTTCAAGATTGCTCCTTTTGGGAACAGCCTTGTGAGTTGGAAAATCTATATTCCTGAAGGGATGCAAGGTGTTCAATATAAAATCTTGGCAAAAGCAGGTAATTTCTCAGATGGAGAAGAAAATATCCTCCCTGTTTTGAGCAATTCAATGCTGGTAACCGAAAGTATTCCTATTTGGGTACGAGAAAATTCAAAAAAAGAATACAGTTTTGAAAACCTAAAAAACAATACTTCGACTACTTTACGAAACCATCAATTTGTTTTAGAATATACCTCAAACCCTACTTGGCTAGCCATTCAATCCTTGCCGCATTTGATGGAATATGAACACGAATGTGCCGAACAAACTTTTGCGCGTTTTTATTCTAATGCCTTGGCTTCAGAAATCATTTCTAGTAATCCGAAAATTGCTACTCTTTTTGAAGCTTGGAGAAAAAACGGAAAGTTAAATTCAAAACTTGAAGAAAACGAAGAACTCAAATCGATGATTTTGGCCGAAACACCTTGGTTAAATGATGCTCAAAACGAAGAAGAAAAAAAGAAGCATCTCGCCTTGCTTTTCGATTTAGAAAAAATGAAGACCTCGCAAGAAACTACATTCAATAAACTAAAACAAAAACAGACCCCTTCAGGAGGATTTGCTTGGTTTGACGGTGGCAATGAAAGTGAATACATAACGCGACATATTTTGGCTGGATTAGGACATTTGGCAAAATTAAATGCTGATGATGCGACTATTGAAAAAATAGATGCAATTTCCGAAAAAGGCATTCCGTTTATTGACAGTAAATTTTTAGAATATCATAAAATCAGAACCCAAAACGAGAAAGCAACAGACAAATTAATTTGGTTGAACCCCAATTCTGATTTGCATTATCTCTATACCCGTAGTTTTTACTTGAAAGATTATCCCCTTTCAGATACTTTAACAAAAACCACAAAAAGGTATCTTGAAACCGCCAAAACAGATTGGTTGGGTTACTCTTTATATGAAAAAGGATTAGCCGCCTTGACTTTACACCGATTTGGAGAAAAAGAATCCGCTAAAAAAATTCTAGAAAGTCTAAAAGAAACCGCTTCCAATAATGAAGATTGGGGGATGTATTGGATTGCTAACAAAGCAGGCTGGTATTGGCATCAAGCTCCTATAGAAACTCAGGCGCTATTGATTGAAGCCTTTACAGAAGTTTTAGACGATACAAAATCGGTGGATGCTATGAAAGTTTGGTTACTGAAAAATAAACAAACCAAAAACTGGCCCACAACAAAATCCACAACCGAAGCTATTTATGCCCTATTACTAAAAGGAAACGATTGGTCAAGTGTTAAAGACAATACAATCTTAAAAATTGGAGAGGAAAAAATCCTTACCAAAAAAATATCCGAAAACGAAAAAGAAGCCGAAACTGGATATATCAAACTCAATTGGAAAGCCGATGAAATCAATAAAGAAATGGCCCACATTACTATACAAAACAAATCAAAAGTTCCTGGATTTGGAGGTGTGTATTGGCAGTACTTTGAGGACTTAGACAAAATTAAAACCAATTCAGAAACGGTTTTATCTATAGCTAAAGAATTATATCTGAAGAAAAATACACTTTCAGGAGAAGAATTACAAAAAGTTACCACTAAAAATAGTTTAAAAATTGGCGATTTAGTAACCATCCAATTAATCATTTCTTCAAAAGAAGATATGGAATTTGTTCATTTAAAAGATATGCGTGCTGCTTGTTTTGAACCTATAAATGTACTTTCGGAATACCAATACAAAGGCGGACTAGGTTATTATATGAGTACAAAAGACACTGCTACGCACTTCTTTTTCGACTATATTAACAAAGGTACTTATGTCTTAGAATACGATATTCGAGTAAATAATCAAGGTGACTTCTCTAACGGAATCAGCACTATTGAAAGTATGTATGCACCAGAATTCAACAATCACACGAAAGGGGTTCGAATAAACACAAAAGAACAATAAAAATATACACTCGTAAAAAAAGTTCTTGGTTTTGAAGAAAAATTCAATTGAAATAGATATCTAATGAAAAATATGAGTTCATTTGTATTTTATGAAAGTATTATCTATTAAAAAAAAAACAATAAATCAATATATTATAAAATAAATTATTAAATAATTTATTTTTTATTATTTTAGCAACAATATCTTTAATTGTAAACAAAATGAAAACATTAACAGAATGGTTTGAAGAATACAGCGTAAGCCATAAAAACATGACTAATAAACAAATACATTATATTTGTGTTCCTTTGATCTTTTTTTCGGTAGTAGGCTTATTCATGAGTATACCGAGTAACGTTTTATCACCACTGGCATCTATAAATCCGGTGCTAGCAAATTGGGCTTTTATTGTATTACTACTGGTTTTATTGTTTTATTTTAGACTCTCCTTAGTAATGGGTATAAAGATGACTTTATTTACTTCTATCTGTCTTGTAGGTAATTATTTTATATCCCAACATGTCTCGTTGGTTTGGTTTTCTATAATTGTTTTTACAGCTGGATGGATTGGACAGTTCTATGGCCATAAAATTGAAGGTAAAAAACCATCCTTTATCAAGGACTTGCAATTCCTTTTAATAGGACCAGCGTGGGTTATACACTCTTTGTTTAGCACAAAATAGAACATATACTACAAACTCGCCTTTTTAATATTTCAAAGTATTTTGTCACTTTGGAGTTATTGAATAAAGTATTCAAAAAAAAATAGAACAATCTGGATAGTTTGGCATAAACATCTTTCAACTGATAATTAGAACAGCAACTTAAATTTATATAGTTGCTGTTTTTTTTGCAGAATGAAACTTTTTTTATATATAAATAATACTAAAATCACATTCCCCTAACACTACCATCTTATTTTCGTAAAAACTTTATATGAAAAGTAAACGAAAAATTCCTCTAGTCGTAATTAGTGATGTGCATTTGGGCACGTATGGTTGCCAAGCCAAAGAATTACTACAATACCTCAAATCCATTCAACCACAAATCTTAATTCTCAATGGTGATATTATCGATATGTGGAATTTCAGCAAAAGTTACTTTCCTGTGGCGCATATGAATGTTTTACGACAAATCATAAAACTCTCCAATTTAGGTACGAGAGTCATCTACATCACCGGAAATCACGATGAAGCCCTTCGTAAATATTCAGATTTTGTTTTGGGAAATTTTGAGTTGGTCGACAAATTAATTTTAGAAATAGATGGCAAAAAAACGTGGTTCTTTCACGGCGATGTATTTGATTCTTCCACCAGAGGCTATGCCAAAATTCTCGCAAAATTGGGTGGCAAAGGCTATGATTTATTGATTCTAATCAACAGTTGCATCAATTGGTTTCGCGAATTATTGGGTAAAGAAAAAAGAAGCTACTCCAAAAACATCAAAGATAGTGTAAAAAAAGCCGTTGCTTTTATCAGTAATTTCGAAACCACTGCTGCCGAAATCGCCATAGAAAAAGGCTACAGCTTCGTGGTCTGTGGCCATATCCATAAACCTCAAATGAAAACCATCGAAAATGAGCACGGACAAGTCACTTATCTCAACAGTGGTGATTGGGTCGAGAATCTAACCGCTTTGGAATACAAAAAAGGAAAATGGAGTATCTACCAATACCTTAAAGAACATTACAAAGATACCGACACCTCCGAAGAAAAAACCAAGAACGATATTGTGGTCAAAATCTTATCCTAATCTGTAAAATGAAAATATTCTACGCCATCCAAGCCACAGGAAACGGACACATTAGCAGAGCCATTCAACTGTACCCTTATCTACAAAAATATGGCGAAGTTGACTTTCTCTTAAGCGGCACTTATGCTTCCTTAAATCCAAGTATTCCTATCAAATACCGAAGCAATGGATTAAGTCTTCATTACAGTCAATGCGGCGGATTAGATTATTGGAATATTGCCAAAAAAGTAAAGCCCAACCAAATCTACAAAGATGCCCGTTCGCTACCATTAGACCAATACGATGTGATCATCAATGATTTTGATTCCATTACCTCACTTGCCTGCAAACTACAAAAAAAACATTCCGTATCCTTTGGTCATCAAGCCAGTTTTACCTCAAAACTAACTCCTCGACCCGAAAGAAAAGATGTCATCGGTGAATTAATTTTCAAACATTATGCTCCCGCTCCACAAAACATAGGATTGCATTTTGAGCGCTACGATAATTTCATTTTGCCACCCATCATCAAAGACGAAATCTTACACGCAGACCCTAAAAATGGCGGACACATTACCGTTTATCTTCCTTCTTTTCAAAAAGAGTGTTTAGAAAAAGCCTTCAATAAATTACCCAACGAGCACTTTCACTGGTTTTTGAGCGATATCAAAACAAAACACAAAATCAAAAACATCACTTATTATCCTGTAGACCAAGCGCTGTTCAACAAAAGTGTAATCAAATGCCAAGGCATCATCACTGGCGGCGGATTTGAAACACCTTCCGAGGCATTGTACCTTCGCAAAAAAATACTTTCCATCCCCATTCGAAAACATTACGAGCAAGAATGCAACGCTGCCGCTTTAAAAAAAATGGGTATTCCCATTATTTACGAAGTCGGTCAAGATTTCGATTTGATTATAGAAAATTGGCTCACCTTGCCTATGAATTACCCCAAAATCGAAGCCAATGTCATTCCGCACACTTTAGACTTCTTGTTTGACACCTATCCACAAAAACAAAACCGCCTCGAAATTAATCAAGACGGTCTTATCTATTAAAGTTTTTAGGAGCAGAAAAAATAGGCATTCTGGTTGTCATCGTCCCGCTATCCGCTACAATCTCTAGCCTCGTTTGGTCACGAGTCTAGAGGATTTTCACTACTATCGGGGCTAAAGAGCCACAACATTCTTTCTTGCCTTCAATTTTATTTTGAACTATTTTACAATCGTCATTTCATCAATAATATTTTGAGCTCCAGCATATTTATCAATAATCCAAAGCACAAAACGAATATCTAAATTGATCGTTCTTTGTAATTTTTTATCAAAAATAACATCACCTGCCATTGCTTCAATGTTACCGTCAAAAGCAACACCAATCAACTCTCCTTTTCCGTTCAGAACTGGAGAACCTGAGTTTCCACCAGTAATATCATTATCTGTCAAGAAGTTTACTGGCATATATCCTGCTTTATCCGCATACTGACCAAAATCATTGGATTTGTTCAATTCTAACAAACGAGAAGGCAAATCAAACTCAGCGTCACCCGCTTTGTATTTGTTTACCATTCCTGTCATAGTTGTGTAATTGTTAATTTTAGCGTCGTTACGTTTGTCAGCAGGCAAAGAGCGAACTTTTCCGTAAGTCAAACGCAAAGTAGAATTCGCATCTGGATACTGAATCGTATTCAATTTTGATTCTCTCAAACCTTCAACTAATTTGCGGAAAGCGATAGCAAAATCATCATCAGCTTTGGCTTGTTCTGGCGATTTCGCTCTGATTTTGGTCACCAAATCATTAGAAATAACATACAAAGGGTCGTTAGTAATAGTTTCAACTTTAGGCTCTTTCAAAAACGCAAGCACTGCATCTTTTGAAGTAAAAATACTAGAAGTTACCGCCTTGTGTACATCATTGGTAAAATCACCATTATTCGCCGCTTTCATTTCAGTCACTTTTGGTGCCAAACCATATTCAGCCGCTTTTGCAGCATACAAATTCAATTGTGCTGTCAACACTTCTTTTTCAAGAGGTGCGTACAAACTTCCGTAAGCGCCATCAATTGCTGCTGTTAATCTTGGTAACATTTCAGCTCTCTTTGCTTCATTTTCTTTAGCATAAGCGATTAAACCATTTCCTAAATTAGCAGGCAAAGTTCCGTAAGTCGCAGTACGCAATAATTGTGTCAAATAATTATCGTGACGCGCTTTTAAGTTGGTTTGAGTGTAATAATTATTGATAGTTGTAATTACATCACCATATTTGGCTTTGTTTTCAGCTTTGTTAGCCCAAACGTTAAATTTAGCTTCTTCTTTCGTTTTGGTTTGAGCCGTTTTAGCTTTGGTCAAAGCATCAATCATCCCTTGACGGTTTTTCCAATAATTAGCCGTAGAAGCATATTTAGAAGCGTATTGTAAGTTTACCGTAGCATCTTTAGTCATAAACTTTTTCATATTGTCCATTCCTGTTTTGGCACCTTCTACCCAAGCAGGATAAGCATACTTCACGTTTTGCTCAATTCCATTAGCAGGCATCCATCTGTTGGTACGACCAGGATACCCTAAAATCATTGCATAATCGCTCTCTTGCACACCTTTTAAGCTTATTGGCAAATAATGTTTTGGTTGCAATGGCACATTCTCAGGAGAATATTCTGCTGGATTTCCGTCTTTGCCAGCATACACTCTAAACATAGAAAAATCGGCTGTGTGACGTGGCCATTCCCAGTTGTCTGTGTCTCCACCAAATTTTCCTAAACTCTCTGTTGGAGTTCCTACCAAACGAACGTCTTTGTAATCTTGGTACACAAAATAGTAGTACTCATTTCCTTGAAAAAATGGACGAACAGAAACGGTATATTTTCCACCTTCACTGTTTTCTTTTTCAATCAAAGCCATTTCTTGTTGAATCGCTTTGTTGCGTTCAGCTTCTGTCATTTTATCATTTACTTTAGACAAAATACGTTTAGAAACATCATCCATACGCACAAAGAAACGAACGAACAACGATTTTGGCTTCATTTCTTGACTTTTGTCTTTCGCCCAAAATCCATTTTTCAAATAGTTGTTTTGTTCTGTTGACAATTCTGCAATCGCATCATACCCGCAGTGGTGATTGGTTAAAACTAGTCCTTGTTTCGAAACAATTTCGGCAGTACATCCCCCGTTGAACTGTACGATAGCATCTTTCAAACTGTGGTGGTTGATACTGTAAATTTCTTCGGCTGTCAATTGCAAGCCCATTTTTTCCATATCTCTATGGTTTAATCTTTCGATGAACATCAAGAACCACATTCCTTCATCTGCTTTTACAGGAAAAGCCATAAGGCATAAAGTCAAGAATAAGACAATCTTTTTCATATAGGTAAATATTTATTTTAGCATTGCGAATATAAGTCATTTTCGCATTTTAAATAACCATTAGCATTCAAAATCATATTTTACACTCTATTTATTAACTTAATTTTATGAATTTTACAAAATAAAAAAAGGTGCTCCTTGATAAAGAACACCTTTTCATATTTGAATGAAAAGAAATTATTCGTTCAACATTTTCCATAATTTATCTTTCAATTCGGTCAAACCTTGTTGGGCAACCGATGAAATGAACATATAAGGAACGTCTTTGAAAGCTACGTCTAAATCGGCTTTTAGTTCTGCTTTTAATTCATCATCAAGCATATCAATTTTTGAAATGACCAATAAACGTTCTTTATCTAACATTTCTGGATTGTATTTGGTCAATTCATTCACCAAAATATCATATTCCGCTTTGATATCAGGCGTATCTACTGGAACCAAGAACAACAGCGTAGAATTTCTTTCGATGTGACGTAAGAAATAATGTCCTAAACCTTTTCCTTCGGCTGCACCTTCAATAATACCAGGAATATCAGCAATCACAAACGACTGATAATCTCTATAGGCTACGATTCCTAAATTAGGTTTTAAAGTCGTAAAAGGATAGTCGGCAATTTTAGGTTTCGCAGAAGTCAATACCGATAGCAAAGTTGATTTTCCTGCATTTGGGAAACCTACTAAACCAACATCAGCCAAAACTTTCAGCTCCAGAATTACATCCATTTCAATACCAGGCAAACCTGGTTGCGCATATCTTGGTGTTTGGTTGGTCGAACTACGGAAATGCCAGTTACCTAATCCTCCTTTTCCGCCGCGGCATAAAACTTGTTTTTCTCCGTCTTCAGTGATTTCAAATAATGTTTCACCAGTTTCTTTGTCCTTAACAACGGTTCCTAATGGTACCTCGATAAATTTATCTTCTCCATCAGCACCAGTACTTCTGTCGCCACCACCATCTCCTCCGTGACCCGCTTTGATGTGACGGGCAAATTTTAGATGAAATAAAGTCCAAAGCCCTTTATTACCTACTAGATAAATGTGTCCTCCTCGACCTCCATCTCCACCATCTGGCCCACCGTATTGTATAAATTTCTCTCTGTGCAAATGCGTAGAACCTTTTCCACCTTTACCAGATGAAACAAATATTTTTACGTAATCTACAAAATTTCCTTCTGTCATAATTTCTTTTACTTTTCAAAAAATCTAAAAAAAATACATGACAGCCACTGGCTGTCCTCCTTTTAATTTCAAATCTTCTGTCATTTTTTCTTGTATAAAAGTTTAAAAGCTTAAAAGTTTAAATTTGTTCTGAGAACCAACAACATTAAACATTTTAACCCTAAACCAAATTAACCATTTAAGGCTTTCACCATTACTTTATCTATCTTAACCCCATCCATATCAATGACTTCTAGCTCAAACTTTTGCCAAATCAATTTTTCTCCTTGTTTTGGAATACGAGACAATTCGGTCATTATCAAACCACTCACCGTGGTTACTTCATAATCATTAATTAATTCATCTAACTCAAAAAAGGTTAAGAAATCGTGTAATGAATAATGTCCATCAACTAACCAAGAGCCATCTTCTCTTTCTATTAATTGAAAATCATCTTTATAAAACTCAGAAGCATCACCAACTAAAGCTTCTAAAATATCATTTAAGGTAATCACCCCTTGAAAATCGCCATACTCATCAGAAACAAAGGCGTAATGAATACCTGTTTTTTTGAAATTCTCCAAAGCCGTATAAGCGGTAGTTTGTTCCATAATAAAAGGCGCTTCGGTCATAATATCCGCTAAATTGAAGTTATCATTTTCAAAATTAGAGAATATGTTTTTTAAGTTGACCACGCCTACTATGTCGTCAAAATTCTCGCCATAAACTGGGTAAATGGAATGCAATTCTTTCAACATTAACTGCCTTACTTGCTCTTTGTTGGCATTAAATGGCAAGAAAACTACAGACTTACGGTGTGTCATTAAGGAGTTGACTTTTCGGTCACCAATATGAAAAACGCGCTCTACGATATCTTGTTCTATTTCTTGTACTTCGCCTCCTTCGGTTCCTTCTTTGATAATGGCTTTGATTTCTTCCTCGGTTACTTTACCGTCTGCCGTTGGTTTGATTTGCAAAAGGTCTAAAATAGCATCTGTAGAAGATGTAAGTAACCATATAAATGGAGCCGTGATTATCGAAATAAATTTCATTGGCATCGCTACAGTCTTCGCAATAGACTCTGGGTGGTTGAGACCAATTCTTTTGGGCAACAACTCGCCTAATACTAAAGAGAAAAAGGTAAGAACGACAACCACAATACCTACTGCAATGGAGTGGGCATAGGGTTGAAAAACTTGATAGCTTTGTATAAAAAGCTCTACATCTTTGGTGATTTTGTCTCCAGAATAAATACCTGTCAAAATACCAATTAGGGTGATTCCTATTTGTACGGTTGACAAAAACTTATTGGGAGAATTGGCTAAATCTAATGCCGTTTTTGCACTTTTATTTCCTTTTTTTGCAGCTGTTTCTAATCTATTTTTCCTTGCTGAAATCAATGCGATTTCTGACATAGAGAAAACGCCATTTAAGAGTATTAGAAAAAAGATAATCAGTATTTCCAATTTTATGTTTGTTAGTTAAACTTCTTTTTAGCCCAGATGGAAGAGAAAAGCCCGGACTCTTGTGATTTAGTTTTTGTTAGTAGCGCTAAGCGACTAAAAGAAGCTTGGGCGATGCTTTACAAAAACAAATCACAAGAGGAGGACTTGTAACGTACAGCTGGAGATGCTCCTACAAATTATCGATAACTTGTGTAAGTCTTTCGGTAATTTCTTGAATACTTCCTATACCATCTACAGCGTGAAATTTGTTTTGCGCCTTGTAATAATCCATCAAAGGAGCAGTTTTTTCATTGTATTCTTGGTAACGGTTTCTGATTTTTTCTTCGTCTTGGTCGTCTACTCTACCACTCGTTTTTCCTCTTTCTAGCAAACGTGCCACTAGTACTTCGTCATCAGCTTCTAGCGCAACAGTCGCAGTTACTTGGCTACCGATAGTTGGCAAAAATGCATCTAATGCTTCGGCTTGAGAAATAGTTCTTGGGTATCCATCGAACAAAATTCCTTTGGCATCCAAATTTTTGTTTACCTCGTCAATTAGCATTTTAGTGGTTAATTCATCTGGTACTAAATCTCCTGCGTCCATAAATACACGAGCTTGTTTTCCTAACTCGGTATCATTTTTCAGGTTATAACGAAATACATCTCCTGTAGAAATGTGAACTAATTGGTATTTTTCTTTTAGGAATTCTGCTTGAGTTCCTTTTCCTGCACCTGGTTTCCCAAATAAAACAATGTTAATCATTTTTGTAATTTTAAAAGTGGCAACCTTGTGTTTAAAGATTACCTTTTAATTAGTTATAGTTACTTTTAGTTATTCGCTTAGCTGATATACTTCGGATAGGTTTCTTCCCAATCCATCATAATCTAGACCGTAGCCAACGATGAATTTGTTTGGAATTCGGATACCGATATAATCAATTTTAATATCTTGCTTGTAGGCTTCCGGCTTAAAGAAAAGAGTGGCAATTTTGAAATGCTTTACATTTTGACTTTTGAACAATTCTTTTATCTCCACCAAAGTATTTCCGGTGTCTACAATATCTTCGAGAATCACTACCGATCTACCTGAAAGGTCTTGATTCAAACCTATTAATTGTTTTACATTTTCGGTAGAGGCCGTTCCTTCATAGGAAGCCATCTTAATAAAAGTGATTTCACAAGGTTTTTTGTATTTTTTCATCAAATCTGAAACCACCATAAATGATCCATTCAAAACTCCAACAAAAACAGGAGTTTCATCAGCAAAATCGTCTTGAATTTGAGTGGCTAATTTGGTAATAGCAAAATCAATTTCGTTAGCAGAAATAAACGGAACAAATTGTTTATCGTGAAGTTGTATCATTATTTTTAGGTTTAAAATAATGCGCAAAGATACAGAATTCGGATTTGACATTTAACAATTGATTTTAAATTTGTATTTTTAAATTAAAACCATCCAATATGAGCACTGAACTGTTGTCCCATCTAGATTATGTAAGTGGTTATCGAGACAAAAGAGTGCTAGCGGCGCAATTTGTTTTGAACCACCCCGCTCATTTTGAGGAATTGCTACACCTTTGCTTTGCTACTGAAGATGAAAAGTCATACAAAGCCTGTTGGGTTTTGGAACAAGTGGCTTATAGTCAACTAGAATGGCTGCAACCGCATTTGGATTTCTTTTGTTCGCATTTAAATCAACTCAACAATGAAAGTGCGATTCGTCCAGTCGCCAAAGTATTGCAGTTATTGGTTGAAAATCATTTTAAAAAGAATACCATCCAACTGACCTCAAAACATCTTGAGCTAATAACGGAATGCTGCTTTGATTGGTTGATTTCTGATACTAAAGTAGCGGCCAAATGCTACTGTATCCGCACACTATTCGTGCTAGGAAAATCGAATGATTGGATTTATCCTGAATTACAAATCATAATCGAAAAAGACTATCCCGATCAATCCGCAGCCTACAAAGCCGTTTCGAGAGAGATATTGAGGAAAATAAAATAGCATTTTCGGTTTCAATCATTATAAGTATCTTTGCCGTTTACAAACACACAACCATGAATTATTTTTCTTCTGATTTTAAACTAGGCATATTAGGTGGCGGACAATTAGGCAAGATGCTATTGTTTGACACTCGAAAATTCGACATACAAACCTATGTACTAGACCCTAGCGACGAAGCACCTTGCAAAATCGCTTGTAACCAATTCTTTCAAGGTGATTTGATGGATTTTGATACCGTCTATACTTTTGGGAAACAAGTCGATGTGCTGACTTTCGAAATAGAATTAGTAAATCTAGAAGCCTTAGAAAAATTAGAAAACGAAGGAAAAAAAGTTTATCCATCTCCAAAAACTTTACGTTTGATTCAAAACAAAGGCGTGCAAAAAGATTTTTACACACAACACAATATTCCCACCGCTCCCTACACTCGATTTGAAAATCTTGATGCTTTACAATTAGCTGTAACATCGAGCGCAGTTGAATTGCCTTTTGTATGGAAATGTACTGAATTTGGTTACGACGGAAACGGCGTAAAAGTGGTGCGAAAAGCTTCGGATTTGGATTTGTTACCCAATGTAGAATGTATTGCCGAAACGATGATTCCGTTCAAAAACGAATTAGCAGTTATCGTATGCCGCAATCCATCGGGCGAAATCAAAACCTATCCTGTGGTCGAAATGGAATTTCATCCCGAAGCCAATCAGGTAGAATATGTAATCTGTCCCGCCAGAATCGACGAAAAAGTAGCCGAAAAAGCTAGAGCTATTGCGCTAAATGTTTCGCAACAATTCAACCACGTAGGACTTTTGGCGGTTGAAATGTTTCAAACCGAAGACGATGAAATTCTAGTAAACGAAGTAGCCCCGCGTCCGCACAATTCAGGTCATTACAGTATTGAGGCGAGTTATACTTCGCAATTCGAAAACCATTTGCGCGCCATTTTGGATTTACCTTTGGGCAATACCGATAGTAAAGTGGCTGGAATTATGGTCAATTTGGTAGGTGCCGAAGGTCATTCTGGAGACGTGGTTTACGAAAACATCGAAACGATTTTAGGTTGGAATGGCGTTACCCCACATATTTATGGTAAAAAGCAAACCCGTCCTTTCAGAAAAATGGGACACGTGACCATTGCCAATGAAAATATGGCTGAAGCAAGAAGAATTGCGGAGGAGGTAAAGAATACGATAAGAGTGATTAGTGCTTAGTAAATAGTGCCTAGTGATTAGTAATTAGTCCTTAGTTTCGTTGCCCATTTACCTAATAATTTTTAATTAGCTTTGTAAAAATTGAATTCATGAAAATTTCAAAATTACATATCGATCAGTTTAGACATTTGGAAAATCTGGATTTTGATTTTACGTATCAAAGTGGTGATCGTAAAGGTCAACCTTTGAATAAAATATGTTTTATTGGACAAAGTGCTACTGGAAAGACTAGTTTATTGGAAATAATCAAAGAAAGGCACATTTCCATAAACAATTGTATCGTTTCAAATAATGTCTTTTCATACAAAATAGAAATTCCTATTAATTTTGGCCAGATAACTTTTGAACACAATGACGGTTCTATTCAAATAGAAAATAAGAAATTACATTATAATGGACAATCATTTTCATATGCTAATACTGGAAACTTTTCAAATTTATTAAGTGATGCTACTAGTAGTTATATTTTTTACTTTAAATCAAATTTAATTTCAGAGAAAAATATTGAACTTTTTACAAAAAACCCTACTGATCTAGTTGAAAAGTATCCTGGAGTAAATGAGAAGTTCATTTTGACTAATATTTACTCCAAAGAAAACCCTATAAATTTTGACGAAAATGTTGACTCTGATTTATGGCTTATTTTGTTAAACGAAATTTTAAATTACCGTAAAAATTTCACTCAAAAAATGTCTGAGTTGATACACAAAGGACTCATTGCTGATGCAAAAAAATTAGGCTTAGAATTTCAAAAATGGCAAATAGAAAATCCAAATAAATTAGAATCATTTGCAAAAGAATTCAATCCTCTTTTGGAAAAATTAAATTTGGAAGTTGATTTGGTTAACACCGAATATTCTATCCCAATAAAAAACAAAAGAACTGATGAAATAATTCCCATCCAAGATACAAGTACTGGAACAAAAGGATTATTGTTGTCTTTCCTACCATTATTCAAACTAGATACAAAAGACTCAATAATTTTAATTGATGAGCCTGAACGTTCCTTATATCCTGATATGCAAATGGAACTAATGGATCATTATCAAAGACTCGCACCCGATGCACAATTTATCGTTGCCACACATTCTCCATTTATTGCTGCCTCTTTTGAAGCCGAAGAACGTTTTATTCTTTATTATGACGAAGAAGGAAAAGTAGCGGTTCGCAGAGGAACATCGCCAATTGGAGATGACCCAAATGATATGCTTTATAATGATTTTGGAATTGATTATATAAACAAGTATGGCAAAAAAGTGTATAATGAGTATCTTGAAAAAAGAAGACAACTGCTGTTTGAAAAAAACGAAGAAGTAAAACAAAAACTTCAAGACGAAATTGAATCTATTGGAGATAAATATAATTTTTAATGAATGAAAAGAGTATTAAAATCTCCAACTTCTTTAATTATTTCCAACAATTTAACTCATAAATCTAACGGAAATAATACCAAACTAGGCATACTTCTTTTAAAAGAGCAAAAGGGATTTTGCGCTTATACTGAACATTATATAGGATTTGACGATGCAAATGACATTGAACATTTCAATCCAAACTTAAAAGACCAGCCGAACGACAATTATTATAATTGGTATAAAGTCAAGCATCTTGCTAATCAAAGAAAAACAGACAATTGGATTGAACCAATTTTATTGCCATATGTTGAAAATTTTGAAGATAGGGTTATTTATAATGAAGGTGAATACTTTGCTAAACTAAATGATGATGAAGCAAATAATCTTATAATCCTATTAGACTTAAATAATCAAAAAAGAGTTGAAGACAGAAAAAACTATATAAAAAGAAGAAGAGAATCAATAAATGATAGAAAACTTCAAACTGATTTAGAAATAAAAAAATATTTTCAAGACAAAATCGATAATGAAATTAATTCGATCTCTTATTTGAGAGCCATTCAGGAAGAATTTGGAATCGATATTTGGAATATGATTCCAGAATTATAATAAATAACAACTCAAACCCTACTCACCCCTAGTAGGAATTCCCCCTTTGGGGGTTAGGGGGCTTATATGAAAGTAGCAGTAATAATGGGCAGTATATCTGATATGCCTGTAATGCAAGACGCCATCGATATCCTAAACGGATTTGATATAGCAGTAGAAGTCGATATTGTTTCGGCGCACAGAACACCAGAAAAGTTATTTGATTTTAGCCAAAACGCTCACAAACGAGGTATTTCAGTGATTATTGCGGGAGCTGGAGGCGCTGCACATTTACCAGGAATGGTAGCCTCGATGTCGCCATTACCAGTGATTGGTGTTCCCGTAAAATCAAGCAATTCAATTGATGGTTGGGATTCTGTATTGTCAATTTTACAAATGCCAGGTGGTGTTCCAGTTGCCACTGTTGCCTTAAACGGTGCAAAAAACGCAGGAATCTTGGCTGCTCAAATCATTGGTAGTGCTGATCAATGCGTTTTAGATAAAATCGTCCTTTACAAAGAAGGATTGAAAGATACAGTCCTCAAAGCGGCTGAAGGATTGAAAAAATAAAAATATTTCACGGAGATTCACAAAGGTTACTCGAAGATGCACGAAAATATTTTGTGAATCTCAGTTTTTGCTTTGTGAATCTTTGTGTAACAAAACAATATATTTATGAGCATTTTAACTTCATTATTCAATACAAAATACAATACTGCGCCCTTTTCACAAATAAAATTGGAGGATTACCAACCTGCATTTATCGAGAATATCACTGCAGCAAAAGCGGAAATTGACGCCATCATCAACAATCCAGCAGCTCCGACTTTCGAAAACACTATCGAAGCGTTGGATTTTTCTGGAAATGCTTTGGTCCGTTTATCGTCTATTTTCTTTAATTTGAATTCGGCCGAAACTTGTGATGAGATGCAAAAAATCGCCCAAGAAGTTTCGCCTTTGTTGACCGAATTCAGCAATGATATTACCTTAAACGAAGCCTTATTCCAAAGAATAAAATCGGTTTACGAGCAAAAAGATACCTTGAATTTATCGCCAGAACAAGCTACATTATTAGACAAAAAATTCAAAAGTTTTTCTCGAAATGGTGCCTTGCTTTCGGAGGAAGACAAACTAAAATTACGCGAAATCGATACGGAATTGGCTAAACTCAAACTGACTTTCAGTGAAAATGTTTTGGCCGAAACCAACAACTACCAATTGCATTTAACCAATGAAGCCGATTTAAAAGGTTTGCCAGAAGGCGCTATTGAAGCAGCTAGTGCATTGGCCAAAAGCAAGGATTTGGAGGGTTGGATTTTCACTTTGGATTTCCCAAGTTACATTCCGTTTGTGACCTATGCCGACAATCGTGAATTGCGCAAAGAAATAGCCATCGCTGCTGGTAAAAAAGCCTTTCAAAATAACGAATTCGACAATCAAACCATTGCCTTGAAAATTGCCAAGTTACGCTTCGAAAGAGCTAATTTATTAGGCTATGAAACGCATTCTCATTTTGTTTTAGAGGAAAGAATGGCACAACATCCTGACAAAGTCAAATCGTTTTTGAATGATTTACTGACCAAAGCCAAACCAGCTGCTGAAAAAGAATTTGCTGAATTATCGGCTTTCGCCAAAGATTTAGACGGCATTGAACAATTAGAAAAATGGGATGGCGCCTATTATGCTGAAAAATTGAAGCAAAAATTATTCAATTTGGATGACGAAAAACTAAAACCTTATTTTCAATTAGAAAACGTTTTGAACGGAGCGTTTACTATTGCCAATAAATTATTTGGATTAACCTTCACGGAAATTTTCGACATCGATAAATACCACGAAGAAGTAACCACCTATGAAGTGAAAGATGAGTTTGGAGAACTTGTGGCTATCTTCTACGCCGATTTTTTCCCAAGAAAAGGCAAACGAAACGGTGCTTGGATGACTTCTTTCAAATCACAATACATTAAAGACGGCATAAACGAAAGACCTCATATTTCGAATGTTTGTAATTTCACCAAGCCAACCGCCACCAAACCCTCATTACTAACTTTTAATGAAGTAACGACTTTATTCCACGAATTTGGTCACGGATTACACGGTATGTTGGCCAATACTATCTATCCAAGTTTATCAGGAACCTCTGTGTACTGGGATTTTGTGGAACTACCAAGTCAGGTGATGGAAAACTGGTGTTACGAACCTGAAGCACTGGCATTATTTGCGAAACATTATGAAACAGGAGAAATCATTCCGCAAGAATATGTAGATAAAATCAAGGAAAGCGCTAGTTTCCAAGAAGGAATGGCTACACTTCGCCAATTGAGTTTTGGTATTTTAGATATGGCCTTTCATAGTAACAATCCAATCGCAATTACTAACATCAAAGCGTTTGAAAAAACGGCTTTTGAAGGCACTTCTCTATATCCTGATGTTGCCGAAAACTGTATGTCGGTTTCCTTCTCCCATATTTTTGCAGGAGGATATTCTTCTGGTTATTACAGCTACAAATGGGCAGAAGTGCTCGATGCCGATGCGTTTGCTTATTTTCAAGAAAAAGGCATTTTCAACAAAGAAGTGGCGACAAAATTCAAAGACAACGTACTTTCAAAAGGTGGCACCGAATTACCAATGGAACTCTACAAACGCTTTAGAGGGCAAGAACCAAAGGCAGATGCACTTTTGAAAAGAGCGGGATTGATTTAGTCAATTTCAGCATTCATATAAAAAACCGAGGTAGCAAAACTTCGGTTTTCTTTTTTAAAATAAACTTTCATTTATTTTTGAAAGTTTAAAAACTTTTACTTACATTTGTTTTAACAAAAGGAAATAAATCCGAAAAATGGAATTCAAAGAAGCAAAAAACAAATTCGTACAAACCTGGGGAGCATTAGGTTCTCAATGGGGCATTAACAAAACAATGGCACAAATACACGCTTTGTTGATGGTTTCAAGCGAGGCTGTTTCGATGGAAGAAGTAATGGAAGAATTACAAATTTCACGAGGCAATGCCAGTATGAATTTACGAGCTTTGATGGATTGGGGTATTGTCTATAAAGAATACAAAGCTGGTGAAAGGAGAGAATTTTTTACAGCCGAAAAAGATTTAGACGAGTTAGCAGTTAAAATTGCAAGAGAAAGAAGCAAGCGTGAAATTAAACCAGCACTTAAAATTTTAAAAGAAGTATCATCCATTCCATCCAATAACACAGCAGAAGAAATACAATTTATTGAGCAAACCACAAAACTCTACGATTTTGTTTTGAAAGCCGATAATGTTTTGGATAAAATCACTGAATACAAAGACAATTGGCTAACCAAATTGGTGGTTAAGTTTATGAAATAAAGCTAAAAAAATTTAACATAAACTTTCATTTTTTTCTGAAAGTTTAATAAATACAAATATTATGAAAATCATCTTTAAAATAAGTAAAATAATCAACATCATTGCCTTACTCTTCCTAATAATAGGTCCATATGGTATCGCAATAACAGGATTCTTACAAGTTTTGGCTGCTATTTTGCATGTTATTGCATTTCCGCAAAACAAATTAATATATCTCTATTTTACTCTTGTTATTTTCTTCTTTGCATTTTGGGATAAAACTTTTAATTGGTTTTTCACACTACCCATTATGCAAATTGTTTATTTAACATACATTATTCATTTCCAAAAAAGAACTAAATGAACTTCTTAACCGCACAATGGAAAAACCTGATCTTGGCAAATTATATTGTCCATTCTGACACCTTACAAAAATACCTACCTGCTGGAACCGAATTAGATTATTTTAATGGTAACTGTTATGTGAGTTTGGTTGGTTTTTTGTTTCAAGACACTAAAGTGTTAGGTCTAAAAATTCCTAATCACATCAATTTTGAGGAAGTGAATCTTAGATTTTATGTAAAACACTTTGAAAATGGTGAATGGAAACGCGGCGTTGTTTTTATCAAAGAAATTGTTCCTAAAAGCGCCATCACCTTTGTTGCTAATACATTATATAAAGAGCATTATGAAACCCAAACAATGAATCATAATGTAAAACTAAAAGCTGAAATTTTAAATGTAAGCTATCAGTGGAACCAAAATGATGAGATCAACTATATTGAAGTAAATGCATATGATTTTCTATCACCTTTAGATCCAAATAGTGAAGCTGAATTTATTATGGAGCATTATTATGGCTATACAAAATATACTAAAAATACAACCTACGAATACGAAGTACAGCATCCTAAATGGGAACAGTATTCAATTAAAAATTATTCCATTGAAGTAGATTTTGAAAAAAATTATGGAAGGGATTTTGCTTTTTTAAACTCAACTAAACCAAGTTCTGTCTTTCTTGCCAATGGATCTGAGATTACAGTAAAAAACAAACGAAAAATCAGCATTTATGATACCCTTCAATTATAACCTAATTGGTTACACAATTTTTCTAATCATAATCATTTTCATCATACTTGTCGTAGGCAAAATATGCTACAAAAACGGAAATGTGTATGTCAACGAGTTAATACCTAACCACGCCGATTTATGTGTTCAAATAAACAAAACGCTTTTAGTAGGCTACTATCTTGTAAACATAGGGTACAGTGCTATGACCCTAATTTGGTGGAATGAAATAATCACAATCCAACAACTCATCGAAACACTTGCCTTAAAAATTGCAACCATTGCCTTTATACTATCCATCTTACATTATTCAAATCTTTATATATTAACAAATTACGTTCAAAAATTAATTAAATAAATCATTATGGAAACTTCAAAAATTTTAATCGGTTATGCAATCTATTTACCTATTGTAATTGTTTTAACTTTTTATGTATCAAAAACATTATTTAAAAACGGAAAGACCTTTATGCTAGATATTTTTAGAGGTAGAGAGGAAATTGCAACTGCGACCAACAAGCTATTCGAAACGGGCTTTTATCTCCTCAATTTAGGTTACGCATTAATGATCCTAGAAATCAATCTTTACGAAAACACTTACCAAGAACTTATTGAAGAATTGAGCTATCAAATAGGAGGATTTTCAATCTACTTGGGTGTGATGATGTTTTTTAATTTGTACTTATTTTTTAGAGGAAAAAGAAAATCTAAAGAAGCGAGTATGAATAATTCAATAACAGCATAAAAACAAAAGTACGTGTCAAATAATTTGTCTAACAGGCAAAAAAATAAGTATGAAATCGCCATAAACTAGCAGTTTGCGTATGCAAATATATTCACTGAACACCTATGAAAAATAAATGCTTAGTGAAGTAAACACAAATGAATAAAAGCGATACCATATGTGACCTATAACAAATAAAACTTTACACATATGAATAAACTCGTCATTGCCGCTGGCACAGGATTTTTAGGAAATGTTATCATAGATCATTTTCAGCAAAAATGTACAGAAATCATCGTCTTAACTAGAGGAAAATCTAGACAAGAAAGCAACATATGTTATGTACATTGGAACGCTAAAAGCTTAGGAGGATGGGAAACAGCATTAGAGAATGCTGATGTATTAATAAATATGGCAGGTAAATCTGTCGATTGTAGATATACTGAGAAAAATAAAAAAGAAATTTTACTTTCTAGAATTAAAAGCACAAAAATCCTAAACAAAGCCGTTTTACAATGTCAGAACCCACCTAAACACTGGCTTAACTCTTCAACAGCGACCATATATCGTCATTCGGAAGACAAACAAATGGATGAATACACAGGAGAAATAGGTAATGATTTTTCGATGAATGTAGCCCAAAGTTGGGAAAAAACCTTTTTTAAAACCGAAACTCCACAAACAAAAAAAACTGCTTTGAGAACTTCTATCGTTTTAGGCAAAAAAGGTGGTGCTTTCCCTCCTATTAAAAATCTTGTGCAAATGGGTTTTGGTGGCAAACAAGGAAATGGCAACCAATTTATAAGCTGGATTCATGAAAAAGATTTTGCCCGTGCGATAGATTTCATCATCGAAAAGGAAATTACAGGCAAAGTAAACCTCGTTTCACCTGAACCTATCCAAAACAAAGCATTTATGAAGATGCTTCGTAAAGAAATGAAGTTTCCTTTTGGCACTCCGTTAGGCAAACGAATGTTAGCATTTGGCGCAAAAATCATAGGCACTGAAACCGAATTGGTTTTAAAAAGTAGAAATGTAATTCCGAAACGTTTACAAGAAAACGGATTTAGTTTTACATATGAAAAAGCTAAAAAAGCATTTGAGGATTTATTATAAAAATAGATATGAAAAACTCTTATTTACTAAAGCATTGGATGTATACAAATTTACTAGGGCCATTTATTTCTCAAATCATAATGTACTTTTATGACTTAAACCCTAATAAAATTGTTGGGCTTTTAGAAGTTTATCCTGTATCACTAATCTTCAGTTTATTCTTTTCTGCTCCTACTTATATTTTGTGCGGTTTCTGTTTTGCTTATCTCAAAAAAAAGATGTCGATTTTAATGCTAAAAATTATTTTTATTTCATTTATAGTTCTAGGGGTAATCTGCACCGCCAATTTAATTGGAGGTAAAATGACTACTGACATAGTTGTGTCGTATACTACAGCAGCAATATTAACTGGAATTTTAACCAAAACTAAATATGACAACCATAAAAATCACCACAAACTACTTCGCTCCCATTGAAAAAGTTTTCGATATTAATAGAGATATCGATATTCACCAGCAATCGGCAAGTAAAACGAAAGAAGTAGCTATTGCAGGAATTACTTCTGGACTGATTAATAAAAATGAAACGGTTACTTGGCGAGGAAAACATTTTGGATTTTATTTTACACATCAAAGCATTATCTCAGAAATGAATTTTCCAACCTATTTTGTTGACGAACAGCTAAAAGGTAATTTTAAAAGCTTCAAACACCAGCATTTTTTTGAACAAAAAGAAAATTATGTAGTAGTTACCGATATTGTTACCTACGAAACTCCTTTTGAGATATTTGGTAAATTATTCGATAGATTTTTATTAAAAAATCATTTGACAAATTTTATTTTACATCGGAATCGAGTTCTTAAATATATCTCTGAGAAATAAAAAACTACCTCCTGTATTTTAGAATAATACAGTATCCCATTTCATGAATGAGTTAACTAGTTGTTGGTTCGAATAGTAATTTCGAATCGAAAAGGATAATAAAAAAGCGACGCAGCATACTTTCTACGTCGCCTATTCGTTTCTATTGTATTGATTATATACCTTCCACCATCAAACGAGTATCTGGTAAATTTTTCAAATATGGTATTTTAAATTCTGGTTTTGCCATTCTCGAAATTGCATTTAATGCAGCTGCAATTGCGCCTTCTTGCCAACCAGGAAGAGAGGAAATTTGATCCCCAACAATAAAGAAGTTAGGATTTATCTTTTTTCCTGTTTCGTCATAAATTCCAGAACCTTGTGCAATAGTATTGAACTGTTCTGTTGCATATTCGGCATTTCCTACGGCTTGCCAATATGCCCAGCCACCTTTAATATGTGGCATGTTTTGCCAAGCGATAGCAACGCCATCTTCCAATCCTTCGGCAAATTTCCTACCGAATTTACTGGCATCATTTCGTGCTTTGGTAAGTCGCTCTTCAACGGGTAATTTACCCCAATCGTGTGCTACTTTATCAAAATTATAAGCCCCTGTGAGCACCCCTTTTTCGTCTTGATACGCCGTAGATGGATACCAGATTTGTTGAATTTCATTGTCTGTCCAAGAGATTCCTCCAAAAATAGGCACAACTCCCACTTCGGATTTTTCAACTCCCATGGTCTTCAGATTAATTGGACTTCCTTGCCATAAGGATCGATTAGCTTGCCAACCCACTTTGGAGGTACAGGCTAAAAAACGAGGAACGTATCCGTCTTCTCGCGGTTTGTAACCTGGAGCTTTTGTTGGTTCAAATTGTGCCGTAAAAACGGCTTTTAATGCCTCTTTAAATTTTGATTTAAGATTCTTATTTAAAAGATCTTCATCAAGGATTTCACTCAAAAAGGGCATCGCAAGGTTGCAAACACAATAATCAGCTTCGTAATAGATCGGTTCATCTGTTCCAACTTGTCCAACCGAAATGATGTATTTCTCTTTAGTTGAGTCCCATTTGATTTTTTTGACAGGACTGTTCAAAAGGATATTTCCGCCCAAAGCTGCCACTTGTTGAGCAAAAGCATGCTGCACCTGATCCATTCCTCCAACGGGTTGAAATAAAGCAGGTTGCCAAAGAAAATCTACGGGTTGATAGAATTTCGTTCCTTCCCAAAATTTGGATTCTAGCAATTTATCAAAACTCAAAACATCGGCTACAATTCCAGCCGCAACACCCGGTAATACTTCATATCCAGCGCGTGTTTTTCCATCTTCGAAGCCAGGTGATCCAGCCGTTGCGCTATAGGTCCCATCTGCATCAAGCTCACCGAAACTAATCATCAAACTTTGTAATTCTTTAACGCGTGTTTTAAGGTTACTTTGACTAATTCCCACTTTTGAATTGCGAAGTAATTCTTCTGCATTTTGGTATACCATGTGCGCCAACCAGCCTCTTGTATTATGATCCAAACGACGGTAAACCATTGGCTTACCTCCAAAACTTTTGTTTTTTTGAACCAAATTCGATTCAGAATTCATCACGTATATTTCAACATCCACTGAAAAACGTTTTAAGTAAGAAAGGAGTCGTTTGTGACTACTTGGAATACGACCAGGACCTGCATTAAGGTAAGGTTCCGAGTCTCCCACTGGGCGTTTAAATCGAACAACTTGTGGTTTTCCTGGTTTCGAATCGAACAAATCACTGTTTGCATCTTCAATGAGTGTATCCCCTGTGCGTAAGCTCATACAACGTCCTCCCGTTTTATGAGATGCTTCCAGAATGGTTACTTTTGCACCAGATTCTTGAGCGAGTAGTTCATATGCAGTGGTAAGTCCACCAACACCAGAGCCGATGATTATAACTTCCTTTCCTTCTAGTTGATTTGGGAGAAGTTTAATCGCTTGATTGACAATTTTTTCTTGCATGTTCGTAGCTTCAGCCAATGCTGAGAATGCAATTGCTCTTGGATTGTTTTTTAAAAATTCCTGACGACTTTTGTACTGTCCCATTTTATATAAATTTAGTGTTAATAAATAAAAAAAATTGATTGCTATGATATTGGCATTTAGAATATATCTTCTTTGGTTTACTCTCGAAAACGCTTTCTAACTCTAGATTATATTTTCTGAAATGAAATTAATGATTGAAAATAAAACAAATAAAAAAGATGTCGTTAATGAAGGTTTTTCTGTCGTGAGTAGAAGATTTTCTGCTGTAGATAGCATATTATAAATGAATTTTGATTCCGGATAATTATTCCAAATAAAAAATCTCCCTAAGAAAGGAAGATTTTCAAATACCTTATACAAGCACAAGATTGTTTTAGAAAATGGTAAAGTTGCCTATGCTATCTTTGTGTGTTTTACTAAAAGTTACTTTGTGATTACCTCTTAGCAGTAATAAATTGTCCCCTACTACCGAGTAATCTTGATACTGATCACAAACTTAAGCCGGGACTGATTCCATACTGGCTTCTAAAAACGAGAAAGTCTTTTTTTCTACTAAATAATCTATTGCATTACCAGATGCGAAGGGATGTCCTTTAATTGAAGTTCCATTTTCTTCAAATTCTAATGTAAGTCCCATTTCATTTTCCGAAGCATTTTGGGAAAATGAAATCTTATTTAGATCTATCCATACAACAAATGGACTTCGGGAAGCAGCGAAATAAAAAACACCTTTTTCCTGGTCACTAAGAGTTGTATACTGAGTGATACTAGTGTTTGGATCTTCTTCATCTACACTATTGTCAACAAATGGTTGTGCAGCATTGTGCATAATGCTCAAAACACCTGCTAATGCTTCATCTTCTTTGATGTTTCCTTCTATTAAGTTTTTCGTATAAAAGGAAGCCCTCACAAAACGATCAACGGACTGACTACTTCCGGGCAAATACACTTTCTCGTTTACGTTTTCCCAAAAATAATTGAGCTTAATTTGCTCTGTAAAAACAGGTTGGTTTGTCATAACACGCACTTGCGCTTGTGTAAAGGAATCAATCAAAATACAATCCTTATTCAGATTGCTTTTGACATTCGTTGAAACATTAAGTACTCCTTCTATGTACTCAAAAATAGCAGAATTCCCTTTTTTATCACTGACAGACAGATGACAATCAGCAGTTCTAGTTGTTCCAGGATAATTAGCCGTAATGACATACACCTGATTCATGGCTTCAATCGCTTCATGAACATCTTTACACAAATCAAGTATGTATTGCGCCCAAACACTAATGGAGATAGGAGATCCTTGAACAGGTGTTGTAGCACTTGGGTATTCTGAAGTCGATAACCAAAGTAAGTTAGCCGCTAAACCTTGATCATTCATTCCGTCAGCCGTTGCAGCATCCTGAGCAGCAGTTGTTACACTTTTGTATAAAGAGGTCCATGAATATTGCTCATTAACCGGAAGACCTTCAATGGCTCCGTTTCTCTCAATACCTGCTGGATATACCCAAACACTTGCTTTTGACCAATC
Organism: Flavobacterium polysaccharolyticum; assembly: GCF_038739875.1. NCBI lineage: Bacteria > Pseudomonadati > Bacteroidota > Flavobacteriia > Flavobacteriales > Flavobacteriaceae > Flavobacterium > Flavobacterium polysaccharolyticum. The sequence continues at coordinate 178,890 of NZ_JBCGDP010000002.1, forward strand.
AGCCCAATCCATGTTTCTTCCTGTAATGGTTTTATTATTTTCGTTTGTATAAACAATTCTTGTACACATAATTTCTTGTTTTTAAAATGAATAGTTGTCCTTTCTAGACTTTGGTTCGTTTTTTAAAGTGGGTTCTGCTCCACTGTTGTGTTTTATAGATGAGTGTGATGAATTAGTGTTTTGTTAGGGTGATAAATTTCTTCTACATAGAATCTCTTTTTAGTAACTCTATGAAGAAGAAATTTATACAAGCTCTAATAGTAGAAATTCTTTTACCCTACAGGATTTATAGTATTCACGCCATCCAAAACAATATTCAGTGGTTCAACAGTAATTACACTATCAGCTTTCACATAATATCTTTTTATTATATTGCTGTCAAATTTAATAGCCATGACAAAGCCATTTTCGTCTCCTCTATCCCACTTCTCAGTTCCCCCGTTATTAATTTTAAAAAAAGAAGTATCTCCATCTGCCCATCTATTGACAGCAACACGAATTGTACTTTTTGATTCGTTAAATAATGTTATCATAATGTTAATGTTTAGTTTCCCTACTCATAAGGCTTTTCGGTTTCCGCCCCTGCAATTAACCTTTGCAGAAAGGTTCGTTTTTTAAAGTGGGTTCTGCTCCACTGTTTTATTATTATAAATTCGTAAAACAGTTTTTACTCCTTATTACACGTCTATAATCAGTTAAGCAACTGTGGGTTGTCTGTAATTTGGATTTCTATTTTTAGAACTTATGAAAACTACTTTCTAGCGCTAGGTTTTGTTTTCTGAGATAAAATTAGTTTTTGAATAAGAGGCAAATGAAAAAGATGTTGTGAATGGAAGACTCTCTGTTGTGAATAGAAAGAAAAAGAGGTGTGAATGAAATTTACAAATCAGTGTAAAATAAAAAATCTTCCCGATGGAGAAGATTTTTAAGTAGTTCGATGAAACATTAAAACTGTAACTCTTAATGTTGTATTGATATCATACTATATAGCACTTATTTGATAGTTTAAATTTAGAAAGAAGAGATCAGAAAAATATTTCACGGTATGTCAAATACTTATAATGATGCCAGCAAAACTTATATTACTGCGATATTGTTCTATTCGAAAAAGCAAAAAGTATCTCCTTAAAAAAGAGATACTTTTTGTTTTTTAAAATTAAAAATTGATTTTCTAATAAGCTCTATGTCTTCAAAAACATTTAAAAAAACGCAAAAGTCATGAGACTTTGTGCAGCGGGAAGCCTGATCCTTATCTGCTGTGAGATAGTATACACAATCTAACGAGATAGTTGAACACCCTCATTGGAGTCAATTATTAACTCTACATTTCGTTTGTTAATTTTTCCAGTCTCATTATTGTAGAAGTCCAGCATTACAGTACCTAATCTTTTGCCGTCTTGCTGTATTTTGAGAAAATCTTCCAAGCCTGGATTCATCATTGGATCTACCTTTCCTAAACCACCTCCCCATGCATATTGATAAGGTGTGTGGCTCCCTTGAGATATACTATTATACGTAATATAAATAACTCCATCATTTGGGTTCGACGTGGCTTTTACTATCGTGCTCTTTACATCCTTCAGTTTTTCATGGGTGTCGTGCTCTTTATAGTTATCTTCTATATAAAACTTCACCCCTTGAGGCGTACTCAAGTCAAACGTGGCATTATCCTTCCAGCCTTTTGATAGATCCACGCCATTTTCACTAGATTTTTTACTCAGAAATCTTCGAAACAATACCACTTTACCTCTCAGTTTACTCAAATTAGGTGGTACAGTTTTTAAACAGAACAGATCATGATAACTCGGGTTGCTAACATATTTGTCAAAACCTTCTTCTATGTTTTTGTCACCATCAGAGGCAGCATTCATTAGCATAATGATGATCTCAGATGGATTCAGCTCCAGAAATTTTTTACAATCATTAAGAACATCTCCGTAAGAAATTTCGCAATTGAGCGATCCATGATATATTTGGAGCGGATCCTTTTCGTTTTTGCCTTTATTCTTAACTCGAATGTCTAAAAAACGGATACCATCATCTAGCTGAGTACGAATACCAAAGTTCTGGGTATGACCAGCACCTTTGCTTGTTTTTTCAGTTCCTGAATCATGGGTACCAGGTATAGAAAGCTTGTCGAGCGTAATAGTCTCATCCAAAGCACTCATCCAATTTTGTGTCGATATATTTTTCATTATGTTTTTCATGTATTATTTTCCTTTAAAACCAACACTTTATCGGGGGTCATCATAATTAACATTGGCCATATCAATCTGAATACTATTTGAAATAGTGTTTTTAATGTGGGAATTGTGATTCACCCCACCCTTAGAGTAAAAATAATTTAACCCTTGTGTCGCTCCGAATTTAATAACTCCTGTTTTTGATGCCGTTGACTTTGCATACCAAACACATTCACAACCTGGCTTCAGAAGAGACTTTGAAAGATTCGGCCAACTACGTACTCTATCACCATCGGGGAAATGATAATAGAACATTTTGCCCATCATTTTTGTCCACTCACTTCCGAACATTTCTTTAGGGTTTACAGACGTATCACCCCCTACTATATGACAATTGTGGTAGAAACGCATTCCGTTATCACCTTCCGATTCAGTCAATGTTTCAAAATCCAGATTGGATATACTGCTTGATTTATTTTCAGAGTAAGAGAAGCTCACTTCACCTGAAGGCCCTTCTGCACTCACTCCACCACTGAAACCAATATCCCAACTATAGCCAGTACTTACTGTAACCTCCTTAGCTGTATTGATAGGTAGATAAGACTCAATGTTGCCAAATTCATTACTAGTCGGTAAGAATTCGACGGATGTCAAAGATTGTGCCCATCCACGATGCTTGTTATTATCTCGAATCAATGATTGACCTGCAATCATTGGTTCAAACCCTGTTCCACCGACAGAGACATTAAAAATCTTCACTTTCGCAGGCTTATTTGCTGCTAAAAGGCTAAATGTACAAGTAAATCTAAATCTGGCAGTTTGTGTTTTCGATGTTTCCTCTGAAGGATCATTCAAAACCATACTTTTCCAACTGTCCATAGCCCAGTAATTAGACCATTTTCGATTCTGAGGTACTGATTCATTCTGCCATGAACTATTTCCAAGGGCATCGAGGATTGACTCAATTTCAGCTATATTTTTCAACCCTTCGAGTACTGCTTCTACAAGATTAATTTCCTCATAGGAAACGAGGTTTGAGTGCACTTCAGGCTCAGAAGTTCTCTCTTCTTCGTTCTCATCTTTTCGTACTTCCTGAATTTGCATAGTTGCTGTTTTTACCTGCTCAATATCAAAGTTAGCCTTCATAAAAGTTCTGGTATAGAAATAATTCCCTTTTCCTTTGATAATGATAGCTGCTTCGCAACCATCAACACCAAATCCAGTAAGATTTTTCAGTAAATTCGCACTAGGCTCATTGATTACAATAGGAATTCCATTGGTAAGAGATGTTTTTAATTCTATCTCATTTGAAACTTTCGATTCGTCTTCGGAATTTACATCGACAAAAAGCACGTTCGAAACGTTTACTTGTTTCGACCTTACTCCATTGGATATAACAAACAGCTTTGTCATTGAGTATTCAGCCTCAATTGCTGTTCTGAGATCACTCTTTCGAGCCGCTTTTACTACTAGATTGTTTTTCATTTTTTGATTCATTTTTTTATTTTTTTAACAGGATTAATTAGGTCACCAGACCTTCAAGTGACTTATATTTTTTCTGTATCATTAAATCCTTAGGTCATTAATTGTCTTTTCATTAACCGAAATGGTTACTCAAAAGACCTGTATCTAATGATATACATAAGGCTTTTCGATTTCCGCCCCTACAATTACCCTTTGCAGAAAGGTTCGTTTATTTAAGTGGGTTCTGCTCCACTGTTTTATTATTTTAAATTCTTAAAACAGTCTTTATTCCTTATTACATCATGCATAATTACCTAATAATCATTATGTTGTATGTAGTTTAGATTTCTATTTTAAGAACTTTTTAAAACTACTCTCTAGCGCTAGGTTTTGTTTTCTGAGATAAAATTAGTTTTTGAATAAGAGATAAATGAAAAAGATGTTGTGAATGGAAGACTCTCTGTTGTGAATGGAAAGAAAAAGAGGTGTGAATGAAATTTACAAATCAGTGTAAAATAAAAAAATCTTCCCGATGGAGAAGATTTTAAAGATTGGAGCTAATAATACCCTATTTCAAAATAGTGAAACTTTTTATTGTTTCTTTATATTTTCCGCTAAACGTGACTTGGTGATTTCCCTCTAAAATCAATAAATTATCCTCAAGAATAATTTTTTCGATAGTATTCGTATTGACAATGTATTTTCGATGGGTTTGTACAAAGGTTTTACTGCATAATAACTCTTTGATTTTTCCTAGGGAGATTTGAATGACAAATTTCTCTTGTTTTGTGATGATATTACAATAGCGATCTTCTACATCAATGTAAATAATGTCGCTTATTTTTACTTTGTTTAAGGCGTTTTTCTTTTTTATGAAAAGATAGCACTCACTTATTATAGTATCTTGATGATCGTTGATAAAAACATTAGATTGATCATAAAATTTCTCTAAAGCCATTTCTATGGCATATAAAGTTTCTAACCCATTGAAAGGCTTTAGCAAAAAACTATAAGGTTTGGTTAGTTTGGCTCTTTCAAAAATTTGTCTGTCTATAGAACTGGTTAAAAAAACAAAAGGTTTTAAAGCATTAGGTATAATCGAAATAGTTTCAGCAAAAGTAATACCATCTGGATTCCCGTCTAAAAAAACATCAATGATAACTAGATCTATAGGTAATTTGTAGAATAAGGATAAAGCTTCCTGATAAGTATTGGCAATTCCAACTACATTATAATTATTTTCTTCTAATACTTCTTGCAGCGCAGAAGCTTCTTCAGGAGTATCTTCAATAATGAGAATGTTTATTTTATCCATTAGATTTGTATTTAGGAAGTCCGATGATCATTTTTGTACCAATATTTTCAATGCTTTCGATAGTAAAGACACCATTGTTTTTTTGAATCATCGATTTACAAAGTTGTAAACCTAAGCCAGTACCAATTCCTTTTTGGTTTTTCTTTTTGTTGAGCAAATTTCCTTCTTTGAGTAAATTTGTCCTTGTTTCCTCATCCATTCCTATTCCTGTATCTTCAATGATGAGGTAATGAAAAGCATCATTTTTATCATCAATATAGACAGAGATTGTTCCATTTTCGTTTGAAAATTTAATAGCATTATCGAGCAGGTTACGAAGAATTATTTTCAAAGAATTTAAATCTGCCAGTGCCAGAGTAGCTTTTGGAATAGTATTCGTAAAAACAAGGTTTTTATTTTCAAATAGAGGTTTATAATTGTACTCTATTTGCTGGATGACAGAATATAGATCAACAGATTCGATATGAAAATACAATTGTTGTGTTTGTAGCGTTGCCCAATGCAAAAGGTTTTCTAATAAATTAAAAGTACTGTTGGTAATCGCCGCATTTTTATGCACAATTTTGTCTAATGCATCATAATCCCGATTTGCAATATCTTTTAACAACTTTGTATTGGTAACTTTCAGCATATTGACAGAGGAACGCAAATCGTGACTAACAATGGAGAAAAGTTTGTCTTTGGTAGCATTTAAAGCATCTAAATCTTCTTTTTGGGCCTCTATGATTTTATTGGTTTTACTTTTTTGATTATAAAAGTAAAAAGCTGTTCCAAAAAGTAATAAGAATAAAATTGAAGAAGCGACAAAACCATTTCGTTGCGAAACCTTTACTTTATTTTCAGACTCTAGTAGTTGTATTTCTTTTTGTTTCTGGCTTATAGCGTATTTTTTTTCTGTTTCTGCTACAGCCCATATTTTGTTTTGATTATTTACGGAGTCTTTCCAAGTATCATATTCTTTTCGATACAGCATAGCTTTTGTAAGATCTTTTCTGTTTTCTTCCACAACCGCCATATTCAAAGCTGCGTTTTGTTTTATCTCAAAATTTTTTATTTTTTGGGACAAGGCATAGGCTTTTTGAAAATAAGGAATCGCTTGGTTATCTTTATATTGTTCGTAATAAAGATTGGCAATATCCATATAGGAGCTAATCAACAATAACGTGTCGTTTTCCTTTTTTTGTAATGCAGCACCTTTTAACAAATAGTTCTCTGCCTTTTCAAATTCTTTTAAATGAAAATAGCAGAGGCCAATGTTGTGTAAGAGAACACTTTTTATTGGCCTATATTTAATAGTATTATATCTTTTTTCTAACGGAATAAATGATTGCAATGCCTTCGTATATTCATTTTGAAGTAAAAGTGTTTCACCAATTGTACATTCTACATAAGAATAAAAGGGAAATTTTGATGATATTAATTGATATTCAGCTAAAGACTCCTTGAATAGACTTTTTCCTCTAAAGCCATGTCCTCTAAAATAGTGAGCCAAATTATTAAGTTTTTCATTTTTTGTTGTTTTTAATAGTCTATCGGAATAAATTAATAGCGAATCCCACTCTTTTTTTTTGTAATATTCATAAATTACTTCTAGAATTTTGGTATTTTTATTCGTCTTGAATATTTGTATAAATTCCTTATCGAAGTCATTTTTGTTTTGAGCAAAAATGTTTGTTATTAATAACATTAAAAAAAAAATCAATATCCGCATTTTAGCTGTTTTTTTAAAATACTCACTTCTTTGTTAAGTACCTGGAACTCCATTCTGCACAGTCGTCACAGTTCCTCTAGAAGTCTTAGGATCTATATTCCAAAGGAAAGTTTGTACTTGTTTAATGTGTTCTAATTTAACATCTATCCCTGTAAATATATCTTTATTTTTAATATCTTCAGGCATAGTAGGGAAACCTGTTTCATCTGTAGTAGTAAACTCAACTTTAAAAACTCGATATGTATTATCAACTGCTGCTTCATCATTACTGTCAATAATTGCTTTAAGTTGTTCTTCATCACAGTAAATAAAAAATTGGAGTTGTTTTTCTCCATAAGTACCTATTGTGAATTGCTGATTTATTTTAGGTTTTAAATCAATTGCACTTAATGTTGTTCTAACTAAGACAATAGCTGTAATTTTTAAACCATCTACAGTCATTATCGCCTGATTTAAAGTTGGCAAAGGCTGTTCAAAAGTCTTACCAAAATTAATACTTCCAATTTCTGTAACCACTACTGTTGCTTTCTCTAATGGTGTTCCTGGTGGATTAGTAAGTCCGTCTTTTTCAGAATCTGTAATTATTCCCATAGTATTGTTTGTTTATTTAGTTAATTGTTATTTGTTAGCTAGTTCATTTTTGGAACTGGATTAGAAATTAAAAATAAATTTTACCAGCTTTCATTTTATTTTCTAGACTAAAATTAAAATAGAAGTCAAGTCTAAAATAAAAAAATGTCATAGAACAGCTATTTCAATACATGAGGTGGGCTTAAAATTATTTCTCGCCAATTTCTCTATCCTAAATCATCATCATAATAATCTTCGATGTCTTCTTCAAAAGCAGGAATTGGCCATTGTTGAAGTTACATCAGCCTTAATCAATCTAAATGAAACGATAACTTGATGAGGCAAACATTTAGGTTTTTACCTTACTCACAAAAGCCGAATTACCAAAATGAACCTATACTCTTATTTTAGAGATGAAAGGGAAAAAGGGAAATTTAAGTCATTAAAACACAAACATTTTTTAAAGAATAAAACATAATTACCTAATTATGATTATTTTGAATTGTGAGAAGCGATTTCGTTAGAGAAAGATGAATTTAAAACAAAACTGCCCAGAAGTAATTCCGGGCAGTAGTAAAGAATAGTTATTTGTACTATACGACTGGTGTTGTATCAATCCAAACCATAAGATAGCTACCTGAATCAGCAGCAGTATTCATTGTCAATAAATTCGTTCCCAAACGGTCTTGTAAAGGATAACCATAACCGGATGTTAATGAACTAATACTTCCAGCATAAGAATTATAATTCAAAGGGGTGGTTTGTACTCTGCTAAAATAAATGCCTTGTCCACCTGGAGTTGAGTTGGAGGTAACTACTGTACCATCTGGCATTGTTCCACCCCACCACTGTGTACTGCACAAAGATCCTATAGAAGCATTTCCAAATTGAATAGTACTACCTACATAACCAAAATTAAGTCCTGCAAGTAAATCTCCAACTACTTGACCGTAAATATCATTGGTAATTCCAGCTGTTTTTTTGCCTCCATTGAGTGAATAGGGCGCATTACAGCCATAAATACCAGTTTGAGCATTGAGGTCTTCGAACGTAATAACAATATTCCCCGTTTGATTCCCAACACCTGAACCTTGTTGTACTGTTGGAACACCAATTGAAAAACCGTTGCCAGAATCTGAATTAGGTGATAATGTGACATTTCCTTTCGCATCAAATGTACCTGTATAATCATAACTTTGCGCTTGCGTAAGCGGGTTTCCAGTTGGTTGAGTTCCCGTCCCAACGTACATACCTTTCAAATAAACCTTAGTATTGGCTAATGTTGTTTGTAGGTAGCTTGTAAAATCATGATACATAGAACTTGCACCAAGTTGTGGGCTAATCACACGAGCAAATGATGCACTCGGTAATTGATCAGTTGGACTTGGCAGCACAGAACCATTAGCGATTAGAGCAGCATTCCCTGTAGCAGTTGCAAGACTTAAACTACTTTGACTAAGTTGATTGCCGTTCGTTGAATGAGGTGCATTTGAAGCAGTCAACGAGAGTGAAATAGCAGTAAAATCGATATAAGATAAATCAACATTGAGTTGAGAGTTTTTGATTGTCGGCTCAAAATATTGATAACGAAGTGAATAATTTGCATCATTAGAGTCTTGAGCTGCAGGAATATATGTATCATTCATACCGCTTAAACCAGCTCCTAAACTCACATAAAGTCGCCCAGAAAAAGAATTAATAAGAACAGCAGGTACATCAACGGGTAGATTGGGTACTAGCGTTGTATTGCTCGCAATAGACATGAGTGAATAAGCCGTATTTGAAGCAAGTGTTTGTAAGGTTCCATTGGTGTCATAATACGACCCATCAACATCTCCCCCAAGAAATTGAATATAAGTATCTTGCAACGACTCACTAGCAAATAAGAAAGGTACTCCTGGCGCAAGTGCATTTGTATAAGTAAATTGATCTGCTGTACATTGTTCCGAAGATTGTCCTTGAACAATAACATAGACATCTGTAACGCCTGAATTTGGTGCATTGGGATTTGTTACTGTTATTTCAGTGTCGGAAACAACTACAATGGATGATGCTCCTGCTAAGCCAAAATTAACTGCAGCAGCACCTGTAAAATAGTTTCCTGATATTGTAATCGTTTCCCCTCCAGCTAGAGAACTTGCACTTGGATTAAGACCTGTGACTTCTGGAAGCATGTAAGTGAAATTCCCTACTGGAAATGAGACTGCATTGAATAGTACTGTCACCGCAACAGGACCTGCGGTTGCCGTGTTTGGATTTGTAACGGTGATAACTGTGTCAGAAACTACCTTAACATTCGTTCCTCCAGCTAATCCAAAATTAACCAAAGGGAGAGTGTTCAGAAATCCTGAACCAGTTATTGTAATCATGTTATTGCCCATTAATGATCCTTTTGATGGACTCATTCCTGTAACAGTAGGAGTTGTTGTTGTGCTCATACAAATTTTGTTTTAAGTAAAGAATATAATGAAGCTCTATCCAAAAGAGGTAACTAGTTGATTGTAGGTACCTCAAGATGAGTTACCACAAATTGAACTGTATCTCCAGTTGTTGGCCCTCCATATGGCCAAAGATTAATGTACAATGACATGGTAGCAGTGGGAGCTGGAATTGCCGTACCTGAAGGAACGGTCCATGAAATTGGCGGAGTAGTTGGAAAAGTAGCTGCGGTGTATTTACCATACGCAGCATTAAAAGTCAGTGAATCTGATTGCCAGTCAACCATAAATGTTACTTCATTTGAAGTAGGAATCAGTGAAAGATCGAGTGAAATTCGATTAACATTATCCCAACTTGGTGTTCCCGGAGTTGTTCCATCCCAAGGTTGCACGCAGAATTGAGCATCACTTGTTATTGGACCATTTGGCTGTGCATTGATCCAAGATCCTGCTTGATTCTGATTTTGATACCCCACTTCTACAATGTCAATTTCATTGAATGGAGCTGAAGCTGAAGGATCAAATGTAAAAATGCCAAATGTAGTGGAAGTATCTTGTCCTTCTTCTGTACATCCGCCAATGAAAGGCGCCCATCCGCCAACAGGTGCAATTGTCGCAACGATTTTACCATAGGTAAGCGATGATCCAGATGGAAGATCCAACACGGCTTGTGCTGCAGCCCAAATTTCTGTTCCTTGCCAATAACAACCTGAATTCTGAGCTAATGTGAGTTGTAACGCATCGGTGACTGAACCCACAATTACTGTTTCAACATTGGCAGGTAACCATAAATTACTGTTGTAATATGGAAGATTTGGAGCAGGAGGAGCTGCTACTGTGCAAGGAGCGGGTTGACTATTCGTAATCCAGGAATATCCTAGGGCATTAATTGTTGAACTCATATTCGTTTTTTTTATAAAAGACTGTAATAAACTGTCTTCGTTTTTTTAAGTGGGTTCTGCTCCACTATTAAATTTATCATTTCTGACTAATACAGCTCAATAAACAACGTTTTATAAATCATGTAAACACATACAAGCTATGTTATTGAGAAAATTAATTAGAAACGAATGTTGAAAATAAATTTTGCTAGCCTTCTTTTTGTTTTCTGTATTAAAATTACAACAGAAGTATAGTCTAGAATAAAAAAATGGTATGAGACGAGGATCCATACCCATGAGAGAAGTAAAAATTACAACGAGGCTATTTTTTACACATAAAAACACTCATAATCAAAACAGCTCAATAAACGTTAACCATTTATTGAATAAAATTAGACCCTAGAATAAAAAAACACTTCATTTTAAATTATTTTAGACCACAAGAAAAGTGTCGACCTATACCAACAATCCAACTGTAAAACAAGTAAAGCGGCCAATACAAGCTTACCACAAAGCTCATTAATCGCAATGAAAGATAACTTGAATAAGAAAGAATTTTAGATTTTACCTTACTCACAAAAGCCAAATTAACAAAATGAACCTATACTCTTATTTTTGAGATGAAATGGAAGAAGGTCGTTTTAAATCATTCAAGCACGAACATTTTTTTAATTAAATTAATGGATTCATAACCATGAAAGATCAAATTCAACACGAAACACCTTTTGCAATATTGGTAAATTATTTAATGCTATATTTTTGAAAAGACATTTAGTAAAGGTCATCCACAAACGGAATGAAGTTTTAAAGGAAATTTCAGAATAGAATTAAAACAATTAGGACCATTCAAAATGAATAGCCCTAATATTGAAATCAAACTACATTTACAATTCTGCAAATAGTCTATGAAAATTTATTGTTAAAATTAATTAACATTGATAAAAGGATCCCACATAAAATAACCAATAATAGCTCCGTTAGAATTATTTACCAAAGTAAAAGATAAAGTATATTGAATTTGTAAGCCAATTTTTAAAATTGTTCCAGATACTGTACTAACTTGATTTACAAATTTTGTTGGAGTACTAGCTGGTGGATTACCAGTAGCTAAATATGCATAAGCTTCTCCTGAAGCATAAGACAAAGGCGTATTAATAGACCCCGCCGGATTAAAACTTCCAGAATATAAATAAGCCGTTTGATCAAAATTATTATCAAATGTTGTTATTGCCCACTCTACAGTATCTCCACCATTAGCAGAAATCTGCAACTCTGACTGACCTTGAGTTCCATTAGATACTGAACTGTTAGGAGCAATCATTGCAATGTAAACATTAGATGAAGAATACGACCCTAAATTAGTTGGTGATTGTAGCGATCCTGGACTTAGTGAACCATCTGCTACTTTTGAAGCTAGTGAAGCTCCGTCTACTGCAATTAAAACGTTAATTGTTGCCATGATATTATATGTTTTTATTGTCTCCCCTACTCATATGGCTTTTCAGGATTCGCCCCGTTTTTATAGTGGATTCTGAACTCCACTGTTTACATTTATTTTCGCATTAATATATTTCAATAAGTCATTTTAAAAATACTGATAGCACAGTCGAGTTTATGCTTTTGAATCATTAAATTGAAAAAAATTGAAAATAAATCTAGCTAGCTTTTTATTTCTTTAGTAAAACTAATACAACTCCACTTTTTAAGTTATAAAAATGGAACAAGCAAAGCCTTCTTATCCACGAAAGTGTCAAAAATTAGCACAAAAAAAAAGACTTGAAAAACAACAATTGTTTTTTAAGTCTTTATACTAATTGAGTAAATAAATTTAAGCTTTTACATAGATCAAAAAAATCTCTCAATTAAGATCGTTCTTGAAGTATATTATCTTAGGATACGAACTTTCTTTAATATATCTTTATATTTCTCGCTGAGAGTTACCTTATGCCCTCCAATTAAAACAATAAGATTATCTATAGGAATAATTTCTGTTATTTTTTGAATGTTTACAATGTAATTTCTATGTGTTCTAGAAAAAAGATTTTCATCAAGCAACTCTAATATTTTAGTTAATGAAATTAGAATTAAAAATTTTTCATTTTCAGTAACTATATTACAATATTTTTCTTCTACCTCAATGTAAATTATATCCAGAACATGCACTTTTTTAAGTGATTTCCCTTTTTTAATGAATAAAAATTCTTCACTAATAACGGTATTTTCTTCATCACTTAGAAAAACATCTTTTTGTCCATAAAATTTTTCGACGGCAAGTTCGAGAGCAAATAAAATTTCTAGTTCATTAAATGGTTTCATTAGGTAACTGAAAGGCTTGGTAAGTTTTGCTCTTTCAAAAATATGCATGTCGGTAGAACTTGTTAAAAAAACTAAGGGCTTTGAAGCATTGGGCAACACATTTATGGTTTCGGCAAATGCAATACCATCTGGAGAACCATTCAGGAAAATATCTACAATAACTATATCTATTTTATTGCTCCAAAAAAGCGCTAAAGCATCTTTATGATTTGTCGCCACGCCAACTACATTATAGTTATTAGCTTCAAATACTTTAATAAGGGCATCACTTTCTGATGGAGTGTCTTCAACAATTAACAGGTTAATTTTGTTCATAAGGCGGCGTTTTAAGCAAAGATACAATGAATTTTGTTCCCTTTCCCAACTCGCTTTTTATATCTAATTTCCCTTTGTTTTTTTTAATCATCGATTTACACAACTGCAAACCCAGACCTGTGCCTATCATCTTTTCATTTTCTTTTTTAGATAATATTGTAGTGTCTTTAAGAATACTTGCTATAGTTTCGTCACTCATACCGATACCGTTATCTTCAATAATTAAATCGCAATAGGTTTCACTATTGTTTTGAGTATACATTTTTATGAATCCATTTTCATTTGAAAATTTAATAGCATTGTCAAAAAAATTTCGTAAAAGTAGTTTTAGCGATTCCTGATCAGCAAGAACGAAATCTTTTTTGGAGATTGTATTTTCAAAAAGAATATTTTTCTCTCCCATCAAAGGTTGATAATTATATGCCACTTGTTCTACTATAAAAAACAAACGCAAAGAAGTAATTTCAAAATAAGCCTGTTTTGTTTGCAATAATGCCCAGTGCAAAAGGTTATCTAATAAATTGTAAGTACTGTTTGCAATACCACTATTTTGATGCAATATGGCATCAATTTCTTCCAGATCTTTTGTGGCTACTTTTTCTAATAACTTAGCATTACTGGTTTTCATAGCATGTACCGAGGAACGCAAATCATGACTTACTATAGAAAATAACTTGTCTTTTGTGGCATTCAACTCATCTAGGGTTTCTTTTTGTTTTGAAATCACCAGATTTTGTCTCGTTTTTTGACGGTAAAAATAAATAGACATTAAGAACAAAATACTGACTAAAGATACGAATACTAGTAAACCTACTTGTTGTGTTTTTTGTACTCTATTTTCAGTTTTAAGCAAATTAACTTCATTTTGTTTTTGCTTAACGGCAAATTTCTTTTCTGTTTGTGCAATTTCCCATACTTTATTTTGATTGTTCAAAGAATCTTTCCATTGGTCATATTCTTCTCTATATGCTAATGCTTTTGCAAAATTATTACGGTTTTTTTCTACAACAGCCATGTTGAGCGCTGTTCTCCTTTTTAAATCGAAATTTTTTATTTTTTTTGATATTTTATACGCTTTCTCAAAATAGGGAATGGCAAGATTATCTTTGAATTGTAAATAATATAAATTAGCAACATCTCCATAAGATCCAATAAGATTTAAAGAATCTTTTTGTAGTTCTTGTAGTTTAATACTTTCGAGCAAATAAAATTCGGCTCTATCAAATGTATTAAGATGCAAATAGCATATTCCTAAGTTATGCTTTATCCGACTTTTTTTTATCCCTAAAAGTTTACTATCGGCTACAAGTTCAATTTCTTTAAAATAGCTGATTGCTTTTTGAAACTCCTTTTGTTCAAGAGCAATTTCGCCTAACTTCGATTTTGTAGTATAATAAAAGGCAAATCCTTTAGTAATTTTATTTAATTCTTTTAGTCCTTCACTAAATATTTTCTTTCCTATAAAACTATATCCTCTAAATAAATGACAATAATTTTTGATTTCTTGATTTTGTGAAGACTGACTTAATTGCTTCATGGTATATACTAGTGTAGAATCCCAATTTTGCTCTAAAAAAAAAACTTCAGCTTTTTTAAAATTGGGTTCCTTCATGTAGTGACCACTTCTGTTTTTAATTTCTTGTTCAAAAATAATTGTGGTACTACTACGCTGGGAAAAAACAAATAACCAATGACTTAAAAAAACAAACAAGAACACTACTTTTGATAGCTCTTTCATAGACATATTTTATTTGCAATGTAGTCAAATTTAAGAAATAAAAAAAGCAGAGAAATTAGACTCTGCTTCGACATTAATGATTTAATTTACAAGACCATAGCGACTACGTACTTGATTGAACAGTTGTCTCTGTACCTCTTGAAGTTATTGGATCGGTATCTCTCAAAAATATTTCTACAGTATCTATATCTTTTAACTTAACACCTTTGGGTAATTTTTTTTCTTTGGCATCAAAACTAAGTTCGTAAGTTTTAAAATTACTAGATTTAACTTCATTAAAATCATAGGAAATAAAAAACTGTAACTGATTAAGACCCAGACTAGAAATCGAGTACGACTGGGTCACAACAATCTCAGGATTTTCATATCCTTCAACGATAAACACCACTACACTAACATTGATACCATTAGCATCAGCTTTACGGTTTGCTTCTATTAAAGCTGGTAAAGGTTTTTTGGAACGAATATGATCAAACTGAATCGAACCATTAGATTTTGGTTTAAAAACACCTAAATCTACATAAGGGTCGAATTTGATATTTTCTTTTATTTCTGCTGTATCCATAATTAAATAATTTAAAGTTTTTGTTAATTAAACGGTATAATGAAATGTTACTTTTTTTAAATGAAATCAATTCAACACAAAAGAAATTAAAAAAGCATTAACTATTAAAACATAATGCACAAGAACATCTATTTCTAGCACAAGACTCTGTTTTTTTAGCACAAGACTCTAAAAGTTATGGTCTATCACACCGATAAAGTGTACTATTTCAATTCACTTCTATAAGTAAAAACAATAATAAACTCAACAATGTGTCATTTCATTATACATAAAAAATAGTACTGGGGCATTAATTTGTTAAACTGAAAAACGAGTCAGGATTGAATCATTACAATCTACACAAAGCCCCTGCTTAAATTATTTCTACAAAAGACAAGATCAATCCCTTAAATCTACAAGCAATGGTGTTTTGGCAGTATTAGGATCAATATATAATTCATCTGTAGCAACTAGTAGTACCTCTAATTGCATAAATTTTTCATTATAATGGAACAAGTGCTGTAATGCTTCTGTTGTTGTTTTTATAAAGTCGGGTTTATCCGTTTTAACAACTTCCTGAACAACAAGTAATCGAATTACTTCTTGAACCTTTTCGTTATAGGACAATTGCAACTGAAAGGCTTCTGCTTGTTGTGTAAAAAAGGTAATTTGATCCAAATTATAATGTTGTTCTCCAACAATAAATGATTTTGTTTCCCTAGATTTTAACTCTAAAAAAGAGTCTCCATCTATATCAATCCATCTACCTAAATCTCCGATAGCGTATCGAAAAACAGGAAATCTTTTACGAAAAGTATTGGTGACCGCGATGGTTCCATATCCATTAGCATCAGGATCAATAATCTCTACTACAATACCTTTGATAACTGAGAATAAGGAAGGTCTTTTAGTAACATCCGACCATGCCCAAATTCCAGTCTCGGCAGAACCGTACATAGAATAAACTTGTTCGTAGCCTAATGTTTTTTTTAGAAGCTTTTGTAGGCTTGGTCTTAAAAATTCACCCGCGTAAAACAAATTTTCAATTTCAAGTTGTATATTATTTTCCTCTAAAAATTTGGCAAAACACAATAGTTTAGAAGGTGTTCCCAGAATAAAATTCGGATTGAAATAGTTAGTAGCTTGTAGCATATCATCATAACTTGCATGAGCACTTAATGACAATGTTGTTGCATTACATTTTTCTAAAATGTCATCCATAATAGCTGCGGTTCGATACATATCAGAATAACCAAAAATATTTAGCGCAATTGTTTTAGAGGTAAAAAAATTATTTTTAACTAACTCCTTTGCCATAGCAATTCGCTGATCTTGATTTTCTTGAATATCTACCGGAAAAACCAAAGGCTCCTGAGTACTTCCGCCCGACCTCACCAAATATACTCCCGTATTTTGATCGTGAAGTTTAAATTTGGTTTTTAAAATTGACATTAATTCTTCTTTACTCAACATGGGAGCATCAGGAGCTTTATCAATGTCTTTATAAAAGTCAATATATAGAGGGTTCTTTCGGGCAAATTCAAAATAATCTCGCAACACTAAATCATATTTTTTGGGAGCTAAATGAACTAAATGCATAGTTTATCGTTTTATGTATTTCCTTTTTTTGAAATAGTAAAAGTTTTTAATTATGACCAAGGCATGATGAATAACAAATAACCCTTTTTGCTGCCAAGTCGGCAATCGTTCCATAGCGTGTTCCAACCATCGCTGCGACAACATTCCCATGAGCTGTTGATCGTACCGATTGGAGCTCTTTTGATAGCGCTTTATCGAAACAGGAATTTCTATATCTCTCCAATTAGTATAACTAGTTCGAGACAAACTCCCTTCAACCTCTCTTACTTCAATGCACGCTTTATTTAGAAGTCCTACTCGGATGGGTTCTGTCATATTCTTCAAAACACGATACCAAAAATCAATTCCTTCATTTAACGAAACCCCTGTCTCATAACGAATCTCATTAAGATGTTTTCTACGTATAACAACGTTACTGCCAACCCCCATGATAAAATCTGGTGAACTAACAGTATGTAATATATTAGGTAGTAGATATAAATGATTCGAAAGATATTGCATTTCGCTTACAAAAGATTTAATAGCAGGCAAATAGTAGTTGGATGGATTCAATAAAATACCTAAAATAACTATATCCAAATCTCTCTCCTCCATAATACAACCTACTTCCCTTATACAAGTGGGAGTATAGCAATCGTCAGCATCTAAAAAACTTATAAGTTCCCCTGTAGCTAGTTGAATCCCTATATTCCTTGCATTTCCAGGACCAGTGTTTTCATCTAATTCAACAATTTGAATCGTAGTTTGTAAAAACTGTGGCGCAAAAAACGACAAAGCTTCTTTCAAACAAACTACACTTCGATCGTTACTACAATCATCTACAACAATAATTTGAGATGGTTTTTTTTCCTGAAAGGCTAACGAACGAATAGTATCATAGATATACTTTTCTTTGTTATAAAGAGGTATAACCACAGTATGCTTCATAATTATACTATTTCTCAAATAATGGATAAATCAATGCTCTTCCTTGATGTACATTTACAATCGATTCATCTGAACCACGAAACAAACCTGCTCCATACGTTTTATCATCTTTGCACAGCAACATTCCCACCAAATGGATTCGACGATGGTTTTCGGTATCGATAAATTCTTTCTGATCTACAAAATGCTGAATTAAATAACTACTCCAATTCTCCCTTACAATAGTCTCCCAATCTTCAATAGTACAATCACTTTTGAGATATGCACCTATGCCTCTACCGCCACTATTCAATTTTAAAATCAAATTTTGTTCACAATCAATAAAAGGATCACAACTAGCAGCATCGCTAATAACAAAACTCGGTATTAGATATTTTCGTAAAAAAGCATATTCTTCCTCATCCAAATAATCATTCATAATTTGCGCATCATACATTACTGCCAATACTCTCTTGTCATGAATTAAAATTAGGGTACGGATATCATTAAAATATGAATTTTGTTGGATTAACTTATCCAGAACATCTACCTTTATTTTTTTTAATTCTTCTCGATCCATCTCTAAAATAAATTGCGAAATAGGTTCTCCATTTACACAAATGGAGTTATTCAAAACGATTAAATCCTGTGGTTTTACAGAAATTAATTCAATTTGTAATTTCGCTAATTCTTTTTGAAGAAGAAAAATTTCGGTACCTTTTTCATCATCATGAACTAAAGCTACCCTTTCATAAGGAGCAAATTGATTTCGTAAATCATTAACTATGTTTTTTATACTTTTATGAGTAACCTTTTGCGTTACTCCATTAGTAGTAAGCCGCTCATTTATCAATTTCAAATAATAGCTAATCATCCAGCCATTTAAGGGATATCGTGCTCCAATCTCACAAATTTTTATTTGATCGTGGATATCATATAAAAAATCAGGGCGATAAAAACCCTGATTGTATATTTCGCTATTACTATTCCTTAATATATTTTCTAGGTCTTCATCGAGCTTATAATATTTACGAATTCTACTATCTTCAAAATAATTTAAAACAATTGCTCTACAAGTTTTGTTTAAAATGGCACACAAGCGATTCATCTCTTGATAGTATTCTGAAGACAGCATCACTGAAGAGTTAGCAAAAGAATGACTATTTAGTCCAGAATCATTTTGAAAATATTCAGAAAACAACTCGTTCCATTTTTTCTGTTTATCCGCTTGATTTTGCAGTAACTGAATTTTAGGCATAATGAGTTGGGATTTCGTTTCTTTCTTTGTAATAGCCATTAATGATAATGAATTAAAAACTAAGTTCTTCTAGTTCCATTACATCTTCCATTACGGCAGATTTTTTATCTAAATAGTCTTTAATAATTGGCTCTAAATCATACGATTCTACATCAATATTCATTGCTTGTGCATAATAAAAAACAGCACTAACTGCAAAAAAGAAATGATTTTTCTCAGTAGGTCCACAATGTACACTTATCCATGCCAATGTTTTTTCACACTCTTCCTCTGAGTAATTATAATCATTAATCAACCATGATTTAAATTTTGGAAGTATGAACTCTACCTCACCATGAGTATAAATTTCATGTATCAATGTGGTCAATAAAGCAATCATTATATCTTTATTTCGTAATGAATTTTGATCTTTCCATGCTTTGAAATCACAAGCGCTTTGATTTAAATAGCTGCGTGAAAGCCAATCATCATCAGTACAAATAGTAGTAGCCATGGTATAAAACATCTGAGAATGCAAAATTCGCCCCACAACGGCTAAATCTTCATCAACAATTCTATTTAAGCTTGTAATAGAATGCAAAAGAGCCTTTTCGTCTACGATTGGTTGGTTTTTATGCACCAACATCGTCATTCTATTACTAATTCCTGCCACAGTCATTGCACTATTATTTGTTTGACTCCAACTATGAAAAAAACGCTGTAATCGTTCTTTCTCTTGAACTTTTGACGTTAATTGATTAAAGCTTTTTTCAATTTTTGAAAATGATTCTTGTTGATTTGGCAAGAATTTTAACAACTGATTCTTTAAATAGGACTCTTCCATTCCTTCAAGAACTGGAAGAATAATAGAACTTAAATTTGTCATAGCTATTTATATTTAATGGTTAGTGTTTTTAACTTAATTATAATTTTTACAAGTCCTTAATTTGGGAAAAAAATCAATGATTATTTCTCCCAAAGAGCTTCATTTATTTATAGTAAACCTAGTTTATAACAACGAATCATGGATACAAAATGTCATTAATACATTAATTTTGGGTATAAAACGAAAAATCTGTGCAACAAGAATAATGACCTGTCTCAAATAAAATCTCACTTATTATCCAAAAAACACTCAAAACCAAATTTTTCATACAATCATGTTTGACTAAATTGATATCAAATTTTGTTTTTGATAAAGCCTCTTTTAAACTTATATACAAGTGCTTTTTTCCACATTTTTTTATACCGATATGTAAAGATTATTTTATGATTTATTCCGTCTAGGTTTTTCATAGCGTGTCCAAACCAACGTAGACTTAGCATTCCAACCAATTGCAAATCAAATTGATTATCACTTCTTTCATAACGTCTTACCGTTGGAGGAATGTTTAGTTCTTTCCAATGGGTATATTTCTTTCTAGAGAGACTTCCTTGTACTTCTGTTACTCGAATATAATTCCCAGTTAACAATCCAATACTTGTAACTCTATTTTGAGCTACTGATTTTAAAACTCTATACCAAAAATCAACTCCTTCATTCAGTAAAGATCCAACTTCATAACGATGTGAACCTATACATTTACGAGCGACAACAACATTACTCCCGCGTCCCATAAAAAAATAAGGCGAACTAACTGCGAATAAAGGATTAAGCAGAGCATACAACTCATTATCTATTGGAGTAAGATGTTGTTCTATTTTTTTTATTTCAGGATACTCTACGCCAGATGGATTCAATTTTATTCCGACTACTAAAAAATTTATTTGATTCTTGTACATATACTTCACAGCCGTTTCAATAAACTCTTTTTCATAGTAATCGTCTCCATCCAAAAAACTAATGAGATCTCCAGTTGCTTTTTCTAATCCAATATTTCTAGCATTACCTGGCCCTAAGTTTTTGGTTAATGCTATAATCTCGATTTTAGTAGTGCAAAAAGCCTCACTATACATTAAAAAACTATCTTGGGCAACCTTTAAGCTAGTATCAGTGCTAGCGTCATCCACTAGAATTATTTCATAAGGCTTTTTACTTTGAAAAGCCAGCGAAGAAATTGTTTTTTCAATATATTTTTCTTTATTAAACAAAGGAATGACCACAGTATACCTCAACATAAACCTAAAACTTTTTTATAATTAAATACTCAATAAATTCAAATAAGGTTGCTTTTTCAAATCAACAATAACATTGCATGAAATAGCAAATTACTTGTTTACTCTAAATCAATTTTATTACCGTAAATTATGATTAAGCGATTTTGAACGATAATATTTTATTTTCCGAACAATATCAATATCTATTACATGATACTCTTCTAACCAATCGGTTTGATCAAAATATACACAACGTGACTCTGCAATCACCACAATCGATTTGATCAATGAAATTTGATATAATTTGTTTAACAATTCACCATATTGAAAATCAAAAAGAGGATTGTAGAGATAAAAGACATTTCCATCAGAAACATCGGCTTTCAAAATATCGCCACAAATAACACTAGCATTTGCTATTTGCTCTTTTTGAATTATGGATGCGCAAACTTGATTTCGTTCAGGTAGGATTTCAATCCCTTTAAATTGTGATTCAGGATATTTTAAAGCTCCAAATAAAATGATATTCCCATAACCCGAACCCAAATCATAAAAAACCGTTTCACTTGTTACCTGGATAGCATCAAAAATCACATCTAAAAAGCTAGAAGATCCATATCGAAAAGAATTAAGCCCATGTTGAATTGTAATTTCTGAAAGGCTCAATGTATTTTCAATACTTTCAGAATAAGTATCAATTTCGGTTTGTAGTTGATTGAAAGCTCTCATTTATTTCATCATTAAAAGTTCTAATTTTTCTAACGAAAGAATTGCTCTCTGTAACTTTTGGGCGTATTCTTCATTTACCTTTTGAATATCCGATTTACAAAAAGTACATATAACCTCTTCTTCATAAACATAATTATCACAACCATTACACATTTTAAGCGCCTTTGGAATTCTGGGTGTTCTATCTAAATTAGACAAAACTGGCATCGGAGCAACATCATTAGGTGATTGCACTTCTACTATTTCTCCTTTTTCATTTTCTACTACAATTTCAAAAAGGCCTATGTCAAATGATAATCCAGGTGCTTCTTGTATTTTTCTTATACGTTCATGTAGCCCCTTCTTTTTTAATTCTAACGCTCTATAATGGCAAAAAGGATTATTGCCTCTTTTACCAAATAAAACGTGACTAGTCCAGGTACAGCCTGCCAAACAGGAGGATTCATAATAGCAACCTTTGCAACCTCCCCATAATTCTTCTTTATTTCGATATCTAGAAAAAACCATTTCTTCACTATACTTCCAGATATCTTCCAACTGCATATCTTTTACATTTCCTCCAGTATATTCGGTTGTAGGTAGTGATGGACAACCTTTGATCTTACCATCTGCTTCAATTCCAATTCCGGTATGTCCTGCTGAACATCCGGTATAATATTTTTCATTTCCTTGTCGCCAAATGTGTTCATACGGTCCAAAATAACCAATATTGTTACCTGCTTGAATTAAAACATTATTAGCTAGCGCCTTTCTGTAAATTACAATAAGGTTGTCATAAAAATCGATTAACTCGTAAGGTTGTACAATTAATTCTTCCGAATTATCTACGGCATTCCCCATCGCAACAGCCAATTGTATTTGCCAATTTTTAACCCCATTTTCGATTAAAACATCCAAAAGGCCATTCAATTCATTTTTACTGCTTTTTGTAATAACTGTATTTACACTAGAGGGTATATTGTGCTTTTTTAATAATTGTAAACAATTGATAACATGATCAAAAGAATCTCTTCTTCCTCTTATTTTGTTGTGTGTAGCTGGCATTCCATCTATAGAGACACCTATATTTCTAATTCCTGCTTTTTTGGCATCAATAATTCGTTCTTCTGTAAGATTATAGGCTCCTGATTGCATGGAACATTCAATTCCACTTTGATGAATTCTTTCAATAATATCTAACCAATCTTTCCTTAAAAAAGCTTCTCCACCTATAATAGTAATTTCTCTTGTTCCAAGACGTTTTAGACTATCAATAACATCAAAACATTGTTCTGTGGTCAATTCACCAGGTCTAACTTTACCGGCTCTTGAACCACAATGTGAGCATTTTAAATTACAAGCTAACGTTATTTCCCAAACTACATGAACGGGGGTAGCTGTTTTATAATCATCTCTTACTCTGTATCGTGTAGAAATTTTTTCCATTTTTTTTGCTATTTCAGTTCTATAAATCACTAAAAAAGCGGTTTAAAAAGTAAAACTTAAAAAACCGCTCTTCAATTTAGATTACTTTTTTAGTGCATCAATTGCATCAAGCAATTCTAACAATGCTGCACTTAAATCTTTTTGTTCTCTCACAGTTTGTTTAGCTTGTTCGGCTACTGCAATCATTTTTTCTAAATCATTCGAAGCCATTGCCTCTCTGATTCCTGCTGCGTAAAGCATTACTACTCCCATGATACTTATATTTTATAGTTACTCCTACTCTTAAGGTTTTTCGGCTACACCCTTGTTTTGCTGTACAAGTCAGTAATTATTTAAAGTTTTTCAACGAATCAATTGCTTCTAATAATTCTAACAATGCAACATGCATATCCCCTTGTCCTTTTACAATTTGCTTTGTCTGTTCTGCTATGGCTTCCATTTTTTCCAAATCGTTTGAAGCAATAGCTTCTCGAATTGCAGCTCCATAAGGCATCATTATTCCCATGATTTACATTTTTAATTGTTAATGATTTTTTTGTTCACTATTCTTTCTCCTATCGAAAACATTTTCATAAAAAATTATCTGATCTTTAGAATTTAAATTCCTGTAAAAAAAGTGCTGGTTCATTTGGACTCAAACAGGTTAAATTACCCATGGTAAAGGTTTTACCTTCTTTGTTCTTACCAGTAATCATAATGTTTTTCATTCCTACTCTCAATGTACCAAAACGCTCTCCTCCAACAACTTCTACTCCCATTTCATGAGGTGTTCCTGTCTTAGTAGCAATTACATTACCTGATCCATTTTCAATCAGCATTAACTCTCCAATTGCTGGTGGTGGAAATAACTGACTCACTGTAATATCAGTTAGAGGACCTAAAGTAATGTAAGCTGGTAACACAGCACCATCTATGTTGATTGTTTCAGAATCTTGTTGATTCATTCTAATGGTTCTACCAAACTGAGGCTGATTACTAGTATTAGTACAATACATCCATGGGGTAGTAAAAGGAGTACCATCTTCTGTCTCTCCCATTGCTACATAGCGCTGATGCATGACAAGTGGAGAGCTTTGCTCAACTGAATCTAGATCAAGATTGTAAAATGCGGACATTATAAGTGTCCCAACAGCATAAGTCCCACTTGCTCCCTCAATAACAGGAAGAATAACAGGTCCAACACCTCCACCATTCCAATCAACATAAGGATATACATTTACGTTTTTAACTTTTACAGGTATTGCTTGCATAACAATTAGTTTTTATTCTTACTCATAAGGCTTTTCAGATTCCGCCTTCGTATTTTACTGTACGAAACAGTTCGTTTATTTAAGTGGTTTTCTGCTCCACAATTTTGAATTAATTATCCCTTATATCTCTCTCTAAACAAATTTTATAAATCATCTAAAAACACATTTAGATTACCTTATGAAAAATGAATTAGAAGAACTCTTAAAATAAATATCATGCCCCGTTGATTTCTTTATTAAAATTACGAGAGAAGCAAAATCAAGAATAAAAAAATGACATGAAACAGAAATTTTCACGCATGAGAGGTATAAAATGCATAACGAGCCTATTTTCAAAACACAAATACCTCATTATCAATAATAAATAATTCATTTTTAATACAAAATGAACAACTACTTGTTAGAATGAGAACAAAAAAATTGGCTTTTTGATTCTAAAAAACACTATTTTGAACAGCTTTATATATGAAACAATCAAAACAAAAGGAATGAATCAGCTATAGGACAATTACTCTGTAATGGTATACGCGGGATTTAGCGAAAAGGTTTCGAAACTTATTTCTTGTTGTAACAACTCTATATCTAGGCTACCATCATCTTCCGTTTTTATGTAATTAGGTTCAGGTAAATACCTCAATTGAAGGTGAGGGTGGTATACGGTTTTTCTGTCTTTACGGAAATATGCACACATTACCGAAAAACTACTATTAGAGCAAACTAGGATATCAGCTTGAACAAAGGACTTAAAAATAGCATGAATTTGATCATAGTTTTTTTCCTCGCGATCAGAACCCAGTAAAACCCTAGTGTACTTTCTATTCGAAAATCTTTGCAAAATATCCTCAGAATTTTGTTTTTCAGTGTAAATACTAAAATAAACCTTACCTACACCATAGGCTTTTTCTATATGTAAAATAATATTCTCATAATAATCCATATCAAACATATATCTTACTGCATATGGACTAGTAAAGTGTTGTGGAAACTTATCTCTATCATAATCCGTTCCTCTATTAATATGAACAGCCACTTCAATAGGCGATCTAAATTTGGTTACTTCTAATGAATGGATTTCATTAAAATTACTAGAGAATTCATGTTGAATTTCACTAAAAACATTCCGTTTTGTTCTTCCTTCCAAATACCAAGGTATTGTTTGAAATGGATGAATTCTTAAAGCATTCTCAAAAATGACCAAAGTATCTTTACTACTTTCGGGTAACGCTTTCTTAAAATATTCTAGTAACTCGTCATAGTCGTCAATTCCACACCAAAGAGGACCTTCAACTCTTACTATATTTTTATATTTTAATTCTCGATCCGCACGTTCAACAACAGGATATTTAAATCCAAAGCCAAAATAATCCAAATACTCATATGGTGTATGTACATAATTAAGATCAAATAGGCGGCCAATAGTAAGCCCTCCTAATGCGTCTTTGAGTTGGTGACCGTGGTTCCCTCCTGAGGTAAAGTCTATTGTAAAGTCCATTTTGTATTAATTTTAGTTGTTTTTTTAACCTTAGGTAATAATTTTCTTAAGTAATTTTGATGATTCAAAAATGCTATCAACATGATTCTCCCCTTCTAGATACTCATATCCATGTTTTTTGTCTTTACTGATCTCACTCATTCTATTTGCATATCCTTTATGTTTTTTATACAAATAATCTTTCCCAAGGTATTTATAGTGTAAAAGTTTCAATTCCATTTTCGAAGTTTCAACTCTATTTTCATAAAAGAGAGGTTGGCACAAATGCGCACCAGGTCTATAATTTATCTCTTTTATTTTTTTAGGATCAAAAATGATTTGTTTATCAAATCTTTCAGATCGAACACCGTATTTAACTTGTTCCGTTATCAAGCTTTCGTAATTCGTTGGGAAATCATCACTCATCATATTATAACCAATCACAGTGGGCATAATTATTTTTTGCTCTTTAGCTATCAACAACTTTTCTAACAATTGCTCGTCATATAAAAATTCATCCATATCACAAACAATTACATAATCTGCTGCACTACCTTTCCAACAATTATTCTTTGACTCTGTCAATTTATCTTCTATAAACTCATTTCCGGAATCTAAATACCGAAATTCTATGTTTTCATAGTCACTTGCTAAACGAATCGAATTATCTGTACTCTGATTATCGATAATGATTATTTTACTACATATTTTGGAATAATAATTTAGAGTATGTAAAATCATTTTCTCCTCATTAAAGCAAAGCAGATAAAGCTCAACAGCAATATTTGTAATCATCCTTTTTTTAGATTTTATTTTTCTATCCATATCTTTAGGCTGAATCTTAACAGTTCAATCAGCTCCTTGAAGACAATCAAGTAAAAATTACTTACTTCTAGTTCCATTATTCTAATGCAATCAGAAGAGTAAACAGTATCAATTCCATTTTATGCTCCTGACACAAACAATTCTATTTTTTTACGCATTTTTTAAAATAGATTATCGAATTGAACACCCATCACCTAATAAAAGTATAATAGAACTCATGATTTAAACAAAAAAATGACATGAGAAAGAGATTCTTTGTTATAAAACAAAAGAAATAAGTAAGAGTAAAAACCAGAAACATTTTTGAAGAAAGCGGGGTTATTGTAAATGAGTACAACTATAAAATTTAGAATTCAGGAAAATACCAAGGTAGCATGCTTCAGTATTTTTATTTTCAAAAATATTTCTAATTCTTTTGTAACAATTAATAAGTGATTCCGTATAATATATGATTTTATACCATAACGATATTCTAAAATAACACACAGCTGTTGTAACTTCATAAAGGAATTTCAATTTTCTTATACAATTTGAATTCAGAAACTAAAAAAGGAAATTACAGTATTTTTCTATAGTCATTATCTACAAAAATCAAACACATTAATAATCAAAAAAATATTTCATAATGACTGCAATTCTAGATTTTTGGTGGATATTTTTACTTGTTTTATCCATCGTTCTTTACAAATTTGTTTTAAGAGTTTTCTTTGGAATGGTAATCGTTCCCGAGGACAAAATTGGATTAGTAACCAAAAAATTCGTGCTCTTTGGTGCGGACAAATCGTTACCTGACGGAAGAATTATAGCCACTAAAGGTGAAGCAGGATTCCAAGCTCAAACACTGGCTCCAGGTTTGTATTGGGGCATGTGGATTTGGCAATTTTCAGTAGATATGACCCCATTTACTATTATTCCTGAAGGAAAAATTGGGTTAGTATTGAGTAAAGATGGTAAAGAAATCCCAACAGGTCGCATCCTTGCAAGAAAAGTAGATAGTGATAACTTTCAAGACGCTACTGCTTTCTTAACTAATGGTGGGCAAAAAGGAAGACAATCCGCTTTTATAACCACTGGATCTTATCGTATCAATACCTTTTTGTTCGAAATTGTGATCGCTGAACAAATAAAGATTTTTGAAAATATGGTTGGAATTGTAACAGCCTTAGATGGCGATCCAATTCCACAAGGACAAATTGCAGGTAAATATGTAGACGGTCATAATAATTTTCAAGATTTTGACTATTTCTTAGAACAAGGCGGAAATCGTGGTTTGCAACCCCAAGTAATGCTGGCGGGTTCTTACTACATCAACACTTGGGCGATTCAAATAGAACAAAACCCAATGACAGATGTACCCATTGGTTATGTTGGAGTTGTCATTTCATACATAGGTGAAGACGGAAAAGATGTTACGGGAGACACCTTTAAACACGGTAATATTGTATCAAAAGGACAACGTGGTGTTTGGATGGAACCGTTTGGTCCAGGTAAATATGCTTTGAATAAATACACTACAAAACTTGAACCTGTTCCAACAACAAACCTAGTACTAAACTGGGCAAATGCAAGAAGTGAATCCCACGACCTTGATAAGAATCTATCAACAATTACCGTTCGTTCAAAAGATGGTTTCCCTTTTAATTTGGATGTAGCACAAATTATTCACGTTCCCGCTAACGAAGCTCCAAAAGTTATTGCTCGTTTTGGTAGTATGACCAACTTAGTGTCGCAAGTTTTGGAACCAACTATTGGTAACTATTTTAGAAACTCAGCGCAAGATAGCGATGTAATCTCCTTCTTAAGTACTCGTAAAGAGCGTCAAGAATCAGCTAAAAATCATATCAAAGCAGTATTGGATGAATATAACGTAAATGCTGTTGACACCCTAATTGGTGATATCGTTCCTCCAGATTCTTTAATGAAAACGTTGACCGATAGAAAAATTGCTGAAGAGGAACAAAAAACCTATCAAACCCAAAGAATGGCGCAAGAACAACGTCAAGGTGTTGAAAAAGAAACTGCTATTGCAGATATGCAAAAAGAAATCGTAAAAGCCTCTCAAAGTGTTGAAATTGCTCAAAGAACGGCTGATGCGACAGTTAAAAAAGCAGAAGGAGATGCTACAAGTTTGAAACTTAATGTAAATGCAGAAGCTGAGGCTACTAAAATGCGTGCCAATGCAGAAGCCGAAGCTACTAAAGCAAGAGCCGGCGCACAAGCAGAAGCTACTAGATTAAATGCAAGCGCAGAGGCTGAAAAAATTTCTAAAACTGGTTTAGCAGAAGCTGAAAAAATCAAGGCTATTGGTCAATCTACAGCTGAAGCTTATCAATTACAGGTTTCAGCTATGGGCGGTGATAACTTTACTAAATATAAAATTACCGAAGAAATTGGAAAAGGAAACATCAAAGTAATTCCTGATGTCTTAATTTCAGGAACAAATGGTTCTGAAGGCGGAATCAGCGGCTTATTAGGTATGAAACTAATGGAGATGATGGATGCCAAAACAGACAAACCAACTCCTAAGAAATAATTTTTTTTGATTCCAGTAAAGAAGCCGTCTCAAATGAGACGGCTTCTTTTTTATCAATTAATTTAGTCTAAAAATTTCCATTTAGGAGATGCTTCTTTTTTTAACTCTTCACCCGTTAAAATGGCTTTAACAATTTCTACTGGCATTGCATTGTTCTGTAAAATCGTATCATGAAATTCTTTTTCAGACATTTTACCAGAATCCACTAATTGTTTTCTTAAACTGTAAAATTGTAACCCTCCCGTCATATAAGCAATTTGGTAAAGTGGCCCATATCCTCCCATAAAGGAACGACGTACCTCAGCGGAAGCATTGGCTCTTTCGTGTCCAACTTTGTCAACCAAAAAATCAATACATTGTTGTGGTGTCATTTTTTCTAAATGATAATTCAAAGAGAAAATGATTCGAGCACAACGGTGCATTCTCCAGAAAAGCATTCCTATTTTTTCTTCTGGGGTTCTAGGGAATTGTTTGTCCCATAAATTAAATTCCCAATACAATCCCCAACCTTCAATCCAAAAAGGAGTTTCAAAAAGCATTCTATAGGGTTTGTAGCGATCCATCATGAAAATTTGTAAATGATGCCCAGGAATTAATTCATGTTGCACCGTAGCCCTAGAAAAATAAGGATTATTACCTCGCATACTCATCATTTTATCATCATATTCCATACCCGCTGTTGGATAAGCAATTTGAATCACTTCACCACCTAAAAAGAAAGGGCTAATTTTTTGTGCTTCTGCGGAGAGCATCGTCATACGCCAAGTTTCTTTGGCTAATGGCGGAACTGTGATTAAATTTCTATCTTCTATAAACTGAACGGCTTCATTCGCCAAATGATTAACATCTTCTTGCCATTCCCCTGGCGCCACATAGGATTGCTTTACTTTTTCTAAAGCTTTTTTCCAATCCTTACCAAAGCCCATAGCTTGAGAAGCCTTAAGCATTTCATTTTCGCACCAGGCAAATTGTTTGTTGGCTTCTTCAATCAGTTGCTCTGGTGTATAGGCTATAAATTCAAACTTTAAATCTTTAAGTAAAGCTTCTCTACCCAGCGGTTTTCCAATAATTCCACTGCCATCATCCTTTACAGAGGTATTTATATAATTTTGACGTACCGCTAATTCATATTCTTCCAAGGTTTTCATTAATTTTTGATGCGGTTGCTGCATCCACCACATAAAATCAGGATTGTATTCATTGTAAAAAGCAAACGATTCTTCTGTCGCTTTAATTAAC
This sequence comes from Flavobacterium polysaccharolyticum, assembly GCF_038739875.1. Lineage (NCBI taxonomy): Bacteria > Pseudomonadati > Bacteroidota > Flavobacteriia > Flavobacteriales > Flavobacteriaceae > Flavobacterium > Flavobacterium polysaccharolyticum. Next base: position 209,676 of record NZ_JBCGDP010000002.1, read on the forward strand.
GCCTTAATCACTTTTGCTGCTAAATCCGCATTTTGCCAGTTACTAAAAGGGTTTGTGTTTTTTATAGTATTGATCTGATTGCGAAATGCTTTCTCCGTAGCATCAAAAATTCCAGCTAATTGACTCGATTTTGGGGTGATTCCTGATTTTCTTTTTTCATTAAAATCATATATCTCTTTTGCCTTTTCTGCAACAAATTTTACACTATCAAATTCTTTTTGTGCTAATTGATGAAAATAGGTGCTCTTTTCGATGTAATTGCGAAGCAAAACATAATCTACTTTTTGCTCTTTGCTCAAGGAATCAAAATCTATGGTTTCTAGTTTTACTTTCCAATCGGAATAAAATTGTGTGAAACGAATAAAATAAACATCCGAGAGATGGTTGGAGAATTTTCGTTGCAATGCCGATTTATCTGCGGAAAAAGTGGAAACAATTTCATTGAAATCAATGGCATACGAATGAACTGTGCAAAACAGAACAAAAAAAAGGGTTTTAAATTTCATTGCTATTTATTTTGAAAACAGCCAAATTTAATCAATTAATGAAAGGTTTTTTAAAATAAATCTTACTTGTAAAGAATCAAAAAAATCCACCAAAAAATTGGAATAGCCTCCACCCAAAACAAAGTATAATAATGTGAACGTTTTTCATTGGCAAAAGCCAAAAAAAAGGCAGTAACTAGGATAAAAAAAAGAGAAAGTAAACTAAAATTCCCGTTCAAAAAATCCAAAGCTAAAAAAAGAACCAACAAGCCAAAACCTAGTTTTTTAGTTCGCTCCACTCCTATTTGTTGCGGTACGGTTTGCAATAAGGGATCATCGTTTTTTAAATCGACGATTTCAAAAATCAGAATGAGGACAAATACCAAAAGAAACCGCTGCAAACCATAAACAAACACCATAACATCTAATGAAAAATCCCCTTCTAAAGCAGGCAAAAAAACAGTAGCCAAAGTCCAACACAAAGACACGATATAAATTTTAATGCCTTTCCAATTCCTGGCATTGCTTCGATTAGGGAAAAAAGGTAAAGCATACAATAAGGTGAGTGCTACAATAAAAAAACCTCCTAATTGCGTCTGGAATCGCAGCTGAAAGCAATAGTAAAGCAACCCCAAAAAAACGAGCCCACTAAACCCAACTATTGCTTTTAATTCTTTTCTGATAGTATTTTTTCTCCTCCTAATTAATGACTCATACTTAACAAAATTGTAGGCAAAAACAGTCCCTAAAAAAACAAATAATACCAAAGAAAAAAGGGAAGAAAAAAATAACTGTTGTTGAGTAATACAAAACAAAGCCAAACAAGACAAGCCCACGTGTATACTGCTATTGATGTAAAAACGAAATAAATGTCTGAAAATCTTCATTAAACAAAATTAATCAATTGTAAACAAATCATGGTTTTAGTTGAAAAATCAATAAAAAATACCCAACAAAATACATCATGAATTATTAATAATACTTATTTTTGCACCACAAAAAAAACAACACCTACTATTTTAATTCAAAAAAAGTCTGATGATTGTATAATCAAAAGTAATCCAAAACATTACACTACAGACCAATTTGTTTTAGAATATAAAAAAACACTATTTAGTACAAATGAGAACAGATGCTTTTGCTTTAAGACACATTGGTCCAAGAGAGAATGACCTTCAACACATGTTGAAAACCATTGGAGTTGATTCTATAGAACGACTCGTTTATGAAACCCTTCCAGATGACATCCGTCTAAAAGCACCACTGCAATTGGATCCTGCAATGACAGAATATGAATTTGCGAATCACATTCAAGAATTAGGTAATAAAAATAAAGTTTTCCAATCTTATATTGGTTTAGGCTATCATCAGGCTATCGTTCCTGCTGTTATTCAAAGAAATATTTTTGAAAACCCAGGATGGTACACCGCTTACACTCCTTACCAAGCCGAAATCGCGCAAGGTCGTTTGGAAGCTATTTTGAATTTCCAAACGATGGTGATTGAATTAACAGGTATGGAAATTGCCAATGCTTCACTTCTTGATGAAGGTACTGCAGCAGCTGAGGCTATGGCTTTACTTTTTGATGTAAGAACCCGCGATCAAAAGAAAAACAATACCAACAAATTCTTCATTTCTGAAGAAATTTTACCACAGACTTTATCAGTTTTACAAACACGTTCTACACCAATCGGAATAGAATTGGTAGTGGGTAACCACGAAACTTTCGAATTCTCGGAAGACTTTTTTGGAGCTATGTTGCAATATCCAGGTAAATTCGGTCAAGTATATGACTATTCACAATTTATCTCAAAAGCAGCAGCTAACGAAATAAAAGTAGCTGTAGCAGCAGATATTTTGAGTTTAACAAAATTGACTCCTCCAGGCGAAATGGGAGCAGCTGTAGTGATTGGTACTACACAACGTTTCGGAATTCCATTAGGATATGGTGGGCCACACGCAGCGTATTTTGCTGCCAAAAACGAATACAAACGCTCTATGCCAGGCCGTATCATCGGAGTAACTATTGATGCGAACGGAAATAGAGCATTGAGAATGGCTTTAGGAACTCGTGAACAACACATCAAACGTGAAAAAGCTACCTCAAATATTTGTACAGCACAAGTATTATTGTCTGTTATGGCAGGTATGTACGCGGTGTACCACGGACCTAAAGGCTTACGCTATATCGCTAATAAAGTACACGCCGTGGCTGCAACAACAGCTAACGAATTGACTAAATTAGGCTACGAGCAAACCAACAGCGCTTTCTTCGATACTATTGTAGTGAAAGCTGAGGCTCAAAAAATAAAAGCATTAGCAGAACAAAACAATATCAACTTCTTCTATATCGACGAAGCAACAGTTTCTATTGCATTCAACGAAACCACTAGCATCGAAGACGTAGCCAAAATTGTTAGCATTTTCGCTGCCGCAAAAGGAACTCAAGCTCCTGAAATTACTGAATTAACAGTAACCAACCACTTCCCAGAAGAATTAAATAGAACATCTTCGTTTTTACAACACGATGTTTTCAATAAATACCATTCTGAATCAGCAATGATGCGTTACATCAAAATGCTAGAACGTAAAGATTTATCATTGAACCATTCGATGATTTCTTTAGGCTCTTGTACTATGAAATTGAACGCAGCTTCAGAAATGTTGCCACTTAGCAACCCACAATGGAATAACATTCATCCTTTTGCTCCACTTGATCAAGCACAAGGATACCAAGAAATGTTGCGCAAATTAGAACAACAATTAAATGTAATCACAGGATTTGCTGGTACTACTTTGCAACCTAACTCAGGAGCCCAAGGAGAATATGCAGGATTAATGGTAATTCGTGCGTACCACAAATCTCGTGGAGATCACCACAGAAACATCGCTTTAATTCCATCTTCAGCTCACGGAACCAACCCAGCTTCTGCTGCTATGGCAGGTATGAAAGTAGTGGTAACCAAAACTTTGGACAATGGAAACATTGACGTAGAAGATTTACGTGAAAAAGCGATGCTACACAAAGACAACCTTTCTTGTTTGATGGTTACTTATCCATCTACTCACGGGGTATTCGAAAGTGCTATCCAAGAAATCACCAAAATCATTCACGATAACGGTGGTCAAGTATATATGGACGGTGCGAATATGAACGCTCAAGTAGGCTTAACCAATCCAGCTACTATTGGTGCGGATGTTTGCCACTTGAACTTACACAAAACCTTCGCTATTCCTCACGGTGGTGGTGGACCAGGTGTTGGACCAATTTGTGTGGCGCCTCAATTGGTTCCATTTTTACCAACAAACCCAGTAATTCCAACTGGAGGAGAAAATGCAATTACCGCTATTTCTGCTGCACCTTGGGGATCTGCTTTAGTTTGCTTGATTTCTTATGGATACATTTCAATGTTAGGTGCTGAGGGATTAAAATCAGCAACGGAACACGCTATTTTAAATGCCAACTACATCAAAGAAAAATTAAACGGTCACTATGACACTTTATATTCTGGTGAAATGGGTCGTGCCGCACACGAAATGATTTTGGAATGTCGTCCTTTCAAACAAAAAGGAATCGAAGTAACTGATATCGCTAAACGTTTGATGGATTATGGTTTCCACGCGCCAACGGTTTCTTTCCCTGTAGCAGGTACCTTAATGATCGAACCAACTGAAAGTGAAAACTTAGAAGAATTGGATCGTTTCTGTGACGCTATGATTTCCATCCGAAAAGAAATTGAAGCAGCAACTATCGAGGACAGTAATAATGTATTGAAAAATTCACCACATACTTTAGCGATGCTAACTGCTGAAACTTGGGATTTCCCATACAGCAGAGAACAGGCTGCTTTCCCATTAGAGTATATTGCCGAAAACAAATTCTGGCCTACTGTGCGCAGAGCCGATGACGCTTACGGAGATAGAAACCTAGTTTGTAGCTGTGCTCCTATCGAAGCTTATATGGAGAGTTAAAAATCTTCCTTTTTAAATATTTTATTGAACCCGACAGAATTCGAACTGTCGGGTTTTTTATTGAAAGTCATATTTTTATTATTATGAAATAAAAAGACTCTCTCTAAAAATAATACCGCATTCGATCTCAAACGTTTGAAATTAGGCAAAAACCCGAAATTCATTAAAAAATAAACAATAATTCTAGAAAAAAAATTATTATTTCATAATTATATGCATGCATAGTAAATTTTATGACTCGAATTATTTTTTAATGTTTAATTTAGCTTGGATTATACCAAAAATACCCAGATGAAAATACAAATAACCGGAATTGGAAGCTACATTCCTACCCTCAAAATTCACAACACCGACTTCGATAAACACGTCTTTTTAAACGAAGATGGCTCTGCTTTTGCCTATCCAAATGATGTAGTGATTGATAAATTCAAAGGAATCACAGGCATCGAAAAACGTCGTTATGCTGAGGATCATTTAAACTCCTCCGACTTGGCTTATTTTGCTGCACAAAAAGCAATTGAAGATGCCAAAATTGATCCGGAAACCATTGATTACATTATTTACGCACATAATTTTGGTGATGTCAATCACGGAACCATTCAAGCGGACACTCTCCCAAGTCTAGCGACAAGAGTAAAAAACAAATTACAAATCAAGAATCCAAAATGTGTGGCTTATGACATTCTTTTTGGTTGTCCAGGATGGATTGAAGGCGTGCTACAAGCCAATGCCTTTATCACCTCTGGAATGGCAAAACGTTGCTTAGTTATTGGAGCCGAAACCCTATCAAGAGTAGTAGATGCTCACGATAGAGACTCAATGATTTATGCAGATGGCGCTGGAGCTGCTATCATCGAAGGGTCGGATTCCGAAACAGGAATGCTGTCTTACGAAAGCGGTACTTTTGCCATAGACGAAGCGAATTATTTGTTTTTCGGTAAATCATACAATCAAGACTTGAATCCTAACACGCGATACATCAAGATGTATGGCCGCAAAATATACGAATTTGCACTAAGCAAAGTTCCTGCTGCAATGAAAAGTTGTTTGGACAAAAGCGGTATCGAAATCAATCAAGTCAAAAAAATATTGATTCATCAGGCCAATGAAAAAATGGACGAAGCGATCATTCACCGTTTTTACAAACTTTATGGACAAACACCACCTAAAGACATTATGCCAATGAGTATCAACGAACTAGGAAACAGTAGTGTGGCCACCGTCCCAACTTTATACGACTTATTGACGAAAGGCCAAATCGAAAACCACGAAATCCATAAAGGAGACGTTATTATGTTTGCCTCTGTTGGTGCCGGAATGAATGTCAACGCCTTTGTCTATCGTTACTAGTAGCGATTAGTAACTAGTCCTAAGTCCTTAGCTCAAATTGTGCTAATCACTATGGACTAATCACTATTTTTCAGGAGCCCATCCAGCTATCCACTACAAGTCCTCGCCCTGAAGTTTATTTTTGCAAGGCTCCTCAAGAGCTTCTTTTAGTCGCTTTGATGCACCAGCAAAAATTAAACCCCAGTGCTGTGGGCTTTTCGTTTTTATCTGGGCTATACACTGCAGGGCATTCATTTAAAAAAAGTAGCCACGAATGCGCAAATTGCATGTACAATTTCTTGAAAAAAGTGGTAAATTTTACAAATAATACGATACTATAATTTGTGGAATCAAAACGCATTCGAATTTGTGCTGAATTAGTGTAATTTGTGGCAAAATAGTTAAAAGAGAACACCCTATTTACAATGCATTCAAAACACATATAATTTGTATATTTGCGCCTTGTTTCCAAAAGGTCAACACCCATTACTATGTACGAAAAAACATTTCCCAATAAACGATTCAAGCATACTTTAGAATTTTTACAAAAACACATCACTACCCAAGAAACCATTTTTGATTTAGGCGTTCCCAACCCTTTCTCAAAAATTATGGAAGAAAATGGATATACCGTAAAAAACACCACTGGCGAAGATTTAGACAACAATCAGAACGCCTTACAATCTGAAGACTATACGGTTTTTACTGCCTTCGAAATCTTTGAACATTTATTGAATCCTTATACTGTTTTGCAAAATGTAAAATGCGACAAATTATTGATTTCAATCCCTCTTCGTTTATGGTTTTCACCTGCTTATCGCAGTAAAACTGACATGTGGGACAGACATTACCACGAATTTGAAGATTGGCAATTGGACTGGTTATTAGAAAAAACAGGCTGGAAAATTATCGCAAGAGAAAAATTTACTCATCCCGTAAAAAAAATAGGATTCCGTCCGCTATTGCGTTTTTTCACACCAAGATATTATATTGTTTACGCTGAACGAGCCTAAAAACAAATCACAAAAATGAAATTCCAATTTCCAATTTTGGACTCATCCAATCATTTGGAATTTGGAATTTTAAAGTTTTGGAATTTTATTTTTTATGAAATACTATATCGTCATACCGTCTTATAACGAAGAAGCTTTAATTGGTTTGACACTGCAATCACTGATTTCGCAAACTGTTTTGCCTTCAAAAATTGTGGTGGTCAATGACAATTCAACAGATAGAACCGCTGATGTTGTATTGGCCTTTGCTAAAAATAATCCATACATAAGTTTGGTCAACAAATCATCAGAAAACATACATCTACCGGGAAGTAAAGTCATTCAAGCTTTTGAAAAAGGATTCGAAACCTTGGACGACAACTATGATTTAATTGTAAAGATTGATGCCGATTTAATATTTCCTTCCAATTATTTCGAAACTATTATTAAACATTTCCAATCCGATGAACGCATTGGAATGGTGGGTGGTTTTTGCTACATCGAAAAAAATGGGGAGTGGATATTAGAAAATTTAACGGACAAAGACCATATTCGTGGTGCGCTAAAAGCTTATCGAAAAGAAACTTTCAAACAAATTGGAGGGCTAAAACCGGCTATGGGTTGGGATACTGTAGACGAGTTGTTATGCAAGTTTTACAATTGGAAAGTAGTCACCGACGAAAGTCTGCATGTAAAGCATCTCAAACCAACAGGCGCAAGCTACAATAAAGCAGCTAGATACAAACAAGGCGAAGCATTTTACAGCTTGGGTTATGGATTTATTATCACGGCTATTTCATCATTAAAATTGGCAATGCGAAAAGGGAGACCCCTTTTATTTATTGATTACATGATGGGTTTTTTGAAAGCAAAATCATCCGGGAAACCATTATTTGTAACAGCAGAACAAGCTAAATTTTTTAGAAACTACCGATGGAAAAAAATGAAAGAAAAACTGTTTTAACAAGCAGTTGAAAACTAATTACTATTTTTGGTACTATTTTACAATCTATGATGCTCATCCGCTACATCTCACAAATCGGAAAATACTTTCTGATGCTCAAAGAAATCTTTATCAAACAAACCAAATGGTCAGTGATGAAGAATCTTATTTTTAAAGAAATCGACGACCTCATCATCAACTCGATGGGAATTGTTTGTTTCATTTCATTTTTCGTTGGTGGAGTAGTTTCTATACAAACGGCTTTGAATTTAACCAATCCGTTAATTCCAACCTATTTGATTGGTTTTGCCACAAGACAATCGGTAATTTTAGAGTTTGCCCCTACCTTTATTTCAGTAATTATGGCTGGAAAAATGGGGTCTTTTATTACATCGAGTATTGGTACTATGCGTGTGACAGAACAAATAGACGCCCTAGAGGTAATGGGAGTTAACTCCTTGAACTATTTGGTGTTTCCTAAAATAATAGCCCTGTTTTTATATCCGTTTCTAATTGGCATTAGTATGTTTTTGGGCGTATTTGGTGGATGGATGGCTGCAGTATATGGAGGTTTTACCTCAAGCGAATCGTTTATCACGGGAGTGCAGTTGGATTTCATTCCTTTTCATATAACATATGCATTTATAAAAACTATCATTTTTGCGATGCTTTTGGCTACAATTCCTTCCTTTCATGGCTATTATATGAAAGGTGGCGCATTAGAAGTAGGTAAAGCCAGTACCGTTTCTTTTGTATGGACATCGGTATGTATCATTACTTCAAACTATATTTTAACCCAATTATTACTTGGCGCATGATAGAAATCAAAAACATAGAAAAATCATTTGGCGGCAGTAAAGTTTTGAAAGGCGTTTCTTGTCTTTTTGAAGCTGGAAAGACCAACCTAATCATTGGGCAGAGTGGTTCTGGGAAAACCGTGTTATTAAAAAGTCTTTTAGGCATTCATTATCCTGAAAAAGGTACTATTTCTTTTGACGGAAGAATCTACTCAGAATTATTACCTGAAGAAAAGAGGGAATTACGAACAGAAATTGGAATGGTTTTTCAAGGTAGTGCTTTGTTCGATTCGATGACTGTTGCTGAGAACGTAGGTTTTCCATTAAAAATGTTCACTCACAATAGCCCTTCAGAAATTAACGATCGCGTTGATTTTGTTTTAAAAAGAGTCAACTTAATTGATGCACATAAAAAACTACCTTCAGAAATATCAGGTGGAATGCAAAAAAGGGTAGCTATTGCTCGTGCGATAGTGAATAACCCAAAGTATTTATTTTGTGATGAACCCAACTCTGGTTTGGACCCAAATACCTCAACTATCATTGATAATTTGATCAAAGAAATCACCGAAGAATACAATATCACCACAGTAATTAATACGCACGACATGAACTCTGTGATGGAAATAGGAGAAAACATTCTATTCCTGAAAAACGGAATCAAAGAATGGCAAGGCACCAAAGAAGAAATTTTCAGAACCGACAACGAAGCTATTGTAGACTTTGTATACTCTTCAAACTTATTCAAAAAGGTAAGAGAAGCTTATTTAAAAGGATAAAAAAAGGCTTGTTTCTAAATGAAACAAGCCTTTTTAATTTGATAGCAAATCCATCTAATTACTGCTAACAGCAATCTGTTTACTCCTTCAATTTATTAGCAATCAATTTTATGTCTTGTTCCTTACTTTTAGGATAAATCAACAAAACATCTTCTTTATCTACAATAATAAAATCATTCAATCCATCAACAACTACTAGTTTTTTAGCTGCAGTACGAATGATATTATTAGAAGCATTTTCTAAAATCACTGTTGCATTAACCACGGCGTTATCTTGTTTGTCTTTGGGCAATTTATCATATAATGACCCCCAAGTCCCTAAATCATTCCAATCAAACGTTGCTGGCAAAACAAAAGTATTTTTCGCTTTTTCCATAATGGCATAATCAATAGAAATGTTTTCTGCTAATGGATAATACTCTTTTATAAAATCATTCTCAGAAGCAGTATTATAACTACTGTACCCCTGCATAAAATGAGCTAACATTGCGGGTTGAAAAGCTTCGAAAGCTTTTAGAATAGAAGGAATACTCCAAATAAATATTCCAGCATTCCATAGAAAATTTCGACTTTGAACAAACTTTCTGGCAGTCGGATAATCTGGCTTTTCGCGAAACTGTACTACTTTTTTAATAGGTCTACTATCCAATTTATCATATTCAATATAGCCATAACCGGTATTAGGAAAAGTAGGTAAAATACCCAAAGTCATTAGTGTTTCTTCTCTTTCACATAAATCAAAAGAAAGCTGCAAATTAGCTACAAATTGCATTTCGTCTTCAATCCAGTGATCACTAGGAGCAACAACAACTACGGCGTTTGGATTCAGTTTTTTGATTTTTAGCGAAGCAAATAGAATACAAGGTGCTGTATTTCTCATAGCAGGTTCTAGAACAATTTGTTCTTGACTTACCATAGGTAATTGTTCTAGTACAATAGCATTGTATGCTTCATTAGTAAGAATCAGTATATTCTCTTTTGGAATTAACTGCGACAATCGACTAAATGTCTTTTGAATCAGCGTCTCTCCAGTACCCAACATATCGTGAAATTGTTTTGGAAACTCTGTGGTACTTACTGGCCAAAAACGAGATCCTACTCCTCCGGCCATCAAAATGGCATAATAGTTTTTATTCATAGTATTTTATGTCTTACAGCACAATTACTTTGTGCTATTTAGTTGTTTAATGAGGTAATAATTCGACTTCAGCATTAGGATTAAATAGATACATCCTATTGGAACTAATTTCAACACATTCGTATCGCTTTGTTCTAAGTGCTCCTTTTTTGAAAATTTTTCCGTTATGAATCCTAAAAATACTCCCATAAGGAATTTCAAAGATATAGTTTTTATCGTTTTGTTGGTCAAACTGTTTTAGTGCCAAGGCCAAAGTAGCATCGGTATCGCTACTTGCTGCGGGATTCTTAAAATGTCTTGCTAATAATGGCAATAAGTGATTGGGAAAAATTTCTGGTCTTATAAACGGAACCATCAAACGTTGAAACGTATATTTCCATTCTGCACCATGGGGTTTAATGTTGCGTCCAAATTTTTCAAAAGCCACCAAATGAGCAATCTCATGGATTAACGTAATCAAGAAACGGTATTTATTCAGACTAGCATTTACAGTGATTTCATGCTTTCCACTCAATCCCTTCCGATAATCTCCGTGACGAGTGACACGTTCATTAACGATCTTTAAATGCACTTGATTCGCAACAATCAGTTCAAAAACTGGCTTTACGGCATGTTCAGGCAAATATTTTAAAAGGGTATCGCTCATATTAGTTCCCCCTTTTGGGGGCTAGCGGGCTAAGGATTACTCGTAGTGACTTGCAATACTTTTCCGTTATAGTATTTGTTTCCGGTAAGTGTGAAATCGAAAATATATTGAGCCATTTCAGCAGCAGATAATGGAGCTTGATAACCAGGAAAAGCTTCTTCAAGCATTTCGGTTTGAACTGCGCCTAACGCTAATACGTTGAAAGCAATGCCTTGCTCTTTATATTCCTCAGCCAATAATTCTGATAGCGTAATCACTGCTCCTTTGCTTGAACTGTAAGCTGCTAATCCTGCAAATTTTAAACTGCCTTGGACTCCTCCCATAGAACTAATCGTTACTACATGGCTTCCTTTTTGCAAATAAGGCAACACAATCCGAGTAAGATTTGCTACTGCAAAAACATTGACTCTATAAATCGCTTCAAAATCTGCTTGAGTAATGGTGGCAAAAGGCTTATTCAATAAAGCACCAGCGTTGTGTATAATGGCATCTACATTTTTCCAGCTGCTATCAAGAAAATCTGTTACTTGATACAAATCCTCTTCGGTAGATAAATCGATAGACAAACAAGTAATATTTTCGTTTTCGATTAATATTTGAGGTGTTTTTCTTGAAATGGCCAATACTTGATGACCGGCATTAGCAAATAGCAACGCCATTTCATACCCAATACCTCTAGAAGTTCCAGTAATAATAATTTTTTTCATAGCACAAAAATAAGCAAAACATAAACAAATTGAGCTTGAAAAATTTAAAAAGCTTATTATGAAATACTATTAATATATTGCTATTTTGTATCTTTAAATTTCTATAATAAAAACGCATGACTGTATCGTATAGCTTAAAAATCGCTACCAAAGAAGACATTCCGGGAATTGTAGCACTCCATCAAGCCAACTTGGTGGGAAATTTGAATGAAGCCGAAAAGCAAGAGGGGTTTATAACAACTGCTTTAACTGTGGAGCAAATCCAAACTGTAATTGACCAAAAGGGACTTTTTATTGCTCAGAATGACAATGCAATTATTGGCTTTATTTTTGCTTCCCACTGGGAATTTTTCAAACAATGGCCTATTTTTGAATACATGACAAGTCTGTTCCCTAGATTTTCCTATAGAAATTTTGACATCTCTGAAGGCAATAGTTTTCAATATGGACCAATTTGTATAGACAAGAATTACAGAGGCCAAGGAATCATCAAAGCGATATTCGAATTTATGAGAATTCACATGATCAATCAATATCCTTTGGCCTTAACATTTATCAACAAAACAAATATTCCTTCTTATAAGGCTCATACCGAAAAATTACAATGGCAAGTTATCGATGAATTCCAATACAACACTAATGAGTATTATGTTATGGCATATGATATGAAGCAAAATATTGAATGAATTATTTTAAATACTTTTTATGCACTTTTCTCATTTGAAAAACAGCTAAAATCACAAAAAAAATAGGAATAAAAACCGGTAAGATATAAGAAGTGAACGAGAAGTTTTTTTGTGCAAGCGAATCTAACACTACAATCGCTAGAAGCATGCCCAAAAAAGTTCCAAATATAATACCTAGAAGATAAAAATGCTGAAGTCGGTGGGTCAAAACAATGCGGTTAGCGTTGACCAAATATAAATTCCATCCCACCCAAAACGGAATCTGCAAAAAATTTAACGCACACAATACCAATCCTATAAAGAAAGAGGAATACGCCACATATTCCTTCAAAAAATCAACAGAAGCAGCTGAATCATTTGAGCTCAACCGAAACACCACTGCCAATCCTAGTAGAAAAAAAATGGCGAAAAAATCAATATTCTTCATCCATTTTTTATTTGCCACCAACTGATTCACAAAAAAAATAGTTCCGTAAACTACCACTACTTCCACCAAAATAACACCTAGTAGATAAAGCACCAATGATTGCCATTTGGAATGCGCCAAAATGGCCACCCCAACAATATTGAGATACCCCAAAGGAAGCGACCCTAAGAAGCTTACAAGAAAACCAAAAAAAAGATTCTTAAGAATTCGCATCGTTTAAAAATTGATTATTTTTTTGTTTTGTTCCAAATGCATTCGATATTGTTGCATTCCTTCAGCATAACTCAAATAAGGAAAACCTAATTGATGATTGGCTACGCTAATTTGGAACATATAGGTAATATGTCTCGCTAGCTCTTTCCAAGCAAACCAAAGCGAGTGCTTCGGGTCATAAATATGAGTGGGTTCGCTAGCGGCGCCGTTCAACTCAACAATCGAAAAATTAATTCCTCGTTCTAATTCCTCAAAATCGTTATACATAACGTCCAAACGCCCAAAGTAAAACCCTGGAATTTGAACACATAATTTGTCTATTGTTGCATTCAACTTCTCAGTGATTAAGTCGCTTGCATCGATAAATTTGGCTCCTCGGGCGTGATTCCCATAAGGCACTAAATTTCGCTTCTCCCCTTTAGGCACAATCTTATCTAGTTTTTTCCCATACTCTTTTTGCAAGGCTTTCAATTGCATAGCATAGCGGGGATTCATTTGTAGCAATTGAGTAATGGTCGAAACGCCATCTCCTTCAACAATCAAAAATTCTTTGGCTACGATTCCAGTGATTCTACCTGACTTTTCGTGTGGAAAACGGACGTAAAAAATGCCTACTTCGTTCGAAAATGGAATTAAATTTTGAATCAAAAAATCAAAATCGGCTTGAGCAACATAATTTTCTAAATCGGCTAAATTTTTAATTTTTTTTACTCCAGAACCTCTTAAGCCAATATCTGGTTTAGCGATAAATGGAAACGCAATTTGTTCCTTTTGAATCTTTTTTAAAATCATTGGAATTGAAGTTCCCGAAGCAATCAAAAGGGTTTCTGGGTATTCTTTTTTTGGAATTAAATTATAAATGGCTTTTTTAGATTCCATCATAAAACCTCCATTTTTAATGGACGGATTTGCCGCATTGAAGAAAAAAATAGAACGCGCTCTTATGGCATAATACGTCCACAGAAAATAAATAGGAAAGTACACCACTTGAAATGGCCAATACTCCCAATGAAAAAGCTTATGAAAAAATAATTTCAATTTTGAGGATTTAAATGATGATAAAAGTATTGGTTTGACTCTGCTGTTGCAATAAATCATTGTAGCCTAATGTCACTTTATTCGATTCAATAACCGTTTGAGTAATGCTTGTTGTTTTCAATACGTTGTTTCTGTCGATTACTAACCCGAATTCTTTATTATTGCCTTGGGTGGATTGATGAAAATGAAGCACTTCGTCAGGGGTTGGATTAGGATTTTCTTGGATAAAAGCGTCAAACCATTGTTTACGAAGTGTTCGAATTTCTGGAGTATACAAAGTTGCTGAGGACCAAATATGCTTTTCCGAAATGGATAATTCTTGTTTGGTTTTCATCTTCCCATTCCAACGCAACTGGAAAAGCTTTTGGTTTTCGAAAACCACCAAAGTAAAAGGTTCGACAGCACTTAAATCGAGGATTTCCCATTGTTGAATAGCATCACTCGCACTACAAATTTCCAATATAATTAAGCCTCTACTTTTTCCGTAATGGAGTTGCACTTCGTGTTTTTCTTCTGCACCATTAAGCAAAACCACCACCACTCCACCTTCCGAAACGGCAAACCAAGTTCCACCTGCTTTTGGATCTTTAGGAAACAACACTACTTTTCCGTTATAACAATAGCGTTTGGGTGCAAGAGCTGGGCGATTTACTTTTTCATCCCTATTCGAAGTAAGGATTACTTTTCCGTTGGTGCAGACAAAACTTACTGTGCACATTGTTTTCTATACTCAATGGTAGAACATGCCACGCCAAAATTATCGTCGATAGCAATCGCCTGACAGTGCAACAACCCAACTTTTATTAAGGCCTGATGGTGAATGCAATGTTCTAAATTGTACAAAAGTTCTCTGATGTAATTGCTTTCGACAGTAATCACTTGTCCATCTATTACTTGTTGTAAAACCAAAGGCTTATTTTCTAAGTCTAAGTTGGCTTTTACTTCCTCAATCTGAGTGATGGCAAAAAGACTATCGGTTTGAATTTGTTTGTTTCGGGCTCTCAAATCATAATTCACGACTCCAGTATAGTATTGCTTTTGCAAGCATTGATACATTTCGATGATGTGACGCATATGTTCCCCAATAGTGGCTCCGCTAAGTTCAGGACAAGGAAATGTATAATCCGTATCAGATAATTGTTCCAAAAAGCCAATTAATTCATTCAAACTATTTTTTACAGATGCAGTCAACATATTAAAATTTCAATTTTAACAGATTAGAAATCTGATTTTTATGAATAAAAACTAAAGCCACAGAACAAATAAACGTAATTAAAGCCAAAATAAAAAGTGTCCCTCCGTCATTTTGCACTTCATAACCCAAAACTAAAATATGTGAAGCTATTGCTCCAAACATTACTCCAATACTCATTAGCGCTCCTAATAAAGTTACTCTTGGAATCAGAAGTAAAACTGCTGCAATTAGCTCCGCTACTCCAGAACCAATTCTTCCAAAAGGTTCGATGCCTAAAGTCGAAAAAACATACACGCTTTCTGGCGCCGCGGTAAACTTAAAAAAGAGCGTTTGAAGTAAGATACCGGCTGCGACTAACCTTAATATCCACGATACAATAGTTGTTTTCATGATTTCTTATTTAATGATTTTTTTCCAATTCGAATCAGCCTTTGCTTTCAATTGGGCTTCTTCTTTATTCCAACTTTTCAAAGTATTATTAAAAAAGGCATTATAAAACAGATACAATTTGCCTTCTACAATCTTGAAAGTTTCGGGATTGATTGCTACTTTTTCACCCGAACTTCCCATAGCATAAGCACACCAACCTCCATATTGCGGTTCAAAACCCGCTGGATTTTTGACGAAACTATCTTTATTGGCTGGCGAGGAGAAATAATAGGTAATCCCTTCGTAAGTAGTCGCCAAAGCTGCTTTGCCTTTTACTGCTTTGTTTTGTTTGAAATACCCCACAGGATCATACCCCTGAATCCCTACTTTTTTTTCTAAATTAAATTCTGCTGCACGTTTAATAGCGCTTTGAGCAAAAGTCGTAGCCGTTGTAAAGGCCAATAACAGTATTACAAGTGTATTTTTCATTTCGTTTATTTTTAAATTGTTATTTTCTTATGGTACAAATGTATTGAGTGGACTATTTACGTTTTGTCCGTTAGTTTACATTTGAAAGAAAATAATAAAAAAATTGCCCAAAATAGATCTGTTAAAACACTTTACAAAAAACTCCGCCAATAGCTGACGGAGTTTTTATTCATTGAACTCAACTAATTTTACTAAAACACCCCTACAAAAACTATTTTAAAGCTTTGGTAACTGCCACCAACAATTCCGAAGAAATTCTATTTTTAAAATCAGGTGTGATGTGTTCAAACTGAATCAGTCCATTGGTTCCGACAAAGAAAACTGCAGGAACAGGCAAGAAAGTAGTATTTACTCCTTCGGATCCTTTGGTAATAATAGGTTTGTAGTTTTCTGGTGCTTGAAAAGCCAAGCCCATCGCTTTAGACAATTCTCCTTTGCTATCCGATAATAGTAAATAATTCAATTTTTCCTTTTGGTCTGTTTGAAGCAATGCTGCGGGAGCATCTGGGCTCACTGCAATGATTTGAAAACCTAACGCCAACAACTCTTGCTCATTTTGACCTAATGCTGCTAATTGAATATTGCAATACGGACACCATCCGCCTCGGTAAAACACGACTATTGTTTTTTGTTTTTGGATAATGTCAAGAAGCTTTACCGTTTTCCCTTCCGAAGAAAGTAAGGTAACGGCTGGAATTTTTTCACCAATCAATAATGGAGCAATCTCCAAAGCCGTTTTTGGAAGTTCGTTTTGTGCATTTGAGATTCCAACAATTGAAATAAACGCTAATACAAGTAATTTTTTCATAGTTTAAAATTTAATACTTCAAAACTACTTGACTTTTAAGAAACCAAATGTCGGGTACTTTACTTTTCCCTCAAAAACTACAAAAGCGAGATATCCTCAATAATAATTTCTTTACGGCTGTAGTATAGGATGCCTTTTTCTTCCAACTCGTTGAGCAATTGCGTTGCGGTTTGTCTGGAGGTGCAAATGATTTGGGCGATATCGTTTTGGGTAAGGTAATTTTCAATAACGATGCGATTGTCAATGGTTTTTCCATCTCGCTCCGCCCATTCTTTTAGAAAAGTGAGCAAGCGTGTTTTGGCATCTTTAGAAATCAAATTCGCATAATTGTTTTTGATGCGTTTCATTTTTAAGCCTACAAACTTCGTGTACGACAACGCCAAGGAAGGATGTTCCAACAATAAGTTCTCGAAATCAGAGAGCAAGAAACTACAAATAATAATTTCGTCGGTTAGTGCTTTGGCGTATTCATTCGAGTTCTTATCGCTATCCAATTCTAACTCGCCAAACAAATCCCCTTTTTGAATAATATCTTTAATGGTTTCATTGCCGTCTTCGTCTACATAAACAATTTTGATATTTCCTTTTTTAAGCAAAAAAACACGAGGCAATTCAGAGGAAGAAAAATAAATAATCTCTCCCTTTTTGGCTTTTTTAAAACCTGTAATTATGCATAATTGTTTCAATTGGCTCCCGTTTAAGGTCCAAAACAACTTGTGATCACGCAGATACCAATATTTTAATTCTTCATACATAAAACAAATGTATCAAATTATTTATACGAAAAAACCATTAAAGAATTAAGTTTAGGTAAAATAGGAACTTACCGTCTTAGTTCTTTAATGGTTTAAAATAGTATAGTCTCTGTTTACGAAACCAAACCTCTCGAAATCACAATTCGCTGAATTTCAGAAGTTCCTTCATAAATTTGAGTAATTTTAGAATCACGCATCATACGCTCTACGTGGTATTCTGCCACATATCCGTTTCCACCGTGAATTTGAACTGCTTCGTTCGCTACTTCTAATGCAATTTCTGAGGCATATAATTTAGCCATAGCTCCGGAATGTGCAATATCTTGTCCAGCATCTTTTTCGCAAGCTGCTTTCATAATTAACAATTTGGCAGCTGTAATTTTCACGTACATATCGGCCAATTTAAATGCAATGGCTTGGTGTTTGAAAATTTCTTTTCCGAATGCTTTACGCTCCTGCGAATATTTCAAAGCCAACTCATAAGCTCCAGTAGCTATACCTAACGCTTGAGAAGCAATTCCGATTCTACCTCCGTTCAAAACATTCATAGCAAAAGCAAATCCAAAACCGTCTGCACCAATTCTGTTTTCTTTAGGAACTTTTACATCAGTAAATAATAAGGAGTGCGTATCACTACCGCGAATTCCCATTTTCTTTTCTTTTGGACCAATTTCAAAACCTGCCCAACCTTTTTCAACGATAAAAGCATTGATTCCTTTATGTCCTTTTTCGATATCGGTTTGAGCGATTACTAAATAAGTAGAAGCCGTACCTCCGTTAGTAATCCAATTTTTAGTACCATTTAATAAGTAATGGTCTCCCATATCAATAGCAGTCGTCTTTTGAGAAGTCGCATCTGAACCTGCTTCAGGCTCTGACAAACAAAACGCACCTATAACATCTCCTTTTGCAAGAGGAACCAAATACTTCATTTTTTGCTCTTCGCTGCAATACTTTTCTAATCCTGCACAAACTAATGAATTGTTTACAGACATGATTACTGCTGCAGAAGCATCTACTTTGGCTATCTCTGTCATAGCTAAAACATAAGAAATGCTATCTAATCCAGCTCCACCATATTTTGGGTCTACCATCATTCCCAAAAATCCTAGTTCTGCCATTTTTTTTACTTGCTCCGTTGGGAACTTAGAATGTTCGTCTCTTTCTATCACTCCAGGTAGCAATTCTGTTTGAGCAAAATCTCTTGCCGCCTGTTGAATCATTAGATGCTCTTCAGTAAGATTAAAATCCATGTTGTATTTAGTTTTTTTGTAAGTATTCAAATTTTGCATTCAAAAATAGAATTTAAATATTAAAAATTCAAACGATTTCGTTAATTTAGCTTTTGTCTAAAACAATTATCAACTTTTCTTGTAAAGTACTTAAATATTGATTCTCATTCAGCTTTTTCTAAACTAATTTGTCAGTAAAAAAACGTTCAAAAAAACTCAAATACATTCGTTTCTAGACGTTTAAAAGACACAAAAAATCAAGACTTTGCTCATATATTCTTTTTTTTTATAAAAAACAGCTTATTTAGCATTGTGTAAAAATTAACATATTAACACAAAACCTAACAAATCCTTTTAATTTCAAAAACTCTCATTACTTTTATAACAAATTGAACCTAAAATAATTAAAGATTATTCAATAGTTTTTTTTAAACAAAAAACAATGTTGAAAAACCTTCTCTTTGATATAAATTTGCAAACCATTTTTTAACTCAGTGTCACTTATGAAAAACTCGATTACTTTACTAGTAGTGTTCTTTTTAACGCTTTCGTTTTCAAAAGGAATCGCTCAAGAAAAATTTTCAGTCAATGGCGTAACTGTTCCTAGAACTATCGATTTTGAAAATCAAAAACTACAACTAAATGGGTTTGGGTCTCGAACTAAATTTTGGACAGAAGTGTACGTACAAGCTTTGTATTTATCACAATTATCAGAAGATGCCAAAGATATTTTAGATAGTGATACCAATATGGGGATTCGTTTACAAATTACCTCATCATTAGTAAGTTCACAAAAACTTTCAAAATCTTTACACAAAGGAATGGTGAAATCTATCGGTGAACAAAATCTACCTCAATTTAAAATGCAGCTGGATTTATTAGAAAAACTATTAAACCGTGAAGCAACTGTTGAGAATGACGCTTTCAATTTGATTTATTCATCTAATGAAAAAGCAATTTTAGTCTACAAAAACAACCAATTAGAAGGAAAGATTCCTGGTTTTGATTTCAAAAAAGCCTTTTTCGGAATTTGGTTGTCGAACAATCCAGTCGATGCAGAACTTAAAGATGCACTTTTAGGAAAAGTAAAATAAACACATCACGTAATCTACCTTTTTTGCCCCCAAAAAAGTAAATGCCGTTTCTGATAAAATATCAGAAACGGCAATTTTTATTTAGACTAGTTGACAAAATTGACTACCATCTGAATTATTTCCTTACTTTTCAAATCGTGACCCAATCCTTCAGTCAAGACCAGTTGGCTATTTTTCCAGTGCTTGTTTAATCGAATAGAATAATAATGATGGGTAGCTTCATCTCCTTTATCGTGAATGATTAAAGCTGGAATAGTAAGATGCTCAGCAAATTTTGCAGTAGAAAAATAGCTAGGCAATTGCCCTAACTGCAACTGGAATTCCTTGATTATTATCTCCAAAGCTTTTGAACTCAAACCTAGCGTTTTTTTGTAAAAGTCAAAAAAATCAGAAGCCTCTCCAGGAGCGCCCATGATAATCACTTTTTCAATATTGTGGGACTTATAATGGTCTAAATAATAGGCTGTAGCAAATCCTCCAATGGAGTGACTCACAATAGCAGTAACATCTGGCTTTCTTTGTAAAAACATATCTATGACTTGAGCATACAAAACAACGTGTATCATTTTACCAGAAGACAATCCGTGTGCGGGAGCATCTAGCGCATAAACGGTAAAGTCTTGATGCAACAACTGCTCCACATATTTTTTCCATCTAAACGAATGACTTGCCCAACCGTGTACTAGCAGTATTTTTTTGGAACCATTCCCCCATTTATAGGTTTGGATTTTATAGCTTTCATACTCAATTACATCAGAAATACCTTTTTCCAAAAATTGCATTTGGTGTGGTTTGACTTTGTGAGCAAAGGGGTTACAAAAAAGTGCAAAACCTTTTCGCTGTAGCATTTTTGGGTGAACATAGGCTAAAACATTAAAGTAAAATCCTATGTTTTTCTGAATTACTTTCTTTAATTTAATCTTATTTTTGATTTTTTGATACCAATCGGTATCGTTTTAGGTAAATTTTTTTACAATAATACATCGGCTACGATCCAATTTTTTAGATGCTTCACTACCGCCTCAATGTCACTATTAGAATCCTGTAACTTGCTCATCATAATAGCACCTTCAAGCGAAGAAATCATAACAATTGCTACCAATTTTTCGTTCACAATAGCATTGACTTCTTTATGTGTTTTACCATTGATAACAATCGTCTCGATAGAATTCCTAAATACGGTTAAAGTTTGTAAAGCTTTGTCTTTAAGTACCATAGTGGTATCATCAACCTCTGTTGACACATTCAGTAAAGGACAACCACCACTAAAAAAAGGATTATTGATGTAGTCTTGAAATAGCTCCAAAACACAGAACAACTTATCTCTTGTGTTGCTTTCTGCTTTGATTCTTTTTTGTAACGTATTAAAAATCGAATGCATCATATTTTGAAACGCTTCGATTTCCAATTGCTCTTTATTTTCAAAATGGCGATAAATGGCACCTTTCGTCAATCCTGTGGCATTGGTAATGTCACTCAATGAAGTAGCCCGATACCCTTTTGTATTAAAAAGAGTAATCGCTTCTTGTAACACCTTGCTTTTGGTAATTTCTGACGACTTCATATGCAAAGATACCGATTGGTATCAAATAATTCGAAAAATGCCAAATTTTTTTTTTCGTATGTCGAAAAAAGTAAATTTGCTTAACAAAATAACACCCATTTTTAATGAAAGATTTATTAAAGAAATTCGAAAATAAACAGCCTGAAATCATCTTCAATTGGAAAGATTCTGAAACCGAGGCCGAAGGATGGACTGTAATTAATTCCTTACGTGGAGGTGCTGCTGGTGGCGGTACAAGAATGAGAAAAGGATTGGATATGAACGAGGTTTTGTCTTTGGCAAAAACAATGGAAGTAAAATTCTCTGTTTCAGGACCAGCAATTGGTGGTGCCAAATCAGGTATCAACTTTGACCCTAACGACCCAAGAAAAAAAGGCGTTTTGCAACGTTGGTACAAGGCAGTTTCTCCTTTATTAAAAAGTTATTATGGAACTGGTGGTGATTTGAATGTAGACGAAATCCACGAAGTTATCCCAATGACCGAGGAATGTGGGGTTTGGCACCCACAAGAAGGGGTGTTTAACGGACATTTCAAACCTACCGAAGCAGACAAAATCAATCGCATCGGGCAATTGCGTCAAGGCGTAATCAAAGTAATCGAAAATCCTAAATTCTCTCCCGATGTAACTAAGAAATACACTGTTGCAGATATGATTACCGGTTATGGTGTCGCGCAAGCAGTTGGACATTATTACAGCATTTACGGTGGCGATATCAAAGGTAAAAAAGCTATCGTTCAAGGTTTTGGAAACGTAGGTTCGGCCGCCGCTTTTTATCTGGCTGAAATGGGAGCTAAAATCGTCGGAATCATTGATAGAGACGGAGGATTAATCAACGAAAATGGCTTCTCTTTCGAAGAAATCAGAACTTTATTCCTAAACAAAGACGGCAACAAATTGGTTTCCGAAAATATGATTCCATTTGAAGCAATCAACGAAAAAATATGGACTATTGGGGCAGAAATTTTCACGCCTTGTGCTGCCTCTCGTTTGGTTACCCAATCTCAAATTGACAGTTTGATTGCGAACGGACTCGAAGTAATCTCTTGTGGTGCGAACGTTCCTTTTGCCGACAAAGAAATCTTCTTTGGCCCAATTATGGAAGATGTAGACCACAAAGTTAGCTTGATTCCTGACTTTATTTCCAACTGTGGAATGGCTAGAGTTTTCGCCTATTTTATGGAGAAAAAAGTACAAATGACCGACGAAGCTATCTTTCAAGACACTTCCGAAACCATCAAAAATGCTATAGAAAAGACTCATGAATTAAACATTTCTAAAAAGAACATTAGCGCTACTGCCTTTGAAATAGCATTAAAAGAATTGACATAATAATATTTTTTTACTCACAACACGGATTAGACTATTTATAAATAGTATAATCCGTTTTTTTTTCTTCCAATTCAAACCCTGAATCTGCATTAAAATCTATTGCAAATTCTGGGTATGGTGTTATAAAATTAGTGACTATATGGATGAAAATACTCGAATAATAATAAAACATGGCAGAAGAGCAGTAACCGTATTAAAGTATGAATTAGATTACTTGTCAAAATTTCTTTTGACAGGATATAAGTCTTTATAAAACAATCTTTTTATATTTTTGTCATGTACTTAACCAATTATTTTAAAAGCAAACTAATACAAATATTTGCAATAAAAATTATAAAAAAATAGAGAGAAAATAAATTTCTCTCTATTAAAATTTTGTGGTTAAATAAAGAAAAGATAAAGCAGAAACACCTTTCAAACAACATTAGTTTTTAGACATAAACACTTTACTCTTTGCTCTTACTTTCGTCAAAAATTAGCAAGCTTGTGTCGGTTTACAAGGAGTATTTGAGTAGTATTGATCAGCTGAACAACCTCTTGAACACCAATAACCTCCATTAATACTTTTTTGCTCATTCTTAGTTAATTCTTGAGCACCTTTTAATTTTAAAATGTTTTTTAACATAATTATAGTTTTTATTATTTAGTTAATACCTCAATCATTTTAAGACACTTGGGGTTTGTATCCAGTATTAATTAATTTAACATACATGGTGTTCCTATTGGAGCGCACGCACATATTTCTGAATCTGGACAGCAAATAACAATTTCGTGACCGAAGCAAGTTAATAAACCAGCTCCACTGATACTTTTTTGCTCATTCTTAGTTAATTCTTGAGCACCTTTTAATTTTAAAATGTTTTTTAACATAATTTAAAGTTTTAAAAATTCGGTTAATACCTCAATCATTTTGAGACACTTGAAGCTTATGTCTATCCTTGCAAAAATGCTTTATATATTTTAAATTTGAGCTAAACGTTGAATTTCTTTAGCATCATTCACCTAAGAAAAATCATTTAAAAAATACTTTAATTCACTAATGGTATATTCATTTGGAAATAGTTTCTCGTTTACAATCTTAACAGGAGTGTAATTAAATTCATTTACTGAACACCAATCGTATTGTTGCTGTAATTGTTGATTCACTTTCATTGAGATTACAGCTACTTTCCATTTTTTTAACCAAGATTCTAATCCTACTTTATGAATATGCCAATCCGTAATGGCTTCCTCAATTTTGTCCGGAAAAGAAGCGTTTATTTCCAGCAAGCTCTCAACAACTGCCTTATAAGGATTCTCATTGTTTTCTGGGTTAATATTAAACAGAATATTGAGAAACACTTTTTCAGGAAATTTATGAACTAAGTCAATAGCCTCTTCGAATGCCTTATGACAATGCCCACAACTTGGACTAAGGATAATCGTAAGTGAAGTATCCGATTTTGGATTCCCGAACTGTATTCCTTGCAGTTTAGAAAACCCCTCCATTACAAGGACTTTTTTTGAAAGAAAATCAAAAACACTATAACTTCTTTTAAACTTTTTTAATTCTTTTATTTCGCTTTCCATATTAAACTTAGAAGTTAATACTGGTTTTATCATATACCATAATGAAATGCAGAAAACTGTAGAAAATAAATACGTAAAATCAAAAAGAATCACATTAGAAAACAATGACTCTTCTAAAAAGTAGCCCACCAAACTTTGCAAAACAAGTATAGCAGAAACAACTAAACAGAGCACACACCATTTTTTGATTTGAAATTTTTGGAGCCATACAGAATATAGTATCACTGGAATTGAAAACAAACTAAGTAATCCAATTGTTTTACTCGAATATTCTGGGCTTAATAAAATGGAAATTATACTAGTACTAAAAAATAGTAATGGTAAATCTGTAAAACTCATCCATTTATTAATATCTCCTTTTTGAGATTGAATAACTGAATCACAGGAAGTATTAGAATTGATATTACAAAATTTTGAAACTATTTCATTTTTTAATCCAAACTTTTCTTGAACTATAAAAACACTAACCAAAATTCCAGCTAATGAAGTAAAAAGCAGAATTAAATTACTTATACTATACTTATTATAAGCAACAGACAATATTACTAAAGCAACGATAGGAAAGCTGTAAAATATCCATTTAGCATTAAATTTTACCTCAGATGATATAATCTGATTGGGCTCTATTACAATAATAATTCCGTCCCAATCTTTACAAAAATCATCAATAGTCAATTTCGATTTAATTCCTTTTTCGTTTTCTATAACTACTTCTTTTTCAAGTTTTACAACAAGAACTAAATCTCTATTAAAGAATGCCAAAAAACTATCAGGCAATTCTTCAAATTGTTCTTTTGGGACTCTTGCAGCAATATTCTCTATAGACAACATGTCCAAGGAATCCGTTAATGCAAATACACTTGGATAATTGGGATGGGAAAGAAAAAGCTCTTCAAATTCACTTTTTTTACCTTGGTATAAATTTAAATCTAGATATTTATTAATCAATCTAATCATAAAACTAATTACTATAACAGCAAATCTTATTTAAAAATATAACTTATTTCAACATTACGATTCCTTGGCACAACAGTAATCTTGTATATAAAACATACTGAGACTTGAAAAAACAGTCTTTCGTAAAAACATACTCCAATATTTAAAAAAAACTAGCAAAAAATACCAAAGCGTCTCCCATACGGGGTCTTTAAAAAAAATTGCTATAAATTAACACAAAACCTAAAGTAATACTCTAATCGTCGCCAACCATCGTAATCGACTTAACTGCAAATGGAAGTTCAGGAACACAAATCATTACTAATATAGAGCCGTCATTTACATTCTTTCGCTATTTTTTACTCAGTTTCTGAGCACCATTTAATTTTAAAAGGATTTTTAATACAACTTTAGTTTAAAAATTTGAATAATAACTCAATCATTTGAAGACAGTTGAACATTCAATCTACTATTACAAGATTGCTTTTAATAGTATCAAACTTGAACCAAACAAATCTTTTTTATAAAAGATTTGTTCTTTACTTTCACTTAATTCAAACAACTTCACATGCTCACTAATTTCTGTAAATTCTCACCAATTTAGACATTTTAAAAAAAAGAATTAGCCATACTGTATCATGAAATTTTACTAAAAAAGAAAACTAAAACAAGAAAATACATGTAAATATAATTGGCTAGATTATCTAAATATCACTCCAATGTGTTAATGTTTTCATAAAAAAATAAAAATTCAAGTATAGCAAGGGGCATACAAGATCCTAATAAATTTAGGTTTTACGTCATAAAAGATGAACCTATAAAAAATTAATAATCAAAAACTACATTTGCTCAAAAAACAACTTCTCCTTTGAAATTATAACATTTTTTATGTGATTTTATTGTATTTCTTCATGAAGATTTGTTTCTATAAAATTTCAAACCATGAAACCGCAACTATATACAGATAAATTAATTATCGAAACCTCAAGACACCCCACCATAATACATTGCCTTGACTAAGAATTTTTACTTGAAGATAAAAAAAAAGCAATTTCTACTTGCCATAAGTAAAAATTGCTTTCTAAAACCTGTTGCCAAAGTTCTAAACTATTTGGCTATGCAGTATGTGCTTCCGCTATCAACATCACCTTCAGGAAAGTTTTTACAATAAAGTGTTCTTTTAAGAGTAAAGCAGTCGCCATCAATACTTACAATATCAATTACTATTCGATCACCTACTTCTATTTGACTTTCAGCGATCTTCTTCGTACAAGTTATTTCATATTGACAATCTGTTATCCATTTTACACTCCATACCATCTTCAACACTCCATTGTCAAAACTTTCTTGAATTGCACCGTTAATTACAAAAATCTTTTTTGGATAATCTGGATCTACCGCCTTAACATTTTTTAACTTACTACAATCAAGAGATTGAGAATACCCAATTACCCCTAGCAAAAGGAATATGGTTAGTGTTAGTTGCTTTTTCATATATGTAATTTTGAATTATGTGAGGAAATTTTTTATTTGAATGTATATATTACACAATATTAAAAAAATGTATCGTACTATACAACTCTTTGATCTTTGCAATTAGATTAAAAACTTTAGTACATGACAAATTTATATTACTAAAAAACAATAAAATACCAGAAATTAATTCATTAAAAAAAACTGATATTTAGCACATTATAAAGTTATTAACAGATATTTTTATAATTAAGAATGCCAATCTTGAGTACAAAGATACAGAGCTTATTTCGGTTTTACAAGGTCATTTAAAAGGAGAACTCAATTTAAAGGGGTAAACTCTTTTTTATTTATAACAGCTTTATGCAAAATAGAGACAATTAATTATGATAGATAGTATCTAGATTTGACACAACGGCTAAAAAAAGAGCTCTTACAGAAGAACGCAAAGATTCATGAAGAAATTTTACTCATACTCTAAAACAAATAACACATTGGTATTCGATTTACTATAACCAACCTTGATTTAATTATGGAGCTAGATAGGATGAATTGGAAATTTGATAGTAAAAACATCAGCATTCTAATATTGGGGTCAGTTATAAAAATATTGAACAAATGCGGAAATTCAGACACACCAAAGACGATTGTTTTAATGAAAACCTACATGGAAAGTTTTAGGAAGTAAAGTATAGTCTAAATCTGCTTGGGGTAGATCTATTCGCTATAGAATCTGTCTGCACAAGAACAGTTGTAAGCTTTCTTGCGGAAATACGTACTGATATATTTAAATTCAAGACAGATAAACAATTTGTAAATTGGCTCAGATTGGCACCAAACAATAAAATCAGTGGAGGTAAAGCTTTGAAAAGCAGCCCCAAAAAGACAAAAATAAATTTGTATTAGAGTTAAATACCAATACAATAAAGAACTCAAAAGTTGAACTTTATCTTGCCACGAATACCACATTTCTACTTTTTACTTCAAACAATTTTTAGTACTTTTCAGCGTTTTTAACCCATACTTTAAAAATCAAAGCAACAATGCAATCCCCAGTTACCTCAGATAAGAAAAAAGCCATAGCCGTTTCACTAGTCCTCTACGGAATACTGCTGTTGATTTTATTTTTTATCCGTTTTTGGCCTCCCTACAACCCCGATTCCTTTACAGCACTTGCTGGCGGAGGTGGCGGCGGGCTTACGGTTAACTTTGGCGATAGCGAAATGGGACAGGGTGCCGATTACCAAAGCGAGGTTTTGGATGTAAAAAACCAAACCAAAGTTACACCCACACCGGCAACTCCAGACGAGGCCATCTTATCGCAAGAAACCGCAACAGAGGAAAGCGTAGTTATCCCTAAAAAAGAGAAAATAAAAAACACCACGTCTGCACTAAAAGAAATCCCAAAACCCGTGGTCGAAAAACCAAAAGTTTCTAATACAACCAACGATGCCTTGTCAAGTATTTTAAAAGGCTCCAACAAAGGAGGCGATGGCGACGATAAAGTAGCTGGCAATAAAGGAAAAGCTAACGGAAGCTTAAGCGCCAAAGATTATTATGGCTCCGGAGGTTCTGGTGGAGGAACAGGCGGCGGCAACGGAACCGGAAATGGCATTGGCACCGGAAGCGGTTATGGAGCAGGAAGCGGTGGAGGCTCTGGTGGTGGAGCAGGCTATTCTCTAGGCAATCGCAGAGCCATCTCAAAACCTGTTCCAAAATACACTTGCAACGAAGTAGGCAAAGTAGTAGTAGAAGTATCCGTAGACCGTAACGGCAACACCATAAGCGCCATTGCAGGAAGCAAAGGAACCACCAATACGGCCAAATGCCTTTTGGACCAAGCCAAAATTGCAGCAATGAACACCAAATGGGATGCTAGCAGCAACGCACCAGAGAAACAAGTCGGTAAGATTGTTTATAATTTCAATTTGAATTAACTGTTTTAACAACAGCATCTCTTACCACTAGCTAAAATGCGTGAGGGATAGGAGCAAATGTCATTAAGTTAAGGGGAAAAAGAAAAAATAGGACGCAGATTCATCAGATTTTCACTCATTTTTCTGCAGAAACCTGCGTGAAAACAAAAAGAGTAATTCCTTAACTTAATGAAATTGGGATAGGAGCTAGCTACCGAAGTAGCGCGGATAGCCCGACCGCAGAAAAGTAAAGGGGCGAATAACACATATGCTATTCGCCCCTTTGCTTTTATGGGGTCATGCCCAAATTATGCTTACTTTGGACTGGTGGCTATGACAAACTTTAGGTTGTTTTTTACACCGATTTGAAGTACGTCTACTAAATCTTGCACTTGAAGGTTGAATGGAATTCGGACGATGACCGTTTGGTCTTTTTCTCCACTAATTTTTCCCATCAAAGTGGTTTCTAGGTCTTCGAATGCAACGGGTTGTTTATCGAGATAGAACTTTTTGTCTTCGGTAACCGAAAGGCTAATGTATTGCTTATTCGTTTTTTCGTTGGACTTGGCTTTGGGTAAGGTCATTTTGATCACATTTGGATTGGCCAATGTGGAGATGATCAGGAAAAACAACAATAAGAAAAACATAATATCGCTGAGCGAAGAGGTCGCTACTTCGGCATGAAATCTTCTTTTTCTTTTGATCGCCATAACTATGCTCTTTGAATAATATTAACGAATTCTAAAATCTGTTTTTGCACTTTTAGCGCAAAATTATCAATCTTTCCGTTCAGCAAATGGTAGGCACTGTAGGCGATGATTCCAACAATTAATCCAGCACCACTACTAATCATCTTCTCGTACAATCCACCAGAAATGTTTCCGATACTGATGTTTTCTGTAACTGAAATGCTGTAAAAAATCTTGATTACCCCCGAAATGGTTCCGATAAATCCAAGTGTTGGGGCAATACCTGCAATTAATCCTAAATGGCCTAAATGCTTCTCCATTTGACCAATTTCGATATCGGCAGCGCGATCCATATTCGATTCAATCTCTGCGATGGGACGACCAATCACCAGAATTCCCTCTTTTATAATCGTACTCGAAGCATTAGTAGAACGCTCTACGATAGCTCTAGCCAATTCTATATTTCCGGATTGCAATTGCTCTCCCACATCGCGCAACAAACGATCGTCTATTTTTGAGGCTCTGTCTATGTACAAATACCGCTCGGCAATTACATAAAACGTATAGAGCAACAAAATGGCAATCGGAATTAAGAAAAACCCACCTTTCAAAATAAATTCCAATACCGAAATTTCAGTATTTGGAGCAACATTTTCAATAACAGCAGTAGAAGTCGCAGCAGTAAGTGAGTCGGCTTGCAGAGAGAGTAAAGTAAACATATTTTATTCTTGATTTTTACGAATTAATTCTAAAAAATATTTCAATTTTGCACTAAAGATACTTTTCGTTCTAGTATTAAACTAAAAAAAATGAAAATTATTTTAAACCCCTCTTTTTTGCTCAAAAAATGAATTATCAAGAAACCCTTCACTGGCTATACAATCAGTTGCCAATGTATCAATTACAAGGCGCATCGGCTTATAAAAAAGATTTGACCAACGTACATTTGTTAGCTGAATACTTGGGGCATCCAGAGCAAAAATTACGATGCATACACGTGGCAGGAACTAATGGCAAAGGCTCTACCTCTCACCTCCTAGCCTCTGTTCTCAAAGAAGCAGGGCTAAAAGTTGGCTTGTACACCTCGCCTCACCTCACCGATTTTAGAGAACGTATCAAAATTATTTCGAATGCCAATCCAGAACAAGCTTGGGAAGAAATTCCAGAGGCCTTTGTTTGTGATTTTGTGAACCAACACCGTTCGTTTTTTGAAGCACAAGATATGAGTTTCTTCGAAATGACCGTAGGTTTGGCTTTTGATTATTTTGTAAAAGAGCAAGTTGACATTGCTATCATAGAAGTTGGAATGGGTGGCCGATTGGATGCTACCAATATTATTACGCCATTAGTTTCGATCATAACCAATATAGGATTAGATCACACTCAATTTCTAGGAAATACACTAGCTGCAATTGCTGGCGAAAAAGCTGGCATCATAAAACCAAGCATTCCCATAGTGATTGGCGAATACACTCCAGAAACCTTACCTGTTTTTATTAGCAAAGCCAAAAGTTGTTTTGCAGAAATTCATTTGGCCTCGGATTTGATTTCGAGCACTTATCCCTCCGATTTATTAGGCGATTACCAAGTGCACAACAAAAAAACCGTAATGCAGACCATAGCCGTTTTGAACGAAAACAAGACCCTTGCGGTTACGCCAAAACAACTCCAAACGGGAATGGCCAACGTAATAAAAAACACAGGATTCCAAGGTCGTTGGCAACAGTTGAAAGAGCAACCCAAAGTAATTGCTGACACCGCCCACAACAAAAATGGACTTGAAATTGTGATGCGTCAAATTCGAAAAGAGAAATTTGACCAATTGCACCTCGTTTTGGGAGTAGTCAACGACAAAGATTTGAAAGAAGTGTTGCCTTTGTTTCCAAAAAATGCGATTTATTATTTTTGTAAGCCAAATATTCCACGTGGATTAGAAGCTACGACACTACAATCCGAAGCGCAGTTATTTGGTTTAAACGGACAAGTATATTCTTCTGTTTCAGAAGCCTACGAAGCAGCATTGAAAAACGCAGCTCCTACAGACTTTGTCTACGTTGGCGGAAGTACTTTTGTGGTTGCAGAAATTTTGTAATTTTTTTTCATTTTTGCTTGCACATCCCAAAAAGGGTTGTATATTTGCACTCGCAATCACGAAATGATAGCAACCTAGTAAAATAGGGCGATTAGCTCAGCTGGTTCAGAGCACCTCGTTTACACCGAGGGGGTCGGGGGTTCGAACCCCTCATCGCCCACCAAAAAAAACTCCTTAAGAAATTAAGGAGTTTTTTTTTGTTCTTGTATTTCATCAAAGAGAATTACAAATAAAATCTTGGAATAGGAGAATTAAATTTCAAGATTTGAACTTAAACAAAGATTAGCTCAGCTGGTTCAGAGCATTCCGATAGCATCGGAAGTGGCTGTCCCCTACAAAAAAACTCCTTAGGTACTTAAGGAGTTTTTTTTGTATGAAAGTATTTTAGAAACCGAAGATGAATTAAGGATCAAAACAAAAAATTTTGAAGAAATAGTAAAAATCAGATTTTTGTATTTCTAAAAATTAAAAAATAAAAGCCTCTTTTATCAATCTCCTCAAATTATTATTACCTGAAATCATAATTAACTATTTGGAACTGACTATCCGAAATTTAGGATTACTCGTTAGGACAAATACAAATAATAAAATTTATTTAAGATAAGTTTATCTTTTTTAGATTAAATAATATATTTGTACCCGAAATTAATACTTACGCTATGAGAAAATCTAAACTAATACTCGCTTTTACTTTTATGCTGGGCTTATGCAGCAAAGCAATTGGACAAACTAAAACTGCATCAGATGATTTGATTTCGCAACCCGGAATAATCATAATGATTATACTTCTTATTATTCCATTAACGATTGGAGTATTTATTTTAATTCTAAAATTATCTAAAGTAGCAGACAAAATGGTAACCGATCAAGAATTAGATGAAGAAACTCGTTTTGCAAAGTATTTATCTAATCTCGATGGTGAAGAAATCGAAACCGTTTTAGAGACCAGAAAAAAAGCAATTGATTTTAAATTATCAAATAATGAATTATCAGGAAACGAAAATCCATTAGACAATAAAGGTTTAATTGCAAATGTGGACGAAAAAGCGCATATTGGTTTTATTGCTTCTAAAAAAAAAGCACTTAAACGACCCAATATCGACCCAGATTTATCCAAATTGATACTTTGGTATCTCATAACTGCCACATTTTGGTTAGTATTTGGAACTACAGTTGGAGAATATTTAGGAATAAAATTTGTCGCACCAGATGTAGATCATCAAAGTTGGTTGAGCTTCGGAAGATTAAGGCCTGTGCATACCAATGCGGTTTTTTGGGGATGGAGTTCGTTAGCAATGCTAGGATTAGGCTATTATATAGTTCCAATGGTAAGCAATACTAAAATAGCGAGTTTAAAAAAAGGATGGCAGAGTTTATACCTTGTCAATGCAACCGTCATATTAGGAAGTCTTTGTTTGATGGCAGGCGTTAATAATGCTGGTGGCGAATACCGTGAATACATATGGCCTGTTATGGCTTTGTTCGGAATAGGACTTATAATTACGCTTCAAAACTTCATCAAAACTATTGCAAACAGAACGATCAAAGAAATTTACATTTCGAATTGGTACATCGTATCTGCTATAATTTTCACATTGGTTATCTCGCTTGTCGCTTATTTGCCTTTTTGGCAAGATGGACTAGGCGAAACAATTGTGCAAGGATATTATATGCATCAAGGCGTTGGAATGTGGTTTATGCTTTTTAATCTAGGATTGGTTTATTATTTTTTACCTCAACAACTCAACAAACCTATTTACTCTTACAGTTTAGGAATTATGGCTTTTTGGGCTCAAATATTTTTCTATACCGTTATCGGAACGCATCATTTCGTTTTTAGTGCTATTCCGTGGTGGTTGCAGACCGTTGCAATTGTAGGAAGCGTCGGAATGTTAATTCCAGTATTTGCTGGAACAACGAACTTTTTTTACACTTTCAAAGGAAGTTGGTACAAAATCAAAAACAGTTATACCCTACCGTTTTATTTGGTTGGAATAGTATTTTATTTCACGGGATCAATGCAAGGCACAGCTGAAGCTTTTAGATACACAAATTTAGTTTGGCATTTTACTGATTTTACAACGGCACACTCTCATATTACAATGTATGGCATTATTGCTTTTTTACTCTGGGGTTCCATTTATGCAGTAGTACCAAGACTTACGCAAAAAGAACCATCTCATATTTCCGTGGGTTTACACTTTTGGATGGCTTTTATAGGAATGCTATTTTACACTATTCCGTTAATGATTGGAGGAACGCTAAAAGGTTTGATGTGGATGGAAGCAAAACCATTTATAGATAGTGTTGTTATGATGAAACCCTACTGGCTTTGGCGTGCTATTGGTGGCAGTATGATGTGGTTTTCGCATTTGGTTTTCGCCTATAATTTATACAAAATGATTGCTGGGAAAGAAGCCACAAATATTCGTAAAAAGGGTGTAGAACAGTTCAAAAATACAGCATTAGAAATTGAACCAATAGCATAAAAAATAGTATTCTAATAAAAACAAGATATGGAAATCTTCAATAATCACAAAAAATTATATGGTCTTGCGTTGTTGCTTTTTCTAGTACTCACAGTATTTGTAGCGATAATTCCAGCATTAAATAACCAAGAAAATTACAAACCATTACCCAATTCTGTAGCATTGACACCCGAAGAATTGGACGGCAAAAACACCTATATCGAAAATGGTTGCGTGGCTTGTCATACACAACAAGTTCGAAATGTAGATATGGATAAAACTTGGGGAAATCGCCCAGGAATTGCAGCCGATTATGCCCGAAACGAGCGAATGAGTTTTTTGGTTAATACCGCAACATTAATGGGTACTGAAAGAACGGGGCCAGATTTAACCAATATTGGCAATCGTCAACCCAGTCTTGATTGGCATTTGTTGCACTTGTATCAACCTAGAGCAGCAGTTGGCGCATCAATGATGCCATCTTATGCTTGGCTTTTTGAAGAAAAAGAGAATCCAACTAAAGAAGATGTAATTGTGAATTTACCAGATGCTTATATGATTGGCGTGAAAGGAAAAATTGTCGCCACTCAAAAGGCTTTGAATTTAGTCGCTTATTTGCAATCATTGAAACAAGTTGAACTTCCTACTGGAACGGTTTCACAGGAATTCTTATACAAGCAAGAAAAAACATCAGAAGTTAAAGTCGCTGGTTCGACAGATGATTTACCTGATGGCGAAGAATTATACAGCGTAAATTGTATGAGTTGCCATCAGCCAAACGGCGAAGGATTATCGGGAGCATTTCCTCCACTTAAAGGCAGTAAAATAGTTCTTGATAACAATATTGATTTGATGGTTCGTATCATAATGAATGGTTACAATCCAAGAGAAGAATACGCCGTTATGCCAGCCGTAGGAACAAACAATAATCTTACTCCAGAACAAATAGCTGCCATTATGAACCACGAAAAAACAAGTTGGGGCAACAATGCCAAGAAAGTTTCTGCCGAAGATGTCAAAAAGATAATGGACATTATTAAAACTGAAAAATAATAATTATGAAAAATTTATTTATAACAGTTGTACTTTTTTTAATCTCATCTATGAGCATCGCTTGTCCAACGTGTGAAAAAGCACAACCTAAAATTTTTAGAGGGATTACTCACGGTGCAGGTCCAGATAGCAATTGGGACTACTTGATTATTGGTTGTACGGCAATTATTGTTTTATACTGTGGGTACATAACAGTTTCTCGATTGATAAAACCAAATGAAATGAACAAAGAACATATCAAAAATGCTTTTCTAAATTAAGGAATTATGGAAGATAAAAATAAAATAATGATTTTTTTAGACGATGAGAAACAACCTATTGCATCATTTTCTGCGCCTGTAAATTTTGAATTAGACACCAAAAAAATAGTTGATGGAGAACATATTTTAACCATCGTAAGTAAAGATATTTCTGGAAAAGAAGGTATTCGTAAAATTCCGTTTGAAGTTAGAAATGGTCCAGCAATCGCAGTCGAAGGTTTGAAAGATCACGAAAAAGTAGATGGAATTATTTCCTTGATGATAAATGCCTACGGAAAAGGAAATCAGACTAAATTCAATATCGAAGGCATCGAAACACCACAATCTGTGCCAACTTGGTTATGGGTTTTCATTATGTCGTTTGTGGGTTGGGCACTCTATTATCTAATTACAAACTTCTCACTTTAGTATTCAAATTATGACTTTCAAAAAAGATATTCAGAATATAGATGATATAAAAATTCTAGTTGATGGTTTCTATAAAAAAATTAGAGAAGATGATTTATTGGCTCCTATTTTTTTCAAAATAATTTCAACTGATTGGCAACCACATTTAGACAAAATGTATCTCTTTTGGAATGCAGCATTGTTCGGAATTAGAGGATATACTGGAAATCCTTTTTTAAAACATTCAACATTACCGATAAGACAAGAGCTGATAAATAGATGGTTACAGCTTTTTAATGAAACTTGCGATGCTAATTTTTTTGGCGAATATGCCGAAAATGCTAAATGGAGAGCGTCAATTATGGCAGAAGTTTTTTTAAAAAAAATTGGTTCAAATGTTGAGAATCAAACCAAATCTATACTATGAAAGTAAAAACCGACATAAAAACCGATGAAGACATCAAAACACTCATTCATAGTTTTTATACCAAAGTACGAAAAGACGAATTGTTGGCCCCCATCTTCAATGAAATAATCACTGGCGATTGGAGCGAACATCTAGAAACGATGTGCCGGTTTTGGAGTACAATGTTGCTTTATACAAGAACATACAAGTCAGATCCAATGTCAAAACATTTGCCCTTGCCTCTTTCAAACGAGCATTTTGAGCAATGGATTTATCTATTTCAAGAAACGGTAGATGACTATTTTGAAGGCAAAGTTGCCAATGATGCCAAAGAAACAGCCGATAATATCAGCAGATTAATACGAAACGTAAAAGGAATTCCTTTCTAAAAATAACGAGTTATGATACCATTTAGCCTAATTCTCAGCATCGCCTTTTCTTTCATTTGGAGTGGACTAATAATTGGAATTAGTTTTATGGAAGCTTGGCTCAAATTTAAAGCACCAAATGTTACAATACCAATAGGTCTCGGGATTGGAAAAATTGTTTTTGGCACACTCAACAAAGTAGAATGGATATTAATTACACTGATCTCAATTTGCTTTTTTATAGAAAAATCTTCAATTAATTCAGCTTGTATTTCGTTTTTTTTGGGACAAATTCTAATAGTCCTATTACAAACTTTATGGCTACTCCCAAAATTAGACAGCCGTGCAGATGATTATATAAACGGTAAATCCGTTGTTCCTTCAAACCTACATTTATACTACATTTTTTTAGAGTTTATAAAACTCACATTATTAATAGCCACAGGCATTTTGCTAATAAAAATAATTTATTAATCTATTAAACAACTTGAAATTATGGAAGACATTTGGTTAAAATCATTGATTACAGAAACACCTCAACAAGGTTTTGAATTGGCAATAACGCTCTCAAGAAAAGGAGTTCGTTATACGCAACCCGATCCCGAAGTACTAAAAAAACTTCGTCCTGAATATGCTAGCGATCCATCAGCATTAACAGCCGCATCACACGTTATTGCAGTAAATTTTCAAACAATTGCTGCCGCCAATAACTATTGGAAATAACAAAATCGCTTGTCCTTATGAGAATTTTGACCACTCAGTCTCTTAATACAAATCATAATTTGAATAAGGACAAGTTTTTTAAAAGTAAAAATGAACACACCATTTTTATTAATGAAATCGAAAGCTTTTTCGTTTTATTAAATGTCTTGTACAATATTTTAAAAAAAAGAAAGAAAATTCATTCCAACAATGTGACCCCTTTTTAAACGGAATTAACGCAATTGCAATTATTGCAGAAAAATGTAAAAAAAAGAAATTATGCCAAATACAACAGAAAATAGCAAACCCATAAATATTGCATCGTTCAATAAAGAGTTAGAATTTGACGATAATCGAATTAAAACCAAAGTCATCATAGAAACTTTATTTTCAAAAGAAATACGAATTCTATTGAAAGAAGGACAAATTATGAAAGAACACAAAACGCCATTTCCAATTATTATCCACGTTTTGGAAGGAAAAATAGAATTGGGTGTTAACGGAACTGCACATTTGTTAAAAAGTGGTGCCATTATAGCATTAGAGGGAAATGTACCTCACGACTTGAACGCTAAAGAAAATTCTATCATTCGTTTAACGCTTTCAATGCAAGATAAAGTGGAACATGTTAATGATGTTATAGAAGCTAAAAATTAAAAATTATGAAAATCACAAAAGAGGACAACATTGGTCAGTTGGTTGCTGACGATTACAGAATGGCTTCCGTTTTTCAAAAACACAAGATCGATTTTTGTTGCAATGGTAATAGAACTATCCAAGAAGCCTGTATAGAAAGTGATTTGAATGCGGATAATGTAGTACTAGATTTAGATGCTATTTTGCTTGATGAAAGCAATAAGAATCTAGATTACGATACTTGGCCTATTGATTTTTTAGCCCAATATATTGAACAAAAA
The DNA here is from genome assembly GCF_038739875.1 of Flavobacterium polysaccharolyticum. Taxonomy (NCBI): domain Bacteria; kingdom Pseudomonadati; phylum Bacteroidota; class Flavobacteriia; order Flavobacteriales; family Flavobacteriaceae; genus Flavobacterium; species Flavobacterium polysaccharolyticum. The sequence goes on from NZ_JBCGDP010000002.1 coordinate 247,901, forward strand.
CACCACAAATATGTTGAAACTCAAATTCCAATTCTGAAAGGGTATCTCAAAAAAATCATTTCGGCACACGGCAACCGCCATAAAGAATTACACGATATTCTAGAACTTTTTGAAAGCACAGCATCAGAGTTGGCTTTACATATGAAAAAAGAGGAATTAATGCTTTTTCCACAAGTCAGAAAAATGGTTATTAGTCATAAAGAAAGTGCGGAAATAAGTGAACCACCTTTTGGAAGTTTCGAAAATCCAATTGGAGTAATGATGAAAGATCACACTGACGAAGGCGAACGTTTTAGACAAATTAGAGCCTTGAGTAACGATTATACACCGCCAGCAGACGGTTGTAATACGTATAAAGTTGCATTTAAATTACTCGAAGAATTCGAAAAAGATTTGCATTTGCACATCCATTTAGAAAACAATATTTTGTTTCCAAAAGCGATTGATTTAGAAAAACGTAAAAAACTAATATTATGAACAAGCCATTGAAACGTCATCCGTTTATTATAGAATATTCTAAAGACCATCATTATGGGTTACTGTTGGTTTGGAAAATAAGACAAGGTTTAAAAAAAAGCATTGAACCTCACAGAATTGCTGGGTACATCAATCTATTTGCAGAAAAAGAACTGTTACCTCATTTTGATGAAGAAGAAAAATTCTTGCTGAATTTGCTTTCGCCAAATGATATTTTTAGAATAAAAGTCGAAAACCAACATTTAGAATTACGACAGTATTTATTTGAAATTGAAAACAATAAAATCTATAATGCAACTTTAGAAGCGTTTGCAGATCTGCTAGAAGCGCACATTCGTTTTGAAGAGCGAGAATTTTTTCCGCATTTGCAAAAATCTATTGACCTCGATACCGTTTATACATCAGAACAAAAGGCATTTCATAATCAAAATGAAATAGATACCTTGTGGACAGATAATTTTTGGGAAGCATAAATAATTTAAAATAGTATTTTTGCATATTCGGATAAACTAATCTTAAAAAAAATGATATCAAAATCCTGCCAGTATGCAATAAGAGCAGCAGTTTTTTTGGCTTCAAGAGCAGATGAGAATCTAAAAATGAATGTCAAAATAATTGCAAAAGAGATAGACGCTCCAGAAGCTTTTACGGCAAAAACATTACAAATTTTAAATAAGCACAGTATTATTACTTCTTTAAAAGGGCCACACGGCGGTTTTTTTATTGAGGAACATCAGCTTGATGCACCAATTCTCAATATTGTAAACGCTATTGATGGACTACAAATATTCAAATCATGTGGACTGGGATTAAAAAAATGTTCCGAGACAAATCCGTGTCCTTTTCATAATGATTATAAAATTTTGAGAGATGCAATGTTAAGTACTTTTGAAAAAACAACCATTAGAATACTAGCACATAATCTAGAAAATGGAGACCCGTTTTTGTTAGCAGGAAGATAATGATTGAAAACAAAATCCATATTAAAGTTTTTTTCAACAACGAGGTACACAACATAATCACATATAAAAATGAGTATCGAAATTTGATGCAATTGCTTGCCGACCGATTAGTTTTAGATGATTTTGGCGAATGCAAAGGCGAAGGAAAATGTGGCACTTGTATGATTCTTGCAATAAATAAATCGTATTCAAAAAGTGATTACTACAGAAACGAATTAAACACCCTATCAAAATTCAAAAATGAAAGAGACAATCTACGCCTTTCATGTCAGTTACTCATAAACGAAGAAATTCAGGGTCTTCATTTAGAAATCACAGAAGCCATATAAACAAGGCTTGTAATTGGGCTTAATTCATATCGAATTGAACGCTTTTATCATAAATAAAAAAAACATTGTTGTCAGCGATGGTTTCGCTGGTATTCAATTCTTAAGTCAATTGGATTGCTTTTTCTTTAAACGTTTTGTAATAAATTTTACAGACTTCTTTCATAGGGTATGAAACAAGATTATTTCTTAACTTTTTGCGATAGCCAAGTTAGCTAACCCATAGCAACAATAGATATAAAACGATCTTGGCTAGTTCATCTATAAATTTAGCAGAAGATGTTTTGGAATAGCCTATCGGAGAAGATTATAACTATCACCTTATAATCGAGATAGCATTAGTTGCGGATAAACATATTGTTTAATCTGTGGTCGCATCGCATTCTTACCGTTTACGCATTCAAACCTGCAATTCACTTATTTAAAATTTACAATCCATCAAAAAAGATATAAATTTACATTCTAATTTTATGACAAGTGCGATACTTTATCATTGGTTTTATCCTAATTGTTCTTCCGAATAGCGGTTTTACACAACCGTTGTATCGTGCTGAAACAATTAAATTCAACCAAGGCTTACCTTCCGATTTTGTGCATAGCACTATCAAAAAAGAGGGTTATTTATATATTGCCACGCAACGAGGTCTATGTCAATATGACGGTTATCAATTTATCAAAAACTCTGAAATCAATTCTGAAATCAACTCCTTAGCAATAAGCAAAAACAAATTATACTATTATGATCACAATTTAGGCCTAGTTTATATTGAAAATATTTTTGACATTCCTAAGGAATTGGTAAAAGTAAATTTTGAAGATTCATCTCCTTATAATGATCACTATGATAATATTTATATTGATCAAAAAGGATTGGTTTGGTGTACTGATTATAATAACATAAAATATTATTCTCCTAATGCAAAAAAAATGATTTCTTTTTCATTTGACACGAACATATCCGAAACTGATGCAAAGAATATTTTTATAGAACCTAATAGTAACGAAATATGGATTGCCACTCGAAAAGGAATGTATATCTGGAACAGAAAGAATAACCATTTAAAGCACCATCCTAATCTATTCCTAAAAAAAGAGCACATTATTTCTGCAAAATTATCGCAAGACAAGCAAAATTTAATATATACAAACAAAAATGGAGGCCTTTTTTTATATGATTTACTTCAAAATAGATATAAAAAAATAGCTATTTCTTCAACAAAAGGACAATTCTCGATAGCTAGCAGTTTTGAAGACGAAGTAGGGAATACATTATTATACAACGAACATCAACTTTATTTTTTCACAACAAAAACAAACTCTAAACTTGTTTTTGAAACAGAGAACAAAATCAATCATGTTTATTATGATGCCGAAACTAAAATTATTTGGGTAGCTACTAACCACGGGCTTATTAAACTAATGCGGGAAGACAAAAGCATTATTACTTTAAAGGCATTTTTTAAAAACAACAAAACGGTAACCTCAATAGTACAAGATGACAATGCACAGCTTTTGATGTGTAACACAACTAATATAATTTATTCATACGGGAAAAATAGTTGGAAAACGTATAGCTATCCAGACAAATCCTTGCAGTTTTCTGAATTATTTATTCAAGAAAAAAACATCATAGTATCTTCCAATAAAGGTGTTTACATACTAAAAAAAAACAATCTACAACCACTAATAAAAATAGATACAGGCGTAAAAAAGGCAATAGTAGATAATAAAAATCAATTATGGATTTTGCCAAATAAAGGTGCTGTAAAAGTTTACGACTTGGCAACTACTTTACCCAAAGAAAATTTCATATTAAATCCTTCCAAATACTGGAAAGAAAATAAATTTAACGATATATCTTTAGCAAAAAATGGAACTATCTGGTTAGCAAGTTGGATGCCTAAGGATTATGGAATATCCTATTTTGACAACCGAAAAAGTCGTTTTGTAGAGATTAGCCAATTAAAATATTTTAAAAACGAATCTTTATTTATAACCGATTATTATAATAAAATCGCTTTTACTCATAACGGCAATCTTCTCTTTTCAGGATACGGTGGATGGAATTTAGTCAATCCAAATGGCAAAATCATATTTTCCCTTAATACAGAAAAACATAATGTAACCAATGATCATATTGAAGGAATAGCAGAAGATCGTAATGGAAATATTTGGTTTACAAGTGCCGAAGGATTGAATCATTATAATTTTAAAACGGACAGAGTCGTCAGAATTTCTCAGATTGATGGACTAGCAACGAATGAGCTTATTTATGGATTTTGTAAACTTTCGGATAACAAAATTGCTTTAGGAACAAACTTCGGTTGTCAAATTATTGATCTAGAAGACATTCTTAAAACACAACTAATTAATAAATTAAAAATTACAGTTGTAAAAAAGGATGGCAAAATTTTGCCTCATAAAAACAATAACATTGAACTAAATTATGATTTTACAGAATTAGACCTTTATTTCTCAGCTTTGTCTTTTTCCGAAAAAGAAAAAATTATTTACCGATACAAATTTAACACAGATGAAACATGGAATTATCTAGGAACTAATCCTAAACTATCTTTGGTTAAATTATCACCTGGGAAATATAATATAACCGTTGCTGCTGGAGATAATCTAGACAATTGGCAATCTAAAACATTACAAATAGCTTTAACAATAACTCCCCCCTTTTACAAAACCTATTGGTTCTTTGGAATTGTTATAGTACTACTTTTTGCAATGGTATATTTTATAAGTCGTTATTTTATTAATCAAGAAAAAATAAAAGGAATACTAAAAAGCAACATTAAAGAAGCGGAAATGCAAACCTTACGTTCCCAAATGAATCCCCATTTTATGTTCAACTCTTTAAATTCTATCAATAGTTATATTATCCAAAACAAATCGAACGAAGCCAGTAAATATTTAAGTACTTTTTCCAAACTCATGCGAAGTATTTTGGACAATTCTAAATATCGTACCATTCAGTTAGAGAAAGAAATCAAAACCTTAGATTGGTACTTGCAACTAGAAGCCGTTCGCTTAGAACACAAATTCACTTACTCTATACAATGTTCTGACGAAATTGATCGAGAAACAGTTCAAATTCCTCCATTAATCATTCAACCATTTGTAGAAAATGCAATTTGGCATGGCATCCAAAATAAAAACAGTAAAGGTCATATTATTATTCAAATCAACAGTGATGAAAATGAAAGTTTAAAAATCAGTATTACCGATGATGGTATTGGCAGAAAGGCATCGGCACTGTTAAAGAAAAGCCAAACCACACACATATCTTATGGACTAGAGATTACCATTGATAGATTAAAAATTCTCAACCCAAGTAATTCAGTTACCATTATCGATTTGTATGATGAAACAAGCCAACCCAAAGGAACACAAGTATTACTAAATATATCTAGTTAAAAATGATAAAAACAATAATTATAGATGACGAAAAACATTGCATTATTACATTAGAACATCTATTAAAACAAAATAAAAATGTAATGGTCGTGGCTACTACTCAAGACAGTACAAAAGCCAAAGCGCTTATAGAAGAGCACAAACCTGACTTGGTTTTTCTGGACATTGAAATGCCAAAAATGAATGGGTTTGATGTAATTACACAATTTTATCCAGTACCTTTTAAAGTCATTTTTACCACCGCCTACGACCAATATGCTTTAAAAGCACTTCGATTGAATGCGTTAGATTATCTATTAAAACCAATTGATGAAGAAGAAATTGCTATTGCCTTAGATAAATTTAAAAATAAAGAAATTGCCATTACAACCGAACAAGTTCAAAATTTGCATTTGTTTACTAATGGAAAATTACAAGACACAATAGCTCTTTCTACCCAAGAAGGTTTATTGTTTGTAAAGATTGACAACATCATGTATCTAGAAGCCAGTAGTAATTATACTATGATTGTTATGCAAGATAAATCGAAACATTTGGCTAGTAAAACACTTGCCACTTTTGAAGATGTTTTACAAGACAACACTTTATTTTTTAGATCCCATAAGTCACACATTGTAAATTTAAAATTTATCAAACAATATATTCGTGGAGATGGAGGAGAACTCATCATGCTGGATGGAAAAAACATTCCATTAAGCCGAACCAAAAAACAAGATTTTTTGGATTTATTTACAAGAGTGTAAAAATATCTCCATTCACTAATTCAAACCCGCAGTTCACATATTTCTAAAATAGAAAAGTAAATAGGCTGAATACCTTTGAAGTATCAATAATCTTTAAAAGATATGAAGACAAATTTCAATTTTACCAAATCTATTGTAATCATAATTATACTTACTCTTTTTACCAGTTCATTTACTCTTGTTTCTTGTAGTAAGCCCGAAGACGGCGCAATAGGAACTGCTAATGTCATTTATAGCAACTGGGCTAGTGCTTCAGCATCGACACCAATAGCGATTGATGGTACAAATGGTACTACTGCATTAATTGTCGCCACTCAACTAAATCAAGAAATTTTAGACAAAGGAACGGTTTTAGTATACGGGAAATTCTCTACAACAGTTTTTCCTTTGCCTTATGCTTCCTATGCAGGAGGAAGTGCTAACAGATTGACTTTTTCCAGAATTAAAGAATATTAGATTATTTCGATTTAAGCACGATAGGACTGGTGGTGTTTCAATTTCGACATCTGTTGAGTTTCGCTATATTCTAATCCCAGGAGACACCGCCGCAGGCAGAGGAAAACAGGTGTAACCAGATTTCAAGAATGGATAACAAAACAATGCAAATTTATCAATAAAAACACAAAACAAGTACTTAATCTATAATTCAAATGGACATTGTGGAAAGGAGAGCGGTAACAAAATTTTATGGTTGTCATCGTAAAACAATGATTACCTTAATTTTGAAATGTTTATAACTTCTTCATCAAGTAAAATAATGTCAAAAAATAAAAATAGATTTTATTCAATTACACCCAAAATGGGTTTGAATACTACTAATTATAAATTTAAGATATGAAAAAAATAGTTTTACTTTCATTTTTGTTATCCGTTCAAATTGGAATGGCGCAAAAAAAATGGTTCACCACTTTTCCTGATTCTATTGCTCTCGTAAAAGAGGCTCAAATGATAACCCAATCATTTACTAAAGACATCCAAAAAAGAGTTCCAAAAATAAAATTTGATATAAAAACAGTATTGCATACCACACCTTATTTGATTTATTTTTATAAAGATACCGCCAACATTCCGCTTTGGGAACAAGTCATTCCAGAACAAAAACAATTTTTTTATAAAATTGCAGGAAACGAAGCGGAGGGTAAAAGAATTTTCGGATTGTTTTTTAATGGCTTCTATTTACCTCACGAATTGGGTCATGCCTTCGAATTTGTCTTAAAAGGAGAAACTAATGGTTCCTATCAAGGAGAATATTTTGCTAATACTGTTGCCATTTTATGGTGGAAAAAGTACCATCGAAACAAAGAGCTGAAGCAATGTTATGAAGCTGCCAAAAAAATATTTGCCCAATTACCTAATCCTGTTCCTGAAGGTTCTACCATCGAAGAGTATTTTAGTAAAAATTATGAAGAAGCCTCTTCGAATCCTTATGTATATGGTTATATGCAGTTCAAGCAGTTTATAGAAATTTATGAAGACAAAAACTTGCCCGATTTTGATACGTTTATTCAACAACAAACCAAAGAATAATTTTTTTTTTACATAGTTATCAAAAAGTCAAAATCATTGCATCTTGAAAATGAAAAAAGGTACAATTTGAATAAAAAAATAGAATCAAATGACAATAAAAAAAACAACAATACTAGCTGTAATTCTTCTACATCTATATTCCTTTTCACAAACTACATTAAAAGTAGTGGGGAGGAATTTAACCTTAACTACAGGACAAACGGTTGTTTTACGGGGTGTCAATTATCCCATTATCAACGAAGGAAGTATCTCCTTAAACAACCCAGTACAATACCAAGCCTACATCGATCAAGTAGCACAAACAGGAGCAAATGCAATTAGGATTCCGTGGTATACCAGCGGAAAAAGCTGGAGAGATCAACCTGCAAATGGAGGGGCAATAGGTACTGTAAATAGCTATGTAACGGGTGGTCATCTAAACAACATAATTGCTTATTGTATTACCAAAGGAATGATTCCTATACTAAGCATTCACGACGATAATTATATTACTTGTAATGCGGATTGGAATTATTTCAACTCCACTGTCATGAATTTTTGGACCAGTCCAGCTGTTTTAAGCCTGATAGAGAACAATAAAGCTAAAATAATCATCAATCTAGCCAATGAATTTGATTATGTGAGATGGACAGGAAATCAAGCAACCGCATTAAATAATTTTAAAGCTAATTATAATGCAGCCATTACTACTTTACGAAATGCAGGCGTTACTGTACCCATTATGATTGATGCACCTGATTGCGGACAATCATCAACAGAACTTTTATCAATAGCTGCCAATATGAATACTAATGATCCTCAACATAATCTTATTTTTTCATCACATGCGTATTGGGGTGGTTATGCCTCGACTCTTGCTCAAGTACAAACAAAACTGAACGAAGCACAAAATGCCAATGTATGTTTCGTCTTAGGAGAAATTGCAAACAATCAAGACGATGCTAGCTGCGGCGATTTAGGCTTATATACATTATATCCACAAATTCTAACCGAAGCGTGTAGCAGAAATATTGGCTGGCTAGCATGGACTTTCAATCACGATTGCACACAATATAGTGCTACACACAATAACAGCACTTTCAGAGTTATGAGTACCACAAGCAATATAAATAATCTAACCACTTTTGGAAATGATATTGTAAACAATGTAGATTATGGACTAAAAGCTATAAATGGATGTGGCGCTACGAATCTATTATCGAATTCAGATTTTGCTATAAACAGTTTAGATATAAACATTTATCCTAATCCATCGCACAATATCTTTCATATAAAGACACCTCAAAAAATAACTAAAATTGCTGCTTTTAACGTGCTAGGAAAACAAACTGCTTTAAATTTTGTCTCAGAAGGACAGTACATTATAAAACAAAGAGGGGTTTATTTACTAAAAATAGAACTTGAAAATGGAAGCATAATCAACAAAAAAATAATTATTGAATAGACTTACCACTCCGAAAACAACTAGTAAAGAAAACTTTTGATGTAAAAATTGAGAGTTTTTTTTGTTTTATAACTGTTTACTAACTCAATCTTTCTGTTTGCTCATTTACAGATTAAAATTCTTAAGTGTTATATCATCTTTGCTTAGCAATTAAAACAAAAATCATGAAGAAACTAAAAAAGATCAACACTCTTTCAATCCTATTTTTATTCACTATGACCATATTATCATGTAGTAAAAACGATGATTCAGATTCGGCACCAACATCAACCATTACCGATATTTATTTATTGAGTAACGAACCAAATGGCCCTGTAGTATATAAAAACGGAGCACCTATACCATCCAACTATAAAGAAACCTTTGGTATTGCTAGCTCAATATTTGTATCCAAAAATGACGTATATATAACTGCAAATGAAAACATTGCACCTGGAAAATACATTGCTAAATATTCAAAAAACAGCACTATAACAATTTTAAGTGATATAACACAAGATGCTTATGCCTATTCCATAGCTGTATCTGGCAACGATGTTTATGTAGCAGGCTACGAGGATAATGGCATTGCCTATGTCGCAAAATATTGGAAAAATGGTGTGGCGACAAATTTAACAGATGGAAAAAATACTGCAGTTGCTGAAAGCATATTTATAGTTGGAAATGATGTTTATGTTGCAGGCAAAGAGAGAAATGGTAGTAGGGATATCGCCAAATATTGGAAAAATGGCATTGCAACAAACTTAAGCGATGGAAAAAGAGACGCTTATGCTAAAAGTATAATTGTAATTGGCAATGATGTCTATGTAGCAGGCTACGAGGGCAATGGTAGTAGGGATGTCGCCAAATATTGGAAAAATGGTGTAGCAACAAGTTTAAGCAATGGAATACAAAACGCTTATGCTAAATCTGTATTTGTATCGGGTAATGATATATACGTAGCAGGATATGAGTACAATGCGGCAGGATATATAGTTGCCAAATACTGGAAGAATGGTATCGCAACAAATTTAAGTGATGGAAAAAGCAATGTTTTTGCAAATTCTATAGCAGTATCAAATAATGATGTATATGTTGCTGGTGATGAGAATGGTGTAACGTTCTACAAAGCTGCTAAATATTGGAAAAACAGCACGACAGTAAACATAGTTCCTGATGTATTAGAATATTCATCATTTGTAGATATGGTAGTTAATACATACAGTAATTAACAGTAAATAATTAAAAAACTCTCGGCAAATAATCTATAATAAAAACTGATAAACAAAAAACAATGAAAACAGTAATACAAAAAATATTTCTTCTTTTTTCTTTCTTCTGTCTCCTAAGCGGGAATGCTCAAACAAGTAAGAAAAAAAACAATTTTAACTTGACAAAACCAGTAACCAAAACCACTCCAGTAAGCAAAAAATCGCATACAGGTTTTGATATCAACAAATTACAAGTAGGTGGTAACATACAAGGAGATTTTAGCAGTCAAAGTGGTGCTAACAGTACCAACTTTGGAGTTTCGGCATTTGCAGGTTATAAAATTACTAACGAAATATTGTTAGGAATAAAAACGGGAACAATATTTAGAAGCAATGTTTCAAATTTTGAAATAGGTGCTTTCGGAAGGTATTATTACAAACAGTTTTTTGCAGGAGCAGGAATTAATTATAATATGAGTTCTTATAAAATTGATTTAGGTCCCTTTGGAACTCAAAAAGCAACTGCTAATTTAACGTATGGTACCATAGAAGGCGGTTATCGTATTCCGGTTTCAGATAAAATTACTATGGAAACTTCTGTAAATATTAACATTCCTATTTCTCCATCGGGAAGTGATATATGGTATGGTGCAAAAGTAGGGGCGGTTTATCAGTTTTAAAAACTCAAATTAAAAATAATGAAAACAGTTTTAAAAAACATTTCGTTGGCATTGGTTATCACCATTGGAATAAGTTCTTGTAGCAGCGATGATGACAATTCCACTACTACAACAAATTCAAGCATCATCAGCAAGATAATTACAGAACCAACTTTCAATTTTAAGTACAAAGTTTTTTATCAAGAAGACCTTTCATCTTCCACAGCAAAAGGACTGGTGGTATTGGCAGTGGGAGACGGAGGTACTGAAAATGACGGTTTGCTCAACGATCAATGCACAGCATTGGCAAAAGAAGGTTTTGTGGCTATTACCACTACTTACAGATCATTGGATGGTGCAGGAATAACATGGGAGGAACAAGGTGCGCTATTTAGAGCAGATATGATGGCAGTTATTACCAAAGCAGATAATGATTACGGACTTCCTTTTAATAAAACCATCATAGGCGGACAATCACGAGGAGGCAATATGGTTATGGCGTTAATCTTACCAGGGCAGTTTACTTATATCGCTCCATTTTCGGGAATAAAAGGGGCTTTGCTGCAATGTGCAGGCGGTGATTCTTGGAAAGGCTCGGCGGTGCTGTTTCCTGTGGCTTGGATGTCTAACAAGATTGATAACACGATGGGCGTTGCCGATGCTAATGAATTTAAAAATGGTTTGCAAAACAATCCCAATACGAATGTGAAAACACTTAGCGAATGTCTTATTTATAATTCTTCAGGACATTGTGGCGACTCGAGTGGTAATAAAAACTTTATGGTTACTAAAGTTAAGCAGTGGCTGCCGTGATGAATTAATATTTAAAAACAATTACAAATGAAAACAATAACACTTTTTTTACTATTGATGCTAGCCACAGCGGCTTTGGCTCAACAGAACCCGGTGAATGATCAAAAGCCAAATGTAATCCCCATTAAAAACAATAAACCTGTATTAGTCGGAAATACAGGGGTTACAGGAGGTGTTAAACCAGAGAGGTTACCCGAAGATGTAAAATTTAATTATAATGGCGATGAAGTCTGGTTATTTTCGGATGCCAATTATAAAGGAGAAAAGAAAGTACTACATATAGGCATCAAGAAAAGCTATACTTTGAAAGAATTGGGTTTTCAATGGAATGATAAGGTATCGAGTATTTTAGTTCCAAAAAAAGGGAACATATATTTTTATTTTTTTAAAGACGATAATTTTCAAGGCGAATATTTATCTATCCTAAATTCTGTAGCAGAACACACGGGAAAATTCCCAGATTTAGCGATCTTAGAAGAAGACCCTGCCTATACAGCTGCAACAATACAAAAACCCGAAAGCTGGCGCAAAAATGCAAATGGCACATTTACAATCACATTCAACGACCAAATAAGTTCTATAAAATTTGAATTAATCCATTAAAAAAATGAAAAAAATAAAAACAATCCTCGCATTCTTAACCGTTTCTCTAGTTGCTGTATCATGCAGCAAAGACAATGAAGAAACAAAAACAGAACCTACAACTACTGAATTAAAATATTCTAATGGCAGTTTAATTACTGGAACAACTTCTACAAGTGGAGCAGTTGCCCAAGCAGGTTATTCATGGAGTGAGCTTCCTTCGGGAGCAACTAACATAGGATTTAATGCTACTGGAGACTCAAAATTAGCAGATGATTTTACTGTTCCTACTGGAGAAAAATGGACTATTAATAAATTTATTTTCTATGCCTATCAAACGGGTTATACGGGTACAAGTAATCCAATCAATGAGATTAAATACTCGTTGTATGACACCAATCCATCGATTGCTGGTGCTACACCCATTTATGGCGATTTTACAATAAACAAATATGTTTCTGGCGAAGAAGCGAAAATATACCGAATTGTAAAAAACTCATCAGAAACTACTAGAAAAGTGTTTAAAATTACGACAAGTGCAACCGACCTTGTTTTAATGCCTGGAACTTATTGGATTGCATGGAAGAGCAAAAACAATGATAACTTTATTTATTTTCCAAACAATGAAACAAATAATGCAACCCTAAATGCAAAATTTAATGCAATTCAGCAAATTGGAAGCACTTGGTCAGTTCTCAATAATGGTGGAACAGAACAAACAAAAATAGATTTCCCGTTTGAGATAGTAGGGACGAAAACTAAATTGTAAAGAAAACAACAGCAGTTGTTGTCAAATAAGCTAAAGCAAACCCAAAAGTCGCAAGTCAAACACCTTAAAATTTGTAAAGTCGTAAAAAAAATGTAAGGTTAGTCAGTGTTTTTACTTCACCAAATGGGTGTAACTCAAAATCGACAAAACTTTAAAACATGATGACTTTAGAACTTACTTCTCACAACCTTATATTTAAAAAAATGAAAAAATCAATCCTATTATTCGCAATCCTGTTTTCCTACTTTTCTTATGCCCAAACCGGAGATCCAAAAGTGGACGAAATGTTGAAAGAACTGCAAAAAGCACCTGGCAAAATTTCATTTACGATGAATGGTAAAACGATGAATGAAGTAGCCTCATTTGTAGAAGATGCTAAAAGAGGCTTACTAATTTCGTCACACCTCACACTAGATACAACCCCCGATGTATTTATAAGTTTAATAGCTCCGAGCAAAAAAACAGGAACCTATGCTATTGATGACAACAAGAAAGCGGGTGTTTTACAAATTAATCAAAAAGCGTATCAGATTAGAGGAACGATAAACTTGAAAGTTTCGGGTAAAAAAATTACAGGAACTTTTGCAGGAGAACTATATGAAATCAATAAAAAAAAATCAAAAGTAGCTGAACAATCATCCGGAAAAATATCTGGAAGTTTTATGAATTAAATTTAAAATACTATGAAAAAAATAATCTTATTACTACTTATTTCGATTCAATTTTCTTGTTCAAAAGAGGATGACAAAACGGCAACAAAAGGTGGCAATATCACCTACACAGTAGATGGGGTCACAACCAGAATTGAAGACGGCATTTCCACAGCAATTCTTGACAATGAAACCAAAATAGGAGATATTGCCAATAATGATGGCAAAACAAGAATTGGCGATGGTTCTGCAAAGCTATTTGCTGTTGGAACTCCAATTACAGGACTAGCAATTACTATTCAAATTAATGGTGTGCAATGGGTACGCAAGGCATCGCTAAATACTATGACTATTACTTCTTACGATGGGACAACTGTAAAAGGAATATTTTCGGGACAAGTGGCCAACAATGCTTCTGGGTCTTTTGTATATAAAAATATTTCAGGCACATTTGAGACCAATGATATTACTAAATTTTAATAGGTATGAGAACATCAAAAACACTATTATTAGTGCTATTTACTTTTCAGTTATTGAGTTGTCAAACCCAAAAAACAACAGTAGATTCTACCAAAACCGAGAAAAAAGCAGAGAAAAAAGAATCAAAATATGCCGAAGGTAAAATGATCAATGGCACTTATTTTTTACTGAATACAAGCGAAAATTTAGCATTGGAACCTTATCAAAGACAATATGGATCATTAACCGATTTAAATCTTGCTAAATTGGATAATTCTGCGATACAAAAATGGGTGATTAGAGAAAATTTGAATACAAAAACAAAAAAACCAAATGGAACTTTCTCGATTTATTTATTTGCAGACGAAACCAATGCCATTGTCAATAAATATAACAATCCAAGAATAGGAAAAACAAAAGAATATCCCAAAGATAGTTTTGTAATAGAGTATAATGAAGCTAAAAAAGCATATATAATCAAAAGCAACTCCGCCAAAGGCGATTGTATGGGTAAAAAAGACGGGCGATTTGCCAAATACATCCCAAACGATGGAAGCTCAGCCGTTTTATGGAAATTATTAAAAACAGAATAATATCATGAATAAATAATTTTCACTTCTATTCCTATAGTGTTTTTTACTCTAAAATATTCCTGTACAAACAAAAATTCCAACATAAATCAAGACATAATAATTAAGATAAAAAATCTAACCGTAATCATGCTAATAACTATTAGTGGTTTTTATAAAAATCAATAGACTTATTTACATAAAAAAACACCTGTATTTATACTAAATATTGAGGATATGGAAAAGATATTTGAGGAGGAGAATATTTTAGAGTTCATAAAGACGTTCCTAGACGACCAAAGTTGCCCAGGATTTATAGCCAATGAGAAGTGAAAAGACAACTATAGATACAAACGTTGCGACAATACGAAGTATCTTTATTTGGAAAAACACAATAAAAGAGAGTGTGCCAAATGTAGCGATAAAGAGACTGCAACTGCTGAAACTCTTTTTCATGGAGTTAAATTTGGAATTCAAAAAGCATTTTGTATTGCCTTTGAAATGACTTGTACAACCAAATCAACATCCTCAATCCAAACTGGAAAACGCTATGGAATAAATAAAAAGACTTCTTGGTTGTTTATACAAAAAGTAAGACTTGCGATGAAATCCTCAAAATTGTATCCTATGACAGAAAAAGTACAAGTTGATGAATTTGTAGTTGGTGGAAAAGAAATAGGAAAACAAGGTAGAAGTTACAATAGCAAAAAATCAAAAATTACTTGTGTTCTTGAGTTGACAGCTGATGGAAAGATAAAAAGAGGTTATGCAAATATTATTGATGATTATTCTGTAAAGTCGATAAAACTATTGTTTGAAGAGCATATAAGTAAAGATACAAATGTTAAAACAGACCAATGGACAGCTTACAAAATAATAGCAAAGACCTATAAAATTACTCAAGAAAAGAGTGTTCCTCCTAAGAACATTAAAGAGATGCACGCAATCATTCATCAGGTAAAAACTGCAATAAGAACGATTCAATCACATGTCAAAAAGGAACATCTCCAAAATATTTAGATGAATATTTTTATCGATTCAATAGGTCTATTTACATAGATTCTATTTTTGATAATATATTCTAACGATTAGTCGCACATCAAAATTAGGTATAAGGATTCTGATCTAAATCAACTTAATTACCTCGGATTTTAGGTGTTTTATTTTTAACCAGAAAAACAAGAGCAATGTTTTTGAAGTATTTTTTAGAATTTCCTTGCACTTGCTATTGTAAAAAAACTTCTAAACACTAATAAATTCAATAATTTTGGATTTTTCAGCAGACCCTAAGTAAAATGGTTCAGAGCATTCCGGTCGCATCGGAACAAGCTATAGCATACAAAAAGCCCCTTAATTGCTTAAGGAGTTTTTTGTTTACTTGAATAAAATGAAGTGTTGCATCAAATCTTTATCATTTGTTAAAAATATTAGAACTGTTTCTATGTCCAGATTCGTTTCTGTACCAATTTTTGTATTCTACGCCATTACTTAAAACCCAATTTATAAATTTCAAGTGACTGGCATCGATTTTTGCTTTTTCAATTGGATAGTCAAAACTATTTGGAAAATCTATAGCCCAAGGTAAGTTGTCTTTTGTTTTGTAATATTTCCCTATTGATGACTGAGTGTTGTCAAAAGAAGTTCCGAAATAGGCTTTGTCTGCCAAATCTGTTGGCGGGTAATTTGCTAAATGAATCTCTTTACCTCTTTCTTTATTTACAATAATAAATGGGTTGAAAGGTGCCATTCCGAAGGCACTAACATCAATTGGGTTGACTAAATCTATGGTGACTTCAATAGGCTCTGAGGCAACATATGGTTGGCTGGGGTTAGTATTACCCGTTCCGTGTTTCCAAGCATTGTCGAAAACAATTATGGTTGCATTTTTTTGACCTGCTTCTGTTCCATTACTATTTGTTTTTATATAGCCTTCTGTATATTTTGTTCCAGTTACGGATGCAATTTGCGAGGGAGTAACACCAGGAATTGAGAAACCAAAACCATTTTGATAACTTGCCCCAATAGCTTTTACTGTAAATTTTCCTTTCAAGCTAACTATTTTATTTTGAGCGTTTGTAATTCTATTAAAATTGTAATCAACCACTAAATCATTAAAATCATAATCTCCTTTTGATGGCCACAAATCTTCAAACGCTAGTGTTCCAGGAGTGCTACTACTTGGGTAATAATTATTAAAAGCTAGTTTCGGATCATTGGGATAATCATCTGAGCTATCGATTATGCCATCTTTATCGGTATCTATTCGTGCAGGGTTTATTTTTTGAACATCAAATATTTCAACATTTTTAATTGGATTAGCAGTAGCATAGAAAACAGCATCATTAAAATCATTGTCTCCGCCTGGACGAATTAAATCTTCAAACCCAAGTAAGAATAAGCTTCTTTTATCATCATACAGCATAACCGTATGTTGACGATGTTTAATATCTGCCTCTGGATTTAACTCTAAGTTAGAGTATAATAACCCTAAACCTTCTGTTGATTTTTTAGTAGTATCACTCCATCCATTACGCATTAGCATCCAACCAATTACAGTATTTTTTTCAAAAACACCAAGAGATACTTTGTCTCCAGAATACAAGCCTCCTCCCGAACCAGCAAATGAGGCATTTGGAAAAACCACAAAACATTCTTTTACGTCAGCTGGGGTTTTAGGCGGAAAATCTCGATCATAAGTATAGTATGCCAATACATTTTTATAACCTGCACCTTCAGACACAAAAGTAATCCATACTTCTGCTTTATCTAAAATCACTAAATTGTGCTGGCTATTCCCTAAAAGGTATTCTGGATGATAGCTAGGAACAGGCATATTTTCTGGTAACGCATTGTTTACATCCGTTAGGAAATCTTTGCTTATTACATCAGGTTTGGCTAATAAATAATTTGGCACCCCATTATTGTTATAAGTCCCGATATAGTTAATTTTTACACTAGCGCTCATTTTACTCTTAATGGCGGATTCAAGCTTTGCATAAAAGGGTTTCTCACTAGATTTTTGACTTTTTTGTGTATTTCTTGTACCTCCAAAAGTAAAATTTACAGAACCGTTTTCTATTGGCACTTTTGTTTCTGATACGAATCCAACAAAATTGGTTTTTAAAACAACTTCTTTCATATCAGCTTCGAAAGTATAATCAACTACAAATTCACCTTGCTGATTCGTTATACCGTTGATAATTTCTTTACCATTTTCTTCTTCAAAATTCGTCCAAACACTAACTTTAACATCAGGAACTGCATTCCCTTGATTGTCCTTTGCTCGAATGGTTACTTTGGTATCCTGCGTATTTTTCCAGCTAAATGTTGAAGAAGCTTTTAAATTGTCAATTGTAACTTGTCCTGGATCCGTAGGAGAATCTGGAGCAAAATCTTCTGGATCTTTACTACAAGAGTTGAGCAAAATCAATATTATGAATAACAATATCATTACTAATGGATTACTATTCTTTTGTGTCTTTTTAATGAAGGGGTTTAACTTTTTCATATCCTATAATTTAGAATGTTTAGGTTGAGTTTTATCTTTATATCGCAATGTGCTTTATTTTGATGTTTTACGATTCAAAAAAAACACCAAAAAAAATATCCTTCTAAAACGCTGATAATTAGGCGTTTTTTAACCCATACGAAGATTTATTGATCTCCATAAATTAGATTTTTTTTCCATTTTTTGGAACTTTATTATTTCAAAAACAATTTTAATTAACTAAAAATCAATACAATACATTACTCCACAAATACTATAGCATCTGGGACTCTTCCTGTTCCAATAGTACTTACGATCTCAAAAGTTTTCATATCAATCACTTCAATTTTGTTCGCGTTGGAATTAGCGACAAAAGCATATAAACCATTAGGGTGCATCAAAATATTGACAGGGCGTGGTGTATGATAAAGTATTTTCTCTAATAGCGTTGTTTTGCCGTGAAGTATAATATTTTTTACTCTCTTTTTAGATTCTTGGTTGTATACATAAATATTACCATCAATAGCGTTGACAGCTAAACAATACTTACCGTCTATAGAAAATTTAAGTTTTAACGGATCTTTGCCTGTAATCAAAGTATTCGTAACTTTATAAGTCGAGGTATTTATTACAGTAATATTGTTTTCTTTATTGTTGGTCACCCATAATTCTGATCCATCAGGCGTTATATCGATACCTTTTCTTCCCAATCCACAAGGAATAATTGCAATAACTTTGTTTAACTTCAGGTCAATAACACTTACTGAACCTGAATCGATATTGGTTACATAAGCAATTGCCTTAGTTGGATGAAGTACTATAAGATGACTCTTTTTCTGTTTAGTTGGTAGTTGATTTTCAATATGTTCGGTATCAATATTTATGATTAATATATTATTACTAACAAAATCAATAACACCTACTTTATTTGGTTCACGAAAAGCAACAATCCCATTTACTTTTATATTTCTCTTTAAATCTATTTCTTTTACTGTACTGGTTTTCGTATCTATGACTTTAATAACATTGCCATCACTAGCCCCATAATTAGTAAGCACCACTCTTTTTTCATCCGAAGTTGTTACAGCTTCGTGAGATAATATGTCAATAGGAATTTCTTCTATTTCTTTACCAGCAGACAAATCAAATACCTGAACATCCTTACTCACCTTACTCACAATATATAATTTTCCACTAGTTTTTATCGTGTAAGCAGGTAATCTGAAAATCAAAAGTGCCAGCTTTATGACTATGAAGAAAACAACAAACGACAGTAAAATATATTTTAAATACTTCATATTCATAGTATCAAATTAATTTACAAAAGCCAGACCGTCTGGAATTTTCCCAGTGCCAATGGTGCTTACTATCTCGAAAGTTTTCATGTCAATTACTTCAACTTCATTTGCATTTGAGTTCGAAACAAAAGCAAATAAACCATTAGGATGCATTAAAATTCCAACCGGACGTGGTGTATGATAAAGCAATCGTTCTATACTATTATTTTTGCCCCGAATAATTATGGTCTTAATTAGTTTTTTAGATTGCTGACCAAACACAGAAATAGTTCCTCCGCTAGAATTTGCAACCAGACAATACTTTCCGTCTATGGAGAATTTAAGCCGTAAAGGCTCCTTTCCCGTATTTAAAGTGTTTGTAACTTTATAAATAGAGGTGTTAATTACACTGATAGAATTGTCTTTATTATTAGTTACCCAAAGTTCCGAACCATCGGGTGTAATGTCAATACCTTCTGTTCCTAAACCACAAGGTATAATTTGAATTACCTTATTCAGATCGAGATCAATAACACTAACTGAACCCGATTTTATATTCGTGACAAAAGCTACTGATTTAAAAGGATGAAGTACAATAAGATGACTAACTTCCTGCTGTGTTTGTATTTTTTTTTCTACAAGACCTGTTTTAATATTAACGATTGACAAATCATTCCCTACATCAGTTAGCACTCCAACCTTATTAGAATTTGGAAGAGAAGCAATACCGTGAGGCCGTAAACTCCCTTTTAGATTTATTGTTTTTTCGACTTTATCTGTTTTTGTATTAATAACTGTTATGCAATCTCCAGGCTCTTCAGGATTACCATAATTAGTGACAACAATTCTATTTTGATTTGGTATTGCAACTGCTTCATGCGGTTCAATCTGAATAGGGTATTCTGCTAATTCTTCTCCGTTTTTTAAATCAATAACTTTATAATCACTGCTTAATTTACTAAATATGTACAGTTTCCCACTAGTATGAATGGTATAGGAAGGCTGTTTAACCAGAAATGATATAACAATTATGGAGCCTGCAAATAGCAAAGCAAAAAAGAACACTATGTATTTTGTTTTTTTCATATCTGATTAGATTTAAGTTGATCGATTGCGTATCGGCAAGCTCTTACAGTAAGTGCCATATACGTTAAAGAAGGATTTTGACAAGCAGATGACGTCATACAACTACCATCTGTAATGAATACATTTTTCACATCGTGCATTTGGTTGTATTTGTTCAAAACGGATGTTTTTGGATCATTCCCCATTCTTGCCGTTCCCATTTCGTGTACAGCAGATCCTGGGGGCGGACTCGTTCTATAACTTCCTACATTTTTAAACCCTGCTTTGGTTAAAATTTCCTCACTTGATTTGGTCATATGTTCCATCATTGCCAGTTCGTTATCACCATATTTAAAATGAACCTTAACCAATGGTAATCCCCATTGGTCCAGATTTTGGGTGTCAAGAGAAATTTTGTTTTCACAATTTGGCAATACTTCACCTCGACCACCAAGAGAGATCGTCCATTTACCGGGAGTTTGCAATTGTGCTTTTAGAGATGCGCCAAAACCTTGCGTAGCTTTTGATTCCCAATTCTCCCGTTCTCCTTTTCCCTGAATTCCATATCCTCTGACAAAATCAGGGTTTTGCGTTTGCTTATTGATATTTTGAAATCTTGGAATATAAATGGTTCCTGGCGACCTTCCTTCATAATATTTATCCAACAATCCATCAAAAGTCCCGTAGGTGCCTTCATTGACGATATGATCCATTAAGTTGTGCCCGACTTGTTGACTAGAATTCCCTAAACCATTAGGAAAAGACGGTGAAACAGAATTCAATAAGATAGCAGCTGTGGCAATTGCCGAGGCATTTAAGAAAATTAGCTTGGCATAGAACGTCTGCTCTTCTTTTGAAATAGCATCAATAATTTTTATCCCAATGGCTCTTTTAGTATTGGCATCATACAGCACTTCTTTCACAATAGAGTTGGCTCTTAAAGTCAAATTCCCAGTATTTTGCGCATCTATCAATGTTGCCGAGTTACTGCTAAAATAGCCCGCAAAAGGACAACCTCGGCTGCATAAATTGCGATACATACAAGGGCCTCTTCCTTTTTTGGCTTGGGTCAAATTTGCTACTCTACCATTTATAATAACCCGATCGGAATAATGCTCTTTTACTTTTTGTTTTAAATACTGTTCTATTGCATTGAGTGGTATCGGAGGCAAAAAAACACCATCTGGTAAATGAGCTATGGACTCTGAACTTCCACTAATACCTACATAATCTTCAACATAATCGTACCATTGAGCCAAATCTGCGTAGCGTATAGGCCAGTCGACTCCATAACCATCCTTTTTATTGGCTTCAAAATCTAAATCTGAAAGACGATAGCTTTGTCGACCCCAAGTGAGTGAACGTCCCCCAACTTGATAGCCTCTAATCCACTTAAATGGATCCACCTGAATATAGGGATGCTCTTTGTCATTTACATAAAAATGCTTGTCGGCGGCATTACAATGACTGCTTTGTACGGGTCGTTCCTCGAGTTCTTTATTGGTCAAATGCTTTCTATTCTTAAAATCCCAAGGATTCAGAAAAGCGGTTGTGTAGCCCGTTACGTGTTCAACTTTTCCGCCTCTTTCTAACACCAAGGTTTTTAAGCCGCCTTCTGTGAGTTCTTTCGCAGCCCATCCTCCACTGATTCCTGACCCTACAACAATAGCATCAAAGGTGTTTGTTTCTGTTTGGTTTTTCATACTATAGCTATTTTGTTGCCCAAGCTTTTTGATTGGGTTGTATGGTGGTGATTGCTTTGTATCTAGCAGGAATAGGTTCGTACACTAAATGTTGTGTCGCTCCCAATTCTGACGTACAATATCCTTCTACAGTTAATGCTTTTAAAATGGTATAAAAAGGACGTCCTGATATCTTATTTCTTATTTTAGAAAACAAACTCGAAGCGTCGTAATTACTGTCAAAATCATTTACGATGGCTATTTGTTGTTGTGGTGTGCATTTTTCAAAATTAGAGCCATAGGTATTGATGCATGTTTCCTGAAGATCAATTAAGCCATCAAAGAAATTATTATATTCTTTTGCAGAAGAACAGGATTCCATATAATTAATAACAAAATCCTGAACGTTAGCTTGTTTTGCACCTGGAGTTTCGGTAGCAGGGATAATTACATCGACTAAGGCTGAAACTAAATTTTTATAATCATGGAGCTGACCTTTTCTGGATTTCACATAAAAAAGATTAAATCCAGTATAAGTAGCAATCCCAATTCCTGTGAGGGCTAAAATTCCGCCGATAGCTTTTCTTCTATTCATAATTATACTTTTTTGAAGTGAAATCTAATAGTTTACAAACTTTATTTTAGGCTAACTCGCTCGTTGTGCTCTTTCCCAGTTAACCGATTGTGATTTTTTCATATACCTAAAAAAGCCTAAAACCACGCATACATTCATTATAAAAAAGTAGTAAGGCACAAACAAAATCTTGACTCTGGTTTCTCTATTTTCTAAAAACCAACCCAGTAAGGCCGAAGCATAAAAAAGAAACTGCAACCAAAAGAGTGTGGAATACAAACCAAAAGAGAAAATCCCTTCGTTGATGGCTAATATTGACAAAACAGGAATAAGAAGTATGAGGCATAATGGGGTTAAACTCCAGCGCAAAACGCGATGCGAAATGTATTGAAAGGAAAGCGTTCCGTATTTAAAAACATTCAGCAAAGAACGAAGTCGCACAATAGATTGAATGCCTCCTGCAGAGATTCTGACTTTGCGTTTAAATTCTTCTTTCACATTAGCCGAAGCTGATTCTATAGCATAGGCATCAGGATCATATTGAATGGTATACCCTTCTTGAGCCACTCGCAGTGATATTATAAAATCATCCAGTAAGGTGTCTTTTTCAACGTGGCGGTACAAAGATGTTCGAATGGCAAAAAGTTCCCCAGCAGCTCCTACCACTGAGTACAATTCGGCATCCCATTTTTTCAATGCCGATTCATATTTCCAATAAATACCCTCGCCTGCACCAGAGGCGACATCGCTTTCCTTATCCACAATTCGTTTTTCTCCAGAAACGCAGCCCACCTTTGGATTGCTAAACAAGTTTACGATGCGTCTTATGGATTCTTTCCCAAGATTGGTATTGGCATCACTAAATATTACGATGGGAGTTTTCACAAAATCCATCCCTCGATTCATTGCTCCAATCTTACCATTGCGCTCATCTAAATGATAGACTGTGGTCTTGGGGTATCCTCTTAATACATCAGGAGTGCCATCATCAGAGCCATCTGTAACCCAAACGATATTGATTTTCTCTTTAGGATATTCGAGTGCTAAGGTGTTTTTCATTTTAGCAGCTACATAATCCTTTTCATTGTAAGCGGCAATAAACAAGGTCACTTCGGGTTCATAAGAGGTATCTATTGCTAGCTTTTTACCCATCTTCAAAAACCGTCTGATTTTTATAATTGCATACAACAAAATACCGTACCCCACATAGGTATAGACTATCACCGATAGCAAAATCCAGAATAGTATCTTTAGTGTTATCATTTTTACTTGCTTAAAATTTATACTAACGCTAAACCTTTTCCCATATTTGTTTTTCAGGATTGTATTGTTTCAATACCCGTGCTGGATTCCCCACTGCAACAGCATAGTTTGGAATATCTTTTGTGACTACACTTCCCGCCGCAATAACACAATTTTTACCAATGGTAACTCCAGCCAAAACCACCACGTTAGCACCAATCCAAGTACCATCGCCAATAGTTATAGGTGCTGTAGATACTCCCTGAACATGAATAGGAAGGTTTACATCTTCATAATTATGATTTAAGCCCGAAATGGTAATGTTTTGAGCAAGTCTAATGTCATTTCCGATAGTGACCGGACCAATGATGGTGTTACTAAGCCCTATTTTGGTTCTATCTCCAATAATGACAGGACCAACACCATTGTTAATTGCTGAAAAATCTTCAATAGTTGAATCCTCTCCAAGTTCAAATTTATTCCATGGTACAACGTCCAATCTTGTTCGGGGTCTAATTCGGGCTCCTTTTCCTTTTTTATGATAAAAAGGATTTACGAACCACTTAATCCATAGTCTTGGTCTTGTTTGTTTAGGAATAAGTATCGACCAGTGAACCATTTTTTTTAATTGTTCATTTGATTTGATTTTTTCTTTTAATCCCATTGCATTCTGTTTTTGGTTGCTTTAATTATTGCATTATAGATAGCACTAACATTGTTTTCCCAAGTATGACTTTTAGCAAAATTGGCTCTTTGTTCTTCTAGTGCTTTTGAGTTTTCTTCCAGAGCTTTTTCGGTTAAGGTAATGTACTCTTCATTTGAAGATGCCAGATACACGTACTCACTAAACATTTCCATTGCTTTGGTTTGCGTTGCAATTACTGGTTTTCCCATTGCAAGGTATTCGTCGATTTTTCTTGGATAATTCCCAATCGTTAAGTTGTTGGTCAACTGCGGATTGATGGCTACATCAAAACCTTTTACATAAGCTGGAAGTTCTGAGCCATCTTTACTCCCAAAAAAATACACATTTGGCAATTGATGCAATTTTGATTTTTTAAAATCGTCGTCCTCTGGCCCTACGAGAACAATGCTCCAGTTTTTTCTTTGCTCGGCTATATATTCAAGTAAATTGATGTCTAACCTCAAACTGGTAAGCGACCCCACATAGCCAATAATTGGCGAGGGTACATCATTGAATTCTGCGGGAACTTGTATGGTACCTTCATCGTCACTAAAGTGAGAGACATCGCAACCTTGTCCAACCATATAACTATAAGCCGTGTATTGTAAACCAAAATCTGCAAAAAAATCAGAATTCGTCAATAAAACATCCGCTTGCTGTATGACTTCGGGTTCCATTTGTTCTCCGTGTTTTTGCCAATAAGGTACTTTTACCAAATAATCTCGCATATAATAAGCATAGACTTTAGGCTGTAAAAATTCTTTCAAATGTCTTCCTAAAAACATGGAACTGTCATTAAAGAGAATGACATCTTTAAAATTCAATCGCTTGACCGCCGATGTAATATCTTCTGAAAATAAACGAGCATTTCTCCTATTCAACATTTTAAAAACAATATGAAGAGGCAACCAGTTAATGGATTCAACACTGTTTTTAGGGTATAGATTCCATAGGTTGGTTCCAATCTCGTATAAATCAGGTTCAAGCCCCTTTTTGATTCTGATTCTTTTTTGAATTTTTTCTTTATGCTTATCTTTTCCCATCGTAGCTCTATCCATCGGTGGATTTACATATAAAACCCGATTGTGTTTAGCAAACTCCAATGCTATATTCTTGCAATTACTACCTATTTCAATATCCCAGGCTTGTATGCCTACCACTATAATATCTTTCCCTTTTATCATGATTTCATATTTTTTAATTGTTCGACATGAATTGATTCATAAAGTTTCAAATACTCTTTGGCCATATTTTTCCAGGAGAACTGTTTACTTCGCTCTAAACCTTTCTCACAAATCGATTGGCGATAGGCTTCATTATTTAGAATTGTAATTAATCCTTCTGTAATTTCTTCAGATTGAAACGGATTGACAATATGGGCAGCATCTTCTGCAATTTCAGGCATTGATGAAGTGTTTGATGTGATTACAGGCACGTTACACGACATGGCTTCCAGCATAGGAATCCCAAAACTTTCGCGAAGTGACGGATAGAGAAAGATATCGCATTGAGAATAAATAGCTGGCAAATCAGAATTAATCACATAGCCTGTTAAAACAATATGATGAATGAGATTGGGGTCGTTAATTTCATTCAACAAGCTATTCAGTTCTGTTTTATCATAATCCAACATAACGAGTTTATGATTAGAGGCTGTACGTTTTAAAAAATCTGAAAAAGCTTTAAGAGTACCTTTTGTATTTTTTTTAGGGTCTGTATTTCCTAAGAAAAAGAAGTACTTGTCGGGCAAATTGTATTTTTCTTTAACACGTTTGAGTTCTTCTCTATTAGTAATGGGTTTAAAATGTTCGCTTACTCCATTATAGATAGCATATAGTTTTGTATTGTCTTTAATCCCAAAGAACTCCCCAATTCTGTTTTTTTCAAAATGAGAAACAGTAATCACTTTTTTACTCTTGTTTACTACACGAGGTACGACCAATTTTCTATAAATGTTTCCAAATTTTTGATAGGTACTTGCACTACTTCTCAGTATTTTCAAATAACTACTTTCCATATAAATAATATCATGAAGAATCGTTATTAGAGGAATAGAGGTGAAAAAAGGTGCAGTATTACTGGTGCAGTGCAAGATATCGCAGCCATATTTTTTGGCAGCATTGGGCAACGCTATTTGCTCCCATGTAGGATACGGTCCTCCATTTAATTCAATAATCGTAAAATTCGAAGTGGCTGTAAGAGCAGATCGATCTTCATCGGGTTTTACAAAAATGAAATAGTCATTTACATGGTCTAGCTCTTGCAGGTTCTTTATCAGTTCTAAAGCTACCATGTCCATTCCATGTTTTTTCTTGCGAAAAAGTCGTTGCCCTTCTATACCTATTTTCATAACGCTGCTTTTTTAATAGATTGAATTGAAAAATATCCCATAAGCTGATTTTTAATTTTAGTATAAATCACCACTTCTATGAAATAAGAAAACAAGAACATCAAAATGATATACAGTGAATATTCTACTATTTTATCGTTTATAAATTTCAAATAGGTAGCTTCGACAACTAGATAATGATGAGAGATATATATCACATAAGAAAAAGGCGCGAAGTATTTGAATACCCAAAAAAAAGTATTAAAACCAAACCAATTGCATGTATTCCAAATTAAAGAAGTAAGCAGTAATAAAAAGGCAAAAACAAAATGTCGTAATTCTACAATAGGATATGCTACTAGTGGGTAACTATAGATTTTTGTGTATGAAAAATTCAAGTATAAATTCAATACTAATAACGCAATGACAGTTGCTAAAACACCAACGTAGGAACTTACCGCTTTAAAACTAAAGGAATCGCTTTTTATATAAATTGAGGCAAATTCTACTCCAATCCACCAAATTCCAAAATACATGACAATTCTATTTAAGATAAATGGATAAACAACATACGAAACAGTTGCTATTAGAATACTACTGCTTATCCAAATCGAAATGTTTTTGGGATGAATATATTTAGTAAACACAAAAAAGAACATGTAAAACCACCATTCATAAGATAATGACCAAAGCAATCCGTTACCCATATAGGTTGGTACAATTACATTGGGCTTCAGAGAAATGACATCTTGTAGCATAAAAATATTACCCCACAAAGTGCTCCATTCTGGGTCGGCTAAATTTCCAGTGGCATAACATTTTAAAAAATAGCCGATTAAAAAGATGAAAAAGAGAGGTATATAAATTCGCAAAAAACGACGCCCAAAATAATTGAGAAACGATTTATCTTCTGATTTTTCCCAAGAATACTTGATTACAAATCCACTTAAAACAAAAAATAAAATAACTGCTTCTGACCCAAAACGAAAAAGAAAGCCCACATTTATTCCAAATAGATTTATCTTTTGCGGCAGCACGTGAAAGAGCATCACATATAATGCGCTAAAACCCCGAATGGCTTCGAGTTTCTCTAAACGATTATATTTTTCTGATGTTTCCATAGCTAATTTGAAACAATTTTTTTAATTACAACAACCTCATTTTGATGTACTTGACGTATGTTGCGTATGAATAAATGTTTTATTGGCTCCTTTTATTTTTAGTAGAGACAACAACATCATGAACATTCCTTTTGGCAAACTCATTAATGCTTTTAAAGTTTTGCGATTGTAAAAGGATTTTGGCACAGAGAAAACAAAAGACAACACACAGGCTATTAACAAGACCACCCAATAATTCGAATAGGAATTTTGATTATCTAGCCAGTAGTTTAGCATAACAAAACTAACGCTGCACAGTATAACGGCTCCGAGCAATAATATTCTAGGAGGCTGAATAAATTGAATTGCCTTGTCGAAATAATCGACATTACCTTTCATAACTAAATGCTTGCAAGCATTTAAAATATCTTTCTTAAAGTAATGCAATTGTGCGGACAGCCATCTGCGACGTTGATTGCCAAACACTTCAGCTTTTTGAATTTTTTCATCAAAAACCATTGCGTCATTGAGATAAACAATCGTATGTCCTTCTTTTAGCATTTTGAGTTCAATTTCCTTATCAAACCCCCCAACGGCAGTAACAGTAGCCATAAGTGTTTTAAAATAATTGTACTGAAAAGCCATTCCAGAACCAATTATTGCAGAAGATAGTCCTAAAACACGATGCCCTTTCCTGAAAATATTATTGTTAATTTCTTCGCTAATAGCATCAAGAATAGCCCAAGAATTGTTCGTGTTTTTGGCTGTACGATGGCCTTGCACCGCAATAAAGCCATATTCAAAAGCTGCATTTATTTGCTTCAAAAAGTCATTTGCCATAACATTATCAGCATCTAAAACCACTGCAACATCATAATCTCTTTCGAGAGTTGCCATGGCTTTATTCAACGCTTTAGATTTTGTGCTTTTGTCAAAACTTACCTCGATAA
The DNA here is from genome assembly GCF_038739875.1 of Flavobacterium polysaccharolyticum. Taxonomy (NCBI): domain Bacteria; kingdom Pseudomonadati; phylum Bacteroidota; class Flavobacteriia; order Flavobacteriales; family Flavobacteriaceae; genus Flavobacterium; species Flavobacterium polysaccharolyticum. Next base: position 276,885 of record NZ_JBCGDP010000002.1, read on the forward strand.
CGATGATGGGTAACGTTTTTAAGGCTGAAATTGTTTCTTCTTGAAAAGAATCTGCAATGATTACCACATCATAATGAGTAGATGGGTAGTCTTGCTCTAAAGCTGCATTTGCAACTTCAACAATTACTTCATCTTCTTTGTAACCTGGAATAAGCACTGCAATCTTTTTTATGTTTCCGTTATCAGCGTATTTCTTTTGTTTATAAAATAAGCTTGCTATTGAAAACAGTAAAACATATAGAGTTGCCAAACCCAAAAGGAGTAGCAGAACAATTTGTATGATATTAAATAGAAGCATAATTTAAATTTTTAATTAAAAATTGTTGGTGCTTTATTCATTTTATTATTTAAACTTTCTCAGTATATCTCTCGCTTTTAAAGCGTATTTTCTTAAGAAAGGAAGGTGCTTACCACTTTTAAGATTGTACATAAAAGATTCTGATTCGAATATCATTTCAAAATTAGCAGTACATAAAACGGGCTTTTTGGACAACCTATTGATTTCAACAGCCTGATGGTATTCGCTTTCAACAAAAAGTACGTATGGTTTTGCTAAATAGGCTTTTGCCTTATGATCGCCATGATTATTGGCTCGCTGTCTGGCCTCCATATTGGGTAAATCCAGCATAACCAATTCATTATATTTGATATTGTTGGCTGCTAACCAAGTTTCGGTTTCTTTACGGTATTTTTCTAGACGAGAAGTAACAATTGTCCCAATTTTACTCCCGGGTATAAACAATGGTGGAGCATTTAAAATAAAATCGATGTATTTTTCTCCATCGTCATTTTGTTCTGGCAAAGGATCTGCACACAAAACCCCATCAATGTCAAAGCAAGCTTTTTCTAGAGTAGTATGATTGAGAATATTCCACTGAAAATACCTAGGTAAAGGCACCACTTCAAAAAAATAATCAACCATTTTTTCTTTTCCAGGAATGACATAAACTGCACAATATTTTATATTGAATTGATCATTGAGATGTTGTAAACTTTCTTTTACCTCAACCATAGCAGCACCCGAAGCAATACTGTCATCGACCACAAGTATGTTTTTAAATTCTGAAATATCAAAAAACTGACTTCTCGCTCCTGCTTTATAGATATGTCCATTCAAAAAAGAATGAATATCTGTATAAGGCCTATTGAGATATAAGGCCAATAAATTTGCTGGAAGCATCCCACTTCTCGGAACCCCAACGATCAAATCAAAATCACGAGGAATGATACTTAATCGCTGAAGTATGATATTATTTAGATCTTTTATATTTCTATAGTACATAACTTTTAGGTTTAAAGGTTGATTCGTTAGTTTAGCCTTACATAGTAATTTCAATTTTATAGATTTTGTGCTGGACTCAATTCGAGTTCATTCTTTTGTTGGTCTGCTTCAAAAATTTCAGGATTGGAAATAATAGCCATAGTTGCATATATGAGTAAGGCCGTTGGCATTTGTCCCAAAACGGCATTGCCATAGGAAGCTGCCATAACACCCGCCATTCCAGAAATTAGCGCACTCATTTTTAGCTTAGTTATTGGATCTCTAATAGTAAACATAACCTTGTAGGATGCTTTCCCAATTACATAAAACAAAACAAACAAATGAAATACCAAGCCCACAATACCTAACTCTGCCCAAATCAAAACATACCAACTGTCAGTTGCTACATGAGAAAGAAACGCATTAGGCAAAAACCGTTGGGCTTTGTCACCTGCATGCCCAATACCCCCTCCGAATGGCCTTGATGCCAAATAAGCTTTCAGTATTTTTTGATTGTTCAAACGAACTTGCAACGATGGTTCATTAGGATCAAATGCGCTTCGCATTCGTCGTATTTGATCGTTCCCATTGGCGATAGTCGTGTATTTGAAAAAAACAAAAAACATGGCAAGAAATAGCACCCCAAATGACAACACTTTAATATTCTTTCTCAGTAAAAAAAAAGTCATTAGCCCCCCTAATGGAACTGCAATTGAACCTCTGGTTCCGGATATCAACATGCCGTAGAATCCTAATATTCCAACGATTATAAAAAACACTCTGGCAAAACCTTTTTTGGTCATAGAATAAATAATAGCCACTACCCCCGTATATCCTTGATTTCCTCCAAATTGCCCCGCATCACTAAAAAATGAAAAAACCCTTAACTTACCAAAAAGTACATGAGTCTGAGCAGCACCTGCATTTAACCATGCTTGTTCGGCAGCATCTACCCCAATGAACAACTGCTTCATCCCATTAAGGGTTGCAATTAAGGAGAAAACACCCCAGACATACAATAGTATATCTAACTTTTTATGGGTATTTATGAATAAAAATGTGAGAATAATAAAGAAAAAGAAATAAAACCCAAGACCTCTACCTGCAATCCAAGCTTCAACACTTCGGGCTTCCGGATTTACTAATTGAAATATGCAATACAATAACCAAATCCCAGCAAAAATGGTAATATCTTTATTAGCCGGAGACCAATCCACCCTTTCTCTAAATCTGAAAAAAATTAACGCTAAAAAAGTTAAAATCATTACACCGTCTATTGCAAAGCCTAAGGGTAAGCCAGTGACATAGCGCGTTAAACCAAGAATCAAAAAATTAAGACCAATAGCTGTGTAAAAACCAAGAATAGGATTTGTAAACAATTTATACAAATAGAAAACCAAAAACATAAGTGCAATCAAAAGGCCTATTCCCACTATTTTTAATTTTGCAATTAATAATGCGATTACCATTAATGCTATAAACAATAGCACAAGCCCCTTTGGGCTAGATAAACTAGCAGAACCAGATGTTTTATCAAAGGGATTTATATTGTTGTTACTTGTGTTCAATTTACTCTTTTTTTAGTTTTTCATGATTCTTTCAGATTCGTATTTGTCACTTTTTGAATGAGGGTCTTGTAAAAATTAATTCCACTTGAAAAAATTTCTTTATAATTCAAAGTCAGTTCTTTGTCTAAGAAATACATTCCCATACAAATGCCAACTAAAGTAAAAAGTATAGATGCAACTGCAACTAGCAACAACGATTGGAATATAAAAATGGCGATACAATCCCCAATGATATTTGCCATAACCATAACGAATACTTTTATAGCATTAATTTTTGGTTTATTGATACTATCTAACCCAATACCTGTCATTCTATCGATAGGCAATAACAATCCATAAATAGAGAATACTCGAACAATATTGACAACATTAAATCCTGTTTGGGGATCCGTTTCTAAATATTGTTTCCCACTTATGAGCAACACAAAAAATTCTGCAAATACAAATGTGAATACACTTAGTCCAGCAAAAAGATACGTTAAAGCTCCGGAGTAGGTGTAGAACAAATCTCTTACTTCTTCAACCTTTCCTTGAACGCTTGCCTTAGACATTTTAGGAAAAGCGGTAGCTACAAAACTTCGAAGCGGAATTTGCTGTAATTCTGTCAATTTTAATGGAATACTATACAAAGCAACAGCGGAACTACCTAATGGACTTAAACTGATAATTATAGTATCAGCACTTCTCAACAAGTTGGTGCCAATTAATGTGAACGTAGTATATTTTCCAAAATTTAACAATGTCTTATTGGTCTTTTTGTTGGCTTTGAAAATGTTTTTAGTACCATCCCAACCCAATACAATACTTATGAATGATGTCAAAGTGTTAATGATCAACATTGCTATTACTAATTGATCTAATGTCAACAACTCTAGGAAAAAATTAGTTAAAATCACTAGAAAAAACAGGCCACTATTTACTGATTTTAATAGCAGTATTTTCCCGTATTCTCTGTCAGCTTGCAAGACAACAAGAGCATTATTCCAAGGAAGATTTAGAAAGGCTAATAGTGGATACCATTTAAAAAACAGATGGTATCCAGAATTATTAATTTCATGATTAAATAGTACATAACACACAACCAAAATAATTGCTATTGCAAGAGTTGCCAGCAAGCCAATCAAAGCATTAGAACCAATTAGTTCAATTCGAGACGAAGCGTCTGCTCCAGATAAAAAACGTATTAAACCATTGTTCGTAATACCAAATCGAAACATTTCTACAAACGAACCACCAGTAATAAACAAAACCCATTTACCAAAAACTTCTAAAGACAAACTTCTCGCCAACAATGCAAAACCAGCAATGCCTAAAACCGCAATGACAAGATTCCCTGTTAATGACAGAAAATTATCTTCTCGCACTATAGCTTTGAATGTTTTCATTTGCTCCTGAATTAAATTTGGTTCTTAGAAAAAAATTGAAATTTGAACATCGCTTTTAATTTTCTTCTTAATAAGCTTCGTCTTTTAGGCAACTCCCCTAAAACCGCTTCAACTTCATTGATAGCAACGCCATTAATTATGAAATTAATTTTTGACTGAGAAGCTGCCACTACATTCTTTATAGCAGATTGATCCGCATCTGACCATACTCGATTAGAACGACATACTAGAATTTCTAAATCGGCTTTATTTATTAATTCAATTGGATTAATGTAATCAATTAAGGAGGGCAACTCAATAATAACAAAATCTGGAATAAAATCTAAAATAATATTGTTATGCTCTAAAATATCTGTGACGTTTTTAGCATTATAAAAAGTATTATTCATTGCATAGGTATAATAATCTGAAGGATCAAGATAACTAGAAACATCTGCTAAAAATGGATTATTATAATCAATGCGAGGATCTGTATATCCTAAAATTTTATTTAGTCTAGAAAATTTCATTAGCTTTTTTACTGGTTTTTTGGCACCTTCATAAGTAAGCATGACCACTTTTTTACCCTCATGCTTTAATGTTTTAGCGATATTCCCCGCTATTACCGTTTTACCTTCTAATTTTTGAGTACTAAAAACAACAATAGTATTTGTCTTTTTATCTGTGGGGTGTGTCTCAAAATAGTACAACACATTTTGCGTAATAATCTCGATGAGTCTTTTTTGAATGTATGCTAAATTGATACTGCCTGGATCCAAAATTAATTTAGGCATCATACCCAACGAATTCATGCCTAGCTTTTTACTTGCAATTTTAGCATTCTTCAAAGTATCATCAAAATACTCCATTATAAAAAGAATTGCCAGCGTTAGAATACCTCCCAAAATAGCTGCTGCAATGATTAATAGCGCTCGTTTAGTGGGGTTTGGAGATAAGGGATAATAAGGAGGATCAACGGCCTTCAAATTGGAGGTAAGCTCACTATCTTGTAGTTTTAGTTTCGCTAAATTTAATCCATGCAAAATCTCTAAATATCCTTGCTCAGATACCGAAATCTCTCGCTCAATTCTTTTAATAGTTGCACCTGCTGGGGCATAATTCGCGTATTTTGTCTGAAAATCTTTGTTTTGTCCGTTTATAACTTTAATTTTTGCTTTAATATTTTCTGCTTCGACTACATTATCCATCCACTCTGGAAGTATTTTGGATACGGGCAAACCATCTATTGAATTTTGATAGGAATACAATTCAGCGACATTTCTTTTTATGTCATTTGACAAGGCCTCTGTTTTTTTATTTAGTTCTGTTATTTTGTCCAAATCTCCCTTATTATTAGTAGATTCAAATCTCGCTTTAGTCAAGGCTATTTTATAATTAAGGTCCCCGATTTGTTTCTTTTTATCAAGAATAGTAGCAGTCTTTTGTTGGATTGCTTCTTGTATTTTCAATTTTTCTTCTAATCGTTTCGTCGAAGCTTCGATTCCAGCTAATTCAGCTATTTTTTTATTATAATCCACATCCATATCTTCCTTTACTACTGCAACAGCTTTACTCTGTTCATAGTAATTGATAATATTAGAAGATTTATTAAACTCTAAAAGAATATCTTCAGCTGCTGTTAATTTTTGTCTAGCATTTTCTAGCTGACCTTCGAAGTATTTTACAACTGCATCGGATCTATTTTCCTTAATGTGTTTATAATTAACAATACAAACTCGATTATAAATAGCAAGTGTTTGCTGGCAAATCCCTGGGTCATTTACCGTGTAACTTAACTTTATCAAATCACTATTTGAAATTCGCATAGCAGTTACAGTAGCAATCGCCTTAAGAGAATAATGGTCATCTTTACCGTAATTCAATAGTTCATATACATAATTAGTATTGCTACTCTTCATTAAATTCATTAAATTTTTAACAGTCTTTTCATAATCTGATCTATTGATTTCAGGGGGAAATAGCGCTTTATCGGTATCACTTATATCCAATGATGCAGGCACGGGTTTGTTTTCACGCACCACATACTTGTACAAAGAAGCGGGAACCTTACTTTTTAATTGGTCGTAAAACGTTTTGGATATGTATTTAGGATTTGCCTTTGGAAGCATTAAATGCTGAGCTAATAATCTGACCGCAACTTCTTCTTGGGTTTCTCGTGAGTTTATAATATTAATCAAATTATCAAAGGCTGCGTTTGATGCTTGATAATTGAATGTTTTATCCATTTCAATTGAAGAACCCGTAGCAATACCCGTGTACAAAACAGTTTGAGAAGAATATTCAAAAGATGGATTCTTGGTTAGGAATACTACCAATGAAGCAAGTACTATTGGAACCAATAATAGGAGCAACAGATGCTTTAAAATCAATCTTACAAAATCAATTATTTTCATCTTTCTTGTTTAATTTATTAAATCGAATACGAGTCCAGACATGTCTTCGAGCAATTGCTTTGCAATAATAAATTCAGACTTTGCTGATTCGTAATCAGCCTCAAAATTTGAAGTAATACTTGTGATCCTAACATATTCTGCTACTGGTACAATTCCATTTCTAAATTCTTTTTCGACCATTTCCATATTTACTTTTCCGTTGCCATAGTTTTTAGACTTGATCAACAATAATTTTTGCTTTAGAATAACGTCTTGGTATAGTTTAATAACCGTTTGCCGTATTTCATCTTCTTGAAATGTTGCCATGCTTTTTGCCTCTTCAATCTCTAGTTTTGCTAGTTGGAGCTGATTTTTTCTATTTAAGATGTCAAATACAGGAAATTTTAAATACAACCCTACACTATAATTGTATTGTGTTGAAAGAGTTGAAAAAGCAGTGTTAGAAACCCCATCATCACTATTGGAGAAATTGTTTAAAGTACCGTATCTACCATCAACCTGCACCCCAATATTCCTTGTCCAAAAAATACGTTCAGACTTCAATGTAGATTCTTTTACACCAATATGATGTTTCCTGAATTTAAGCATTGCATTTCTTTTCAATACAGAATCTATAACCACTTTTAGCGGCGGAAAATGAAACTCACTACCTGTTAGTAAAGTGTCTTTATTTTGAACGGTTTGAGCTTGCGTGTTATGCAAGCATAAAACAAAAACACTAATAATGGATATTATTTTAAGTTGTTTTTTCATAATTAAATTAGGGTCAGATCTTAGGCATTAAACAGAACCTTTTTGAAGCAGTGCTGGAATAGTTCTTAGAATGAGTTTCATATCGTACCAAAAGGAATAATTATCTCCCTTAAATTGATCTGCATATTCATTATCCAGACGCATTCTTTCTTCTTCAGACATTTTACCCCCTTTCCCTCTTAATTCTACTTGCCATAAACCTGTAATTCCTGGAGGTGCTAAAAACCGTTTAGATAACTCATCACCTGTTAGCATTTCTGCCTCATAAACCGGCAAAGGTCTGTTGCCTACAATAGACATGTCACCTTTTAACACATTGATCAGTTGAGGTAGCTCGTCAATGCTAGTGTTTCTGATAAACTTACCCACTTTTGTAACTCGAGGATCATCCACAATTTTTACAAAAGTTGAATTATTTTTAGCCGCTTCCTTTTTTTGAACAGTAAACCAATAATCACATATTTCATAGGAATCTAAATACATCATTGGGGAGCATGTTTGTCCTTCGGGTAGCTCGCTACATTTAGGGCAAGGAATATCCAAAGGATTATCTGAAGTCTTTGCCGCTTCTTTTTTATATTGATTTTTTTCAGCGGCTAGCTTTTTAAGCAATTCGTCTGCCCCTGTTCGCATGGATCTTAATTTATAAAAATCAAAGGTTTTTCTACCCACTCGTTTTGAAATATAATATACCTTCCCTTTGGATTCTAGTCTAATGGCTGCGATAACTAGTAATAAAAATGGTGAAGCTACAATAAGTACCGATGAGGCTACAAAAATGTCGAATATGCGTTTTGAAAGTGGCATTTTATACACTTCCTCTCTAAAGTCCTGTAATATTTCTTTTTTGTGTTTGGGCTTCCTGTATTGTAATAAAAATTCTATTCTATTTAAAATAGCACTTGCTGCTGTACTTGAAATCACATAAAAATCATCAATTTGCTTTCTAAATGCTGTTTTATATATCTCAGGATTAAAATCTTTAACAAGCAATATAAAAGGAATGGCATCGTATTCGTTTTGTGCTCTAATCCAATCATATAAAAAAAATCCGTTGTTCCCTGGCAAATTATAATTACAAATTATAGCATCAATTTTTTTGGAAGACTGTAGGTATTTCGTTGCCTTAACACTATTTTCTAAAACAGTTATAGACCAATTTTCAAATTCTTTTTGGTTAAAGTAATCTGCTGTACTCCCGATATATAAAATAGTTAGATTTGAGCTCATGGGGACTTAAATTAAATTGCAAAAAACATCGATTAAGTTTTTACCATTCTAAGGCAAAATGGATCGGGTAAATATTTTTCTTGACCAATTCTTCCAATTCTTCTGGATTGAAGGGTTTGGTTAAATAATCCTGAGCACCCAATCTGTAACACTTTATTCGCTCTTTACTTTCTGCTTTACCAGATAGCATAATAAAAGGCGTATGTTTGGTAAATCCACGTTGTCTGACCTTGGTTAAAAATTCGTATCCATCTATATTGGTCATTTGGATATCACTAATTATTAAATCAGGAAGGCTCTCATCAAGCCATTGAAGTGCTTCTATAGGATCGTGTATTGTTATAACTTCATAATCCTGAGAAAGAAAATTCTGTAACAACAAGCAAATACTTATTTCATCGTCTACTACTAGTATCTTTTTCTTCATAAGTTTAGGTATTAGTTATATTAAAATCATTTTTCATTTGTCTTACCACTTCTTGTGCAACCAACTTCAGAGATGCCACTTTTGCATCTACTTCTGGTGCGGTAATTTCATTGGACAACAAATCTTCGGTAAGAAGGAATTCTTCCGCTAATTCATCCGTTCCAAAATAAGTTAACGTTGGTTTTATCTTATGTGATAATCTAACGATTCTTATAAAATCCTTTTCAATATATGCCGCTTCTATCTCGTTAATGGATTCCATAATTTGTTCAACAAATACTTCAACCATTCGTGAAACTTGTTCTTGATTGCCCCGACACATTTTTTCAACCAATTGAAGACTATACAATTTCATAACAGGAACTTTTTAGTAGTATTCTTTAAAAAACACAATTAAATTATCGATTCAAAAAACTTTATTGTTTCAATTAAGCCCTCTTCCAATTGAATTTTTGGAGACCAGTCTAACTCTTTTTTGGCAATAGTTATATCAGGTTGACGCATCATTGGATCATCAGAAGGCAAAGGCCAGTAGATCAGTTTTGATTTTGAGCCGGTTAATTGTATGACCTTTTCTGCCAATTCAAGAATGGTAAACTCATTTGGATTCCCCACATTGACAGGGCCGGTAAAATGATTGGGAGTAGCCATCAATTGTATCATTCCTTCCACTAAATCATCCACATACTGAAAGCTTCTGGTTTGCTGTCCTTTTCCGTAAATAGTGATATCCTGGTTTTGTAAGGCTTGAACAATAAAATTAGAAACAACCCTTCCGTCATTAGGATCCATTCTTGGACCATACGTATTAAATATTCTTATGATTTTTATCTTAACATTATTCTGTTTGTGATAATCCATAAATAATGTTTCAGCACAGCGCTTGCCTTCATCATAACAAGAGCGCTCCCCGATTGGGTTCACGTGTCCCCAATACGATTCTGGCTGCGGATGTACCAATGGATCTCCATAGACTTCACTAGTCGATGCTTGTAATATTTTAGCATTTACACGTTTAGCAAGTCCAAGCATATTAATAGCCCCCATCACAGAGGTCTTGATGGTTTTTATAGGATTGTGTTGGTAATGTATTGGCGAAGCTGGACAAGCGAGATTGTAAATCTCATCCGTTTCGATAAAGAATGGAGTGGTCACATCGTGACGAATCAATTCAAAATAGGGGTTCTTTAACAAATGAACCACATTCTTTTTTTGCCCAGTAAAAAAATTATCCAAACAATACACCTCATTGCCTTCGTTTAATAGGCGCTCACACAAATGCGAGCCTACAAAACCAGCACCACCAGTTACTAAAATTTTTTTCATTGCCATAACCTGTGTTTTTAAAACCGAATTACTATTTACGAGAGATTACCTATTTTGAAGTATTGACTCCAATACAGAAATAATCAAAACCGTTTTGCTTCATTTCGTCTTTATCGTAAATGTTACGTCCATCAAAAATTGCAGGTCTATGAAGTAATTTTTGAACAATTTTTAGGTTTGGAAATTTGAATTCTGGCCATTCGGTTAGAATTGCCAAGCAGTCCGCATCAATAAGAGTTTCGTATTGATCTTCGTAATACGAAATGGTGTCTCCAAAATGATGTTTCGCTTCATTAATAGCGATTGGATCGTATGCTTTTACTATGGCACCCGCTTTCAGCAGATTATTCACAATATACAAAGAAGGCGCTTCGCGCATATCATCGGTTTGTGGTTTAAAGGAAAGGCCCCACAGCGCAATATTTTTGCCTTTGACATCTCCATTAAAATACTTCATGATTTTATGAAAAAGCACTAATTTTTGGTCATTGTTAACGGCTTCTACTGCTTTTAATACACGTAATTCATAATCGTATTCACCAGCAGTTTTAATTAATGCTTGAACATCTTTAGGAAAACATGACCCACCATAACCTATTCCTGGATATATAAATTTATTTCCAATTCTGGAGTCTGAACCAATTCCTTTACGAACTTTATTAATATCTGCACCAACAATTTCACAAAGATTTGCGATGTCATTTATAAAACTAATTTTTGCCGCAAGCATAGAATTTGCAGCATATTTGGTCATTTCTGCAGAAATAATATCCATAAAAATCACTGGGTGACCATTAAGGGTAAATGGTTTGTATAAACTCTTCATTAGCTCTTCGGCTCTTTCGCTCTCTAAGCCCACTACAATTCTATCAGGTTTTAAGAAATCGTCGATAGCTGCTCCTTCTTTTAGAAATTCGGGATTGGATGCAACATCAAATTTTATGGAAACGTTTCTCTTATCTAACTCTTCTTGCAGCGCCTCTTTTACCTTCTGAGAAGTTCCTACAGGAACAGTACTTTTGGTTACGACTAATAAGTAATCATTAATATATTTTCCGCAATCTCTCGCAACTGCCAATACATATTTTAAGTCGGCGCTACCATCTTCATCGGGTGGCGTACCCACAGAAATAAATAAAACTTCAGAATCAATTAAGGCTTCTTGTATGTTTGTGGTAAAAAGTAATCGCCCTTTTTTCATGTTTCTGGTAATCATATCCTCAAGCCCAGGCTCATAAATAGGGATAATACCCTCGTTAAGCTTGTCTATTTTATTACGGTCTATATCTACACACGTAACATTAATACCAACTTCAGAAAAACAGGCTCCTGTTACAAGACCAACATAGCCACTCCCAACAATAGTTATTTTCATAATATTTAGGTTTTTTATAGATTATTTTAATTTTTTTTGTGCTTCATTTAAAATCAAAACTAATTTCTAATTGCTTTGATCGTAGAAAATAAAAAAATGGTAAAATCAAGACAAAACGGTAATAATATTATCATTAACTCAAATATAATAAAATAAATAGTACAATACCAATTTTATTAACTGAAAATCAAAGGAATACACTACAAAAATTGTCTTTTTAAATTAAATTTCTAAAAAAACAAAATGTCAAAGAATATGATTCTCGTAAACAACCAGTCAATTTTTTAAGATTTAAAATTAGGATTCAAAATTTTTATAATCATGAATACTGAAAAATTAAGTTCATTTAGTATGCTTCATTACACAATAAAAACAAAGCAAACTTCTAAAAATCAAGTATTTAAATACCAATATTCACTTCTCCAAAAAAACTTTCATATTTTTTTGTTTGTCTTTGTAACAATTCTAATGCGATTGTATCCAAAGGGAAACTTTAAAAAAATAACCATGAAAAAAATAATCTTAAGCACCGTTTTATTGTTAATCGCTAGTTTAGCTTTCTCTCAACAGCCAACTTCGTTTCAAGTACAAGTAATCGGAAAAGGAAAACCCGTTATTATGATTCCAGGATATTCTTGTCCTGGCGAAGTTTGGAAAGAAACCGCCGAACAATTGAAAAAAAATTACGAACTACACATTATATCTATTGCAGGATTTGGAGGTACCCCTCCTATCGAAAGCGAACATTTGTTACAAACCGTCAAAGAGGAAATAATCGCTTACACCAAAAACAACCGTTTGAAAAAACCATCTCTCATCGGTCATAGTTTGGGCGCTTTCTTAACCCTATGGATTCAAAGTCAAGCCCCCGATTTGTTTGGAAAAAGCATTTGCGTAGACGGACTTCCATTCTTAACGGCAATGGGAAAACCCAATACCACAGCTGACGACGTAAAAAAAATGCCTCAATTTGACAAAAAAGCAGTGGTAGCTAATTTCAAAAGTTTACCAAACGAAGGCTATATCGAAAATATGACCAAAAGCATGCTCTACCAAGTGTCCGACAGCTTGCGAGCCAAAGCGATTGCAAAATGGAGCTTTGATAGTGATCGCACTACTTTAGGAAGTACTTTGGTCGAATTATCGACCACTGATTTACGAGGAGAACTTGCCAAAATAAAACAACCTAATTTAGTTTTAACCAGTTTTTGGGGTACAAAAGAAACCAGCGAAAAAGAATACAATTTGCAATATGCCCTTCTCAAAAACAAAACCATCAAAGTAGCCCAAGCCAAACATTTTATTATGTACGACACACCCGAGTGGTTTTACAACGAAATTGAACTATTTTTAAACGCTAAATCATAAAAAAAGTGCCCGAAACAACTTTTAATTTCGAAAACATATACGCCACATATTCCCAAAAAGTCCTGCGCCTCTGTTTGGGATATACTGGAGACGCGATGCAAGCCGATGATTTACTTCAAGAAATTTTCATCAAAGTATGGGAAAACCAGAGCAAGTTTAGAGGAGAATCACAAATCAGTACTTGGATTTATAGAATCGCTGTTAATACCTGTTTACTACACATTCGGAGTACCAAAAACAAAAATAACGTCGCTATCAATACCGACCTTACCAAAATCTTCGAAGAACAAAACGACAAGGAGCAACAAATTAACTTGCTGTACCAATGCATCAGCCAGTTGAACGAAGCCGATAGAGTCATTATAACCCTTCTACTCGAAGAAGTAAGTTATAAAGAAATTGCAGAGGTAACCGCGCTCTCCGAAGGTAATCTTCGAGTAAAAATACATCGCATCAAACAACAACTAAGCGAAATATATGCAAAATATGAAAGACTTTAACGACATACAAAACCTATGGAAAAATCAGGAAACCAAAGCCGTTCCAGATGCTTCTGCCATAATCAACAAAGCGAAAAAAACTAAAAAAGAATACAACACCAAGATTAGCATTCAAATAACAGCTTTAGTTTTAGCACTCATCACCCTGATTTGGATACTCTTCAGCATCACCTTCCAATCCATTACGACTTATATTGGGTTAATAACAATGATACTTTGCATCGGCGTTTTCTCAATCGCACGTGGCAAACTAATATACCTATTAAAAAAGATAGATTTCACCTCAAACCCTTCACATTCTCTTGAGCAATTAGAAAAAGTATACCAATACCAAAAATGGATCAATACCAAGTTGACCAAAGCCTACTTTCTATTCATCAGCCTCGCGATGGGATTGTATTTTATCGAAGTCATCCATCCTTTTTCTCTAGGCATACAACTAATAATCATTGGATTAACCCTCACTTGGTTTCTTTTTACCTATTTCTATTTAGGCAAAAAACAACAAGAAAAAGAAAACCAGCGAATCGAATCCATTATTGCATCAATCCAACAAATAGAAATTAATTTTAATCAACCATGATACCAATCAGGAGCGAAAGAACAGGCATTTCCAGCCAACAAAGTTCCCGCTCTCCGCTATATCTTTTGTACAGCTCTCGCTGCACAAAAGGATGCCGCTGCGATCGGGGCTAGAGAGCCCCACAGGGTTTTCTATTAGGATACAAAAAAAGCGACAACAAAAAAGATTTGTTGTCGCTTATGAAGTAGGATTAAAAATTTACTTAATCACTGCATTTATTTTTTCCCAAAGTGCGCTGTCAAAACCCGAAAGTGCAAAATTAGGATTCGCAGGATCCGAAGCATCCCCCATTCGTATCACCACCATATTCTTACTCGGAATCACATAAATACGTTGGTCCTCTGCTCCCATCGCGGCATACATATCAGCGGGTGCATTGGGTACCAAAGCCCCTTGATAAACCGTTTGTCCTCCAGGAACCATATACTTAGACTTTCCATTCAACCACCACAAATAACCATAAGACGGATTAATAGTTTGCGATGTACTGATACTTTCCTTAAAGTAGGTTTCATTAATGATTTGCTCATCATTCCATTTACCATTATTAAGTGCCAAAAGCCCAAATCTAGCCATACTTCTGGTAGAACTGTTATAAATCTTAAAAATGGCTCCGTAGTTCCAAAAACCATCCATCCCAATTTTATTTTTCAATTTGGTATTGAAATACACTTCAAAATCTTGTTTACTAGCCGCAGCCACCACATCCATTAATTTCTGAAACACATTATGATACGACCATCTTGTTCCAGCATCGGCCAAATACGTTAAATTGGATTTTATGACCAATTCACTTGCATCATTCAAACCAGAACTCATGGTTAATAAATGTCGCGACGTAATTAGATTCTCTTTGTCTAGCGTTTCACTAGTCCAACCTGTACCTAAATATTGTGACGCTTTGTTGTTAATGCTAAGTAAACCTTCTTGCTGCGCTATTCCCGTTGTAGTAGCTACTAATGTCTTTCCTGCGCTATTCCATTGCCAAGTAGCCGCTGCCGTATGTCCGTTAAAGTATTCTTCCATTACGATTCTTCCATTGACTAGAATCATAAAGGATTTGGTGTTTTTTTGTGCCAAGTAGTCTTTTAAGGGCTGAACCGCGCTTTGGTTCCATCCCAAACTGGCTATGGATTTCGTTTCCCAAGTGCTTCCTGTTGTGGGTGGAAAATAAAAAGCTTCCGTAGGATTTTGCGGGGTGTCGTCTCCTTTGTCGCATCCAACAAACAAAAGAGAGAGCAAAAGTAATGGTAAGTATTTCATAATTATCGTTTTGGGTTACTGGTTCGTTTCATATATAGACTTTTCAAATCTAAAAAGGTTTAACATTTTTTTTAGATTTAAAAAAACTTAAAGCCCTTTTAAAAACTATCCCTGAAAATCTCCACAATCGTGGACTTTAAACTGAGGTAATTTTTTCTTTGACGTAAAAAAAATACTCGTTCTGAATCCCACTTTGGTTATTCGACTGCCTTCTACTTTCAATTGATAAACACCTTCTTTTTCTATTTTAGCAAAAATCTATCGGCTGTTAGGCGTACCAATAATCAATTGATTGCTGATGTGCTTAACAAATAACACCTTCAAGACAACGGATTGAGTAGCATCGCAAACATTGGTAAAAACAAGCTTTTGTCTTGAAATTTTGAGGTTTGCCAAATCACAATCGTAACAATTTCCTTGAAAATCGAGCCCGTATTTTTCAGAAAACTTTTTACTTTTTTGTTTCAAAACTGCAATAGGGACTAGCGTATCGGCTGTTAGTTCCTCTACAGTCAACGGTAAAAAAGGTTTTGGAATTGCTATTGTTTTAGGAGTGCTTCTTTCAGAAACTATAGTTTTCTTTGTAGCAAAACCAAAACTTAAAAACAAGAGTAACAGTAAACAAGGTTTCAACATAATTATAGCTTTAGATTGGGTCTTCCAAATATAGTAATAACCCAAAACCCTCCACTATAACAATATTTTTATTTTTGTATACTACAAAAAAAAAATACCCCCAAACAACTGATGTCATTTGAGGGTTTGAAAAAGATACCACACCTTTTCCTATTACATTCTTTTCAATTTCTTAAAAAGAACCACAAACATTTCCTGTGAATGTTGCTCCCGCTCCCGCTGAAACATCGGCCTTAACCGCTGATGCTGCAAGCGTTGGAATAGAGTATGGAGGTGTAAACGCCGTGTTACTTCCAGCTGTATTTCCTGTAGTGTTGGTAAAAATATTTCCAACAGCTGTAACTGCTGTATATCCAGTCATCAAATCGATTGGTGTTTTTACATTTTCAAATACGTTGTTCTCTACGCGAATATTTGCTTCAAAACCAGCGGCTACACACTTATTACTCACACTACTACTGAAATAATTATTAATGATATGCACCCTTCCAAAACGAACTCTTGGCATTCTTTCTTTACAACCACTAGCCCACCAGCAACGAGCGAAAGTAATTCTCAATTTACCGCGATCAGCAGTTGCTCCATCGCTAGAACCAATTAAGTTAGAGTATCTGTGATCGTCTGAACCTCCAGAACCTCCCGCTCTTGGTGGTTTCAAATAAGTGAATTTACAATAAGAAACTGTAACATAATCGGATTGGTTTTTGATATCAAAATTTCCATCAACTCCATCTCTAAATTCGCAGTGGTCTACCCAAACGTTCTGACAATTATCGATGATGGCGTTGTCCCAACCATCCGTATCATAGGCTCCAGGTCCTTCAAAAATCAAATTTCGGATGATGATATTTTTACATCTTTTGATATTCAAAATTCCAGAGTTGGCTTTGGTTTGATCAGTAGATACCAATTTGGCTCCACTAGCTCCATAAATAGTTTTTCCGGTTTGATCCTGAAAAGCAATTCTACCCGTTGAAGTAGCTGGAATTGTAATTGTTCCTGTCACTTTGATTACTTTCACAGCCGTATTCTCGATAGCAGCTTTTAATTGAGCGTAATTCGTTACCACTGTTTCAGCTGCGCTACCTCCTCCGGTAGTCCCTCCGTTTTGCGAAGCCCAACCTGGAACGGCTGTGCAATCCCCAACTCTTAAGGTAGAAGCTGTAGTGGTTTTTGGTACCAAATTCTCCTCTGCATTTACCTCAGCGTTCGTTTCCATAACGGCCTCATCAGAATTGCAACTTACCCATCCCCAAAAAAGGCTTAGCACAAAAACAGCCTTAATAATTCTTACTTTCATAATAGTTTTTTTTAATGTTAATGACATATTTTAAGCATTACAAAATAAATCACAAAAAAGTTCAAAAAAATTGAACAAGTTCAACAATTGTTATAAATTTTTTAATTTTTATTTTTTTATTGTTTATTATATTGAAGATAATATAATTTTCATATTTTTACGCAATCGATTACACAACCTACTGTTTTTCGATAAAAAGAATCCTTAGCCTAATTTAAACTTGAAAAACCCCAAACCATGTACGAATTACTAAGACAGAATATTGAAACCAAAATCCCACTCACACAAGACGAATGGGAATTGATTATCAACAAAGTCGAACGTTTTACCTTGAAGAAAAATGACTTCTTGCAAATTCAGGACTCTAACAGCAAATACGAAGGTTTTGTTTTGAAAGGATCGTTTAAAATTTACACTTTGAAAGAAAACGGAACAGAAAGTATCCTATTTTTTGCTTTTGATACCGATTGGATTTGCGATGTAGAAAGTTTTTACCATCAAAAACCAACCAAATTCAACATCAAAGCGCTAGAAGACAGCGAAATATTGGTCATTAATAAAACGAACAAAAAAAAATTATTTCAGGAAGTCCCTAAATTGATTCAATTTCACACTATGATGGTAGAAAAAACCAATATCATCATGCAAGAAAGACTTTTGGATGTTTTGAACAAAACCTCTAAACAGCGCTATATGGAGTTCATCAAAAAATACCCGCACAAAACACAGCAAATCAACAACAGAAACCTGTCATCCTATTTGGGTGTATCGCATGAATTCTTGTCGAAAATCAAAAAAACCATATAGCAGGTGGTGACATTAACATAAAAAAACAGCAACCGATATATCAATCCGATTGCTGTTTTTTTTTATTGTTTATAAATCTTAGTCTTAATCCAAAGGGAAACAAAGACAAGTTTTAGGTTATTCTATCTAGATCTCTTTACCCCAGATTGTGCATTAAAAATCTACTACAACTAAATTACTTCTTCATTTTTATATTTTTAAATGGAATTCAGCGACCTTTGTTTCCTTCTTCAAAAAAAGTTCGTGAACTCTTGCTTTCATTGAATAATTCAGTCTCACTTCGTAGTCTAATACGGATCTGGGGTTTATTCAATGTTGATCCTACTCACACAACGAAATACTGGTTGTTGGAGGATGGCTTTTATTTCTTATCTATTTTAGATAGTGCTCTCCATGCAAAACTTTTATGAATTATTTTCCATGTCCCTTGATATTTAAGTAAAAGAAAGTAATCGGTATAAATTCGTTGCCTTTCGGGCATCAAAATTTCTACTTTTGCAATGGCAGCATCATTCTCTATGTCAATGAAAAGAATACGACCTATTCGGTTCGTCTTTTCGCCTTCTTTGATATTGCTACTATAATCTTGCCCTTTCCAAACTCTCAATGTATCTTTTACGACGGAGTACAAGTTAAAATCGGGATGAAAAGCCTTTTTCAACCTTTCTGGCTGACCATTTGCCGTTCCTTCTATATAGTGCTTCAAAGTTTCTTCAATCTGGTTTATTTCCGATTTGTTATATGACGCTTGGGCAAAAGTCGCTCGTTGCAATAGTACCATTACTACTAAATAAGCAATCTTAGTGTACTTCATGTCTTTACATTTTAAAGTTAATTATAGATTTTTTCAAAAAATAAATTCTTAATCCTGTCCGAGTTTATATAAAATCCTGTAATTTTTTGTTGCTTATCTCGAACAAATCGAATACTACCAAAACTTCTGATATTACTTAAAAATAGATCCACTTGAATAGGCGTAAAGTCAATTACGGGTTGACTTTTGTTGCTTGTGCATAAGCCTTTTTCATTTTGCGACACTATGTAAGATGCCTTTAATGCTTTGTTGTAAAATGTTCCCGTGTAGGTACTCAATTCTGTGGCAGATATATTTAGCGGTTTGTAGACTTCAAATACATAGTCATCACTTTTCCCAGAGGTATAAATCATTTTCATTTTTCCATCTTCTTTACGAAATTTCACCATTACAACATCATCACTTTCGAGTATCATCTGGAAAATATTTTCTGATAAAGGCAACAATTTACTTTCGCTACTAGTACCAATACTTTGATAGTATAAAGCATCATTTTTTACATATACCCTTCGAGCTGACGCTCTATCATTGTCCCAATAGTAACCACTGTAGCTTTCTAATTGCTGGGGTGACATTTTTATACTTTTAACTTTAGTAAAATCAATGTTTTCTGGTTCTGGAAAATCAATTCCCAACACTTCCTGTGCCATTCTCATAGCAAGACTACCGTTATACCTGATGTTGTTTCCGAGCACAAATGCCGTAACTTTTTGGTTAGGAAATATGAAAATATTACTAGCATAACCGCCCTCTAAACCAAAAGTCCAAATTTTTGGCAGACCTCGTTCTGAGTGTTCATACTGTTGTCCATAAATTAGTCTTCCAGATGTTGGTCTAAAAGTTGTTTTTCCATCATTTAATGTAACTGGAGACCTTAGCTTTTCTATCATCTTTTTGCTACCGACTTTTGGATTCTCAAAATTGAGATACCAACGGCTCATATCCGCCGCAGAAGTATAAAGATTGGTTGTTCCAACAATAGAATAGTTGATCGGATTATATTTAAATCCGTTTTTACTACTTTGATACGAAATAGCTATGTTGGGAATAATCTTTTCATGGTCATCTAAAAACAAAGTATTGTTCATTTTCAAAGGTTGAAAAATATGTTCTTGCGAAAACTCTGCAAGTGTTTGACCTGTAACTTGTTTTATTATTTCAGCTAATAAAATAAAACCAGAACTAGTCTGTGAAAACTTTGTCCCTGGTACATAATCTAATTCTTTTTGTAAGAAAATTAAATCCAAAGCATCTTTTTGTGTAAACACATCCTTCTCTCTCCAACCAGTAATTTCTTTTAAAGACATAAAGTCGTGCAAACCACTAGACTGACTTAATAAATGTTTGATCGTAATCTTATGTCCGAAATCATTTAATCGTGGTATGTATTTACGCACATCATCTGCTAATGACAGCTTTCCTTGGTCTTCCAAAAGGAGTATTGCAAAGGCAGTAAATTGCTTAGCCATAGCACCAATTTGAAATTGCGTATCTTCATTAATCGGGATTTCGTCATTTAGATTAGCACTGCCAAAACCTTTTAAATAGACAATTTTTCCGTCTTTTAGAAGACCAGCCGCCACACCTAATTTATTTGGCATATTGTCCCATTCAGAAAAAACTTTGTCGATTTTTTTAATTGTTGTTTGTGGAATTGAAAATTTGTTTTTTTCGATAAGTTTGATGATTTCGGAAGTCATCTTTGATGCAGAACTGGGGTCTTGCCCGGTTACAAATCGTCCATCCACCACATAAAAACTTTCCCCCAAATTATCAGCATATACAAAATTGCCTTCATTGTTTTTTATAGCTTCATCCATGGCGAAAGGAAACGTTTTGTAATATTCCTCTGCTTTATCTTCAAATTTATCCGCAAAGCCTGTTATTTTTTTGCCGCTATAAAGGGATTTCCCATTATCGTCTTTTAGATATGCTAAACCTGCAGTACCGTGGCAAATTGCTGAAACAATACCGTTGTCGTTGAAAATTTGTCTTGCAAGATTTTGAATGGCAATATTTTCAGCTATACCAAACATAGCGGCACCACCACCTCCATATAAAATAGCACTATAATTTTGGGCAACAACATCAAGAGGCTTCAAGGTATTTTTGAGTTTATTCATAAAAAAACTGTTGTAAAGGTATTTTTTATGAATGCTATCTGAAGCATTAATATACCCGATTGGAACAGCTCCACCCTTAGGACTTACAAAATCTACAGTATAACCTTCCCTGGTAAAAATATCATAGGGCACTACTATCTCACCAAAATGGTTGGAAGCTTTAACTTTTGATTTTCCATAGTAATCTTGGTTCGAAACGACAAATAGGATTTTATTTTGTGAAAAAACCAATGTAGGGGACAAGCAAAAACAAGTGCTTATCAAAAAAAATAACCTTAATTTAAAAATTGTTCTGTACATATTTTGCATTGTTTTAATTTTTAATAATCTGTGCAAATATGTAGCGATAAAAAGGTTTAGAAGTTTTATTTTATGGTTTTGGAGTTCGAGTTTATAAAACCGAACTCATTCTGAAAGCCTCTTT
Source organism: Flavobacterium polysaccharolyticum (assembly GCF_038739875.1). Lineage (NCBI taxonomy): Bacteria > Pseudomonadati > Bacteroidota > Flavobacteriia > Flavobacteriales > Flavobacteriaceae > Flavobacterium > Flavobacterium polysaccharolyticum. The sequence goes on from NZ_JBCGDP010000002.1 coordinate 298,421, forward strand.
GGTATTCGGTGGGAGTTTGACCTGTTATTTTTTTAAAGGTTGTAAAAAAAGTTGATTTTGAATTAAAGCCACACTCATAGCCTAAAGCTTCCATTGTATAATTGGTTTTAGTCTGAAGCAAAGATTTTGCTTTTTCAATTCTAAATTCATTGATAAAAACATTGAAAGACTTATTTAGTTTTTCATTTAGATATTGTGACAATTGGTGTTTATTGATCTTTACTTCTTTTGCAGTATCATCCAAGGTAAGATTTGGATTAAGAAAGAGTTCTTTTTCAGCTATAAAAAGTATTTTTTGCTGTATGGCTTCTATAGTTATAGCGTCAAGCTCCTTGTTTTGGTACCTTTCTTTTTCTTGAAAAAAAGTAGATGCATGTTTATTCTTGAAAACAAAAAGCAAAATAATTAGATATAGAATGAATGTAAAGGATAAAGCCCCAACGATATAAGAGGTATATGCTGCTGTAGAATAAGCCAAACAAATAAACGCAACGCCTAAATAGATACTTAGTAACCAAATATCCATCTTGGATAAGCTTTGTTTCTTTTTGAGTTTATAAAAAACAGGGGAAATATATTTTATAGAAATAACTATATATATAAACCATTGAATATAGATGCCTTTTACAATCCAGCTACTCCAAATCACTTGGTGTTCAACATATGGATAGGATAATCCTAAAACGATAGTTCCTATTAAGTAAGGAAATATGTGAATAATCCAACTTATTTTTTCATTATCAGACTGAGATTTTAGATATAAATAAAGAAAAGGACCAATCAATATACAAGCAGAAAGTCCAATCTGAATAAAAGTGTTTGATAGTTGGGGATTAAAATAGAAAAAAACAGACTTAATTATTCTTATACTTAACGTCAAAAGCAAAAATACCAAGAAGTAATTTGAAAATTTTCTCTTGTTAGCATTAATAGCAAAATAAACTGAAAGTATAAAACCATTAAATGCACCTAATGCACTGAAAAAAAAGAGCATTTGATTGTTCATATATTTTAGATATTGCCAATGTTACGAACTGGTGGATTAAAGTATCTAGCGCAACACTTGTAATTATTATTAACTATCCAAATTTACTAATTTTCTTATATTATGTATTAATTCCTCTTACTATCTTCCTTGGAATTTGTTCTTTATATGATTTCCAATATAACCCCAGCTACGCAAAGTATCCAGATGTATCGAAAAAATGTCATGCTACGCTTTACAAAGGTCACTGACTTTGCACAACACATAACAAATTTATTTATTGTTAAGAACACTTTGATGAGCCGGGTTGGTTCCAAAAAACTAATGCAGTTTTTAGAGCAAATTTGTTTCACTAGTTATTATGACATCTTTATTTATAGGCATAAATTCGATAATAGTCATCTGTTAATTCATCATTAAATTTACCCAGCATTTGAATTTCTTGTCTTATTTTCAACATATCCTGTACTGTTTCAGTATCGTAAGGAAAGCTTATCCATTCGATTTCTTTATAAACTGTCCAGCCAGGAACGATTGGATTATTTAGCATCCCTTCCATTGAGTTTGAATAAAAATCTAAATTGTATTGCTCATCTCCAGTTATAATCAATGATCTAATAACATCATCATATATGAACTTAACATTACACTTTTTAATAACGTCAAAATTTTCAATAAGTTTTTGAATTAACTTTACCCACTTGGAATTATTCATAAAGCTTCCTGAATACTTTTCAAGTATTATTTTTTCTATTTTTTCAGACATTATATTTTTTGATTTTGTCGAAAATTTAGACTTCATTGTTAGTGAAAGACGACATGAAAACTCAACCATCAGTTGTAGTATTTTACTCCCAAAACATTTTTCTGTTATGAGGAGCCAGATACAAAACAGTTTCTCCATTTAAATCAATTTCACTTTTGATGTCAAATTGATAAGTATCATCAGATAAAGAATATCTCTGAGTTCCGCAATCACTCCAAAAATAAGGCCCGGCTGTTTTTCCTTTAATTTTTCCGCTAACATTTTCATAAGGGAATCCACTATCAAATGCAAATTCTTTAAAATTGATGTATTCTGTATGCCCCTCCTTTTTTAACTTACCAATTAATGTATTTCCAATCATAAGTGAATCAATACTTTCTCCTGTTTTGTTAAAAAACTTAGCTTGGAAATTTTTATGATTTAGATAAACAACAAAACAAAATATGCTTACTAGAATAATAATAGGAATTAAAACTTTTTTATTTATAGTTGTCATTTTTCAGAGTGTTACCTTAAGATTACTACAAAATTTATATGCTATTCAGATTTGATACTAAACTTAACCTTTTTATAGGATTTGTCAAGACTGAATTTTATGGTTAGTGAATTGAGAGAAATTATTGAGGCGCGTGTTAAAAAGTCTATTATGTTAGCAACCGCAATAGTAACTTAATACTATTTTACCTTTCAGTTGTTTAATTTCAAGATAACAACCTGCATCGCCATCTTCTTTGGGTTGATAATTTGTTTTTGTTTTATTCCACTCACTGTAATCATTTTTAAAAAACCATTCAACGAATTTAACCACCTCGCTTTTGGAATAATTCGGAAAAATGATCTCTACTTGTGAGCCTGCCTCAGAACAGGAATTACTTTTCATTTTTATTCCCGTTCTAAATTCATATTCGCTTGCACAAACCTCTTTTGAGTCACTATATCTTTTTAAGATTTTCTCCCTTTTTTTTCCAATATATTTTGTAAAATATTTTTCTTCGAGATCTGAGGAATATTTGGCTTTCTCAATAAAAGCCTTTGTAGGAACTGGTAATTTATTTATCTGCCCTAATAAGGATAAACTGCTAAATAAAAGAAATAACGATATGAATATTAGTTTTTTCATGAATTGATGTTACTGTTGTTTTGCCTCAAATTCAGATGTATCGAAAAAATATCGTGCTGTACTTTACGATGGTCACTGACTTTGCGCAACACATAACAAATTTATTTATTGTTAAAAACACTTTGTGGAATAGAGTATTTTTCTTCCACGGACTGGTGCTATTTTAAAGAAGTTTTCTCTTCTTTAAATTTTCTTTTGACTTCTTTTTTCTCTTCTGCTTCTTTTTTTAATTTCTCATTTTCAGCTTCTTTCAGTTTTTTCTCTTCCTCATGTTTTTTAGACAGTTCAGCCGCTGCCAATTTATTAGCTTCAATTTCCGTTTTTAGTTCTTGAATTTTTTGAGAAGATTCAGCGAGTTTGGCAGTTGATTTGGCTAATTTAACTTCAGATTTACCTATATTTTTCTTAGTTTTCTCAATTTTGCTCGCCACATCAGCATCACTTGAGTTTTTGGAATTTTCTTGTAGTTGTGCTACTTCTTCTTGTAGTTTTTTTATTTCAGCTTCTTTTTCTTTTATTTTAGTTTCTTGTTTTTGGAAGCTGTTTTGTTCTTTGGCTAATTTAGATTCATTAGTAATCGTCATATCACGAGCACGCATCATGGCGCGCTGTTGCCATAGTAGCTGTTGTTGGTATCTTTGGTTTGCCCAATTCTGATTGTTTCTATTCATTTGCTGATGCATTTGTCTCGCTTGATTTTGTTGATTCTGAGAATAGCGCTGCAATTGTTGCATTTGGTTTTGGGCGGAAGCCAAAATAGAAAAACACATTAGGATAAGTAAAATAATTTTAAATTTCATTTTTTTTCGCAAAGGTACACAATTAACTATTTAATCGTCTAGAAGTCCTTTATGACAACAGGTCAATAGCTTTTAAGATTAATTCTCTGTAAGCAGCGCTAGCAAAGGTTTTCTGACGTTTTCTATTTTTTTATTTTAGATAGATTCTTTCTTGGTCAAGCATTGAGATTGCAAATTTTGAGATTAAATTTGAATTTTCTATGGCCATTTGCTTCCTTTTTTATTGATGGTCTTCTTTGAAAATCACATCTAAATTCTAAGGTTTACAAAATGATTTAAAATAGCGCGAAGTCAGAGCTATTAGCAACACACAACAAATTTATTTATTGTTTAGTGCACTCTACGGAGCTGGGATAACTTTTACAAGATGTTTTTTATTCGATTATTGGACAACTAATTTCATAAGGTTCTGTTGGGAAACCATATAAAATCATCTTTTGTTTGTCTACATGTTTTATAGGAATTAGCTTGTCAAGATAATTATCTATATAAAGTGAAACAAATAGCGTTTCATTTAGTTTTTCAAGTATTATTTTACTTCCTTCTTTATTCAAACGTTTGTTTACTTCTTGTATAGATGGCGAGTCCAAAACCTCATTGAACCTAAGATTCATTTTTTCTACATTCCAATTAAACTCAAACTTTAAATTCTGAATTTCAGTTTCTGTTAATTCAGTTTCTGTTGCTATAAGTTTTTCGTAATCATTTTCGAATATACAATCTTCAGTTGTATACTTTTCATCACTATAAAATTTATGAATTTTTTCCATTTCTGAAAAATCTAATTCGATTTTGATTTATGAATTTATGTTCTTTTTCGCTTAACTTTTCATTTCTGTTTTCGCTATTTATTAGACAGATCTCGTCATTTTTTTCAACAACAAAATATTGAATGATATCTTCTTCAATCTGAATAATCTCCGAGTTTCCGTAATCATCTGGAGTTTTAATAAAAAGCCAATTTTCTTTCATATGTGATTCTGCGGTAAAAGCTGGTAAGATTCTGTTAGTACAGTGGGTTTGGAACCAAATTAAGACCTGTTTTCGGATTTGCCAAATCTTACAAATACAAAACCAACTTTCAATTAATCATAATGCTCAAATCCATTGTAGTTGTTAACTTACAGTTGATTTTTTCGTCATATATTCTTCAATCTCTTTTAAATCGTAAAGTTTCAAATCAAACCATTCTCCTCGAACTCGCTTTTCTTTGTACTTTTCGTGTAATTCTTTTTCTACTTTTTTATCACATTTCCATAAAGCGATCATATCGACTTTTGGTTCTTGAGAATGTAAAGTCTTTTCGCGATATCTTGGATTTTTGCTTGTTCCAATTTTTACATATCCAGTATCACTATTTACCATCAAATAAACATATTCACAATCAGGAATAATTTCCAATAAATGTATATTGTTAAAAAAATCTCGGTAAAAATCTTTTTGCTCAATTAGAATTACGTTTTTGATTCCACGCTCGGAAAATCCATACATTACAGCATTTTTATTTTTGTATGGTTTCAATTCTATTGATGTTGTAGTGAAAAAACCAAGTTTTTCTAAAAAACCTCTGAGTTTGCTTTGAAAAGTATTAAAAGCAATTAATGCATTAACGTCATTGTATTTTTGAGCTAACATCGCAGTGAATCGAATTAACAACTGAAAATAGTTTTCATCATTTAGATCTAGTTGAATTAAATCGCCAGTTAATTCTTTGTCATTATTTACATAGAACATTTCAATTATAATTCCAACTTCCTCATCAAATAATCTAACACCATAACAATGTGTGTGAATCCGTGTAATCACATTGTGTATTGGTCCATTATCGTCTTTGTCAAATCTAAAAATATCTTCTTTCGAAAGAGAATATGTTATTTGATCAAATTGATTTATTAGTTCTTCTGGTGTTCTCATACAATTGCAATTAACCTTCTGGCACAACAGCGGGTTTGGCACTAAATTAAGTCCTATTTTCGGATTTGCCAAATCTTACAAATACAAAACCAACTTTCCATGAAGCTAAATACCCAAATCCGTTGTAGATGTTGGCAGTAGTGTTTATTTATCGGTTTCTTTATATGAATCAACAAGATCAAAAAACATATTTAGCGACTTGATTTCATCAAACTTATTCTTCTCTAAAATCATATTTCTATAACCTAGAGTTGATTCTTTATATTCGAGTTTTAATGCCACAAAATCATGAAATCCTTTCCATTCAGGTTTAATGTTTTCTTCGAAATTATGAACCCAAGATGACAAATTAAATCCATTTATATTGAAGTATAAAGCAGTTAATGATTTTTCGCCAATATACAATTCTGGTTTTTCACGAATGAAATCTAAAAAATCATAAAGATTCGTTGGCTTGCTTTTTTGCATATTCATATTTTTTGGGTCTATTCTACTATTACATCACTGCTAGCGTCAGTTTGTCTCAAAACTTTCATTTTAATTTTATATTCGGACTCCTAAATACACAATTCTCAGAGACTTTATTTAGGTTTTGAGATAGTTTGACGGTTTGCAGATTTGGGATGGGCTAGATTTTACCAATGAACTTTATACGGAGCACAAAACTTTCGGCTACCACTAAACTATCTGCGAAGCAAGAAACCCCGCCCATTGCAAATGTGTTGTTAGCTGTTTGCGGTAGGTTAATTAAATATGTCAATATTAAAGTGGTCAAAAGCATCAATTTTATAATCTGCAATTTCAAAGTCTAAGTCCTTGTTACCGTTTGTAAATGCAACAACTGTCATACCTGCATTTTTTGCAGCTAACATTCCTGAATAAGAATCTTCAATAGCTATACAGTTATTTGTCGTAACGTTAAGTTTCTCAGCAGTCGTTAAATAAATTGCAGGGGCTGGTTTTCCGTTGTCTTCAAATTCTGCAGAAGAAACAGTATCAAATAAATGTTGAATGTCAAACTTTTGCAAAACTTTGGGTATAATTTTGTAGGGTGAGTTAGTCGCAAGTCCAATTTTGTAATTTTTAGCTTTAAGTCTTTCGATAAATTCTTTGATGCCATTGATTTTACAGTCTTCGGTGTCGATAAGTTCAATTACCCTTGAAATAACCATATGCTCAACAATGTCAGTGCTTTTATCTTCCCAGGGAAATTTGTCAAACCAAAATTTAGTAACCTCAAAAGTTGTCATTGATTTGGTCAGTTCGGAATCTTCATGAGTTACGTTTACGCCTAATGATGTAAAAACTTCTTTCTCCGCTTTTTTCCAAAGATTTTCCGAGTCAATAATTACCCCGTCCATATCGAATATTACAGCTTTCTGAATAGTCATATTTGTTTGTTTGTCTGTTTATTAGTTGTTGTTATAACTTACTGTTAACGTCAGTTTGTCTCAAAACCTCCATTTTTAATTTTATATCAGAACTCTTCTCTTTTTAAAATCTCAAATGCATAATTCTAATAGACTTGATTTAGATTTTTAGACAGTTTGACGGTTTGCGGATTTAAGAAATTAGGGATTTGCAAACCCGAAACTTTCGATTGAGCACTGAAAATCAAAAGTACAAAACAAATTTTAAATCAAGCCCGAAGCCTCAATTTCATAAAAACCGTCTTTGTATGAAGCCCTTTTTAGATTTCAATTGTCATTGAAGTCACTACTATTCCTTTTCCACCAGCCATAACTTTTGTAATATTTCCTTTCTCTACGATTAAATTTACAATGATTAAACTTTGTGAAGGTGGGTTCATAAACCAACCTTGTTGAATTAAAATTCGGTCTTTTTTTAGTCCAAGATTGTCAAACAGATAACAAGCTAGAGGTCCTGCTGCCATTCCAGTTCCTGCTTCTTCTGCAATTCCATACCTTGGGGCAAACATTCTTGTAGTTGCTACCCTTTCCTCATTATTCGTTTTTGTGGAGAAAACATAATATCCTATCAAATCGAACTCATCACTAATTTGAGTTATTAAGTCTAGGTTTGGAATTATTTTTTTCAAAATATCATCGCTTGCAACTGGAATTATAGCAAATGAATTGCCTGTATTAACGATTGAAATAGGGGCATTGGTAAGAGTGTCATCTTCTGTTAGTCCCAATGAATATAATATTTTTTCTCTATAGTCAGCAATTTCAATATATAACGGTGGCTTTTGCTCCATAAATGCCAAATCGTTTTGTATTAAAATCTCTCTTTTTCCATCAATTGTTTCTTTTGAAGAATGTTTACTTTTGATTAAGCCTAATTGCGACAGATAAGAGAAAGTTGCAATGGTAGCGTGTCCGCAATGAGCAATTTGTCTGGTTGGTGTAAAAAAATCAAGTTTAAAGTCTGCCACTTTTGACTTTGAAACAAAAGCAGTTTCAGAAAGTCCAACTTTTGTAGCAACTTTCAATTTTTGTTCGTTTGTTAAGTTGTCTGCATTTAACACTACACCTGCAGAGTTTCCACCTTTCCCATTGTCTACAAAGGCGCTAATAATTTGTACTTCTACTTTTTGAAAATTGTCCATTTGAAAATTGATTTAGTTTATAAAACACTCACAATCAATGGACGCAACAATTGAAAAAAAGACGCAAATTTATTTTGAACAATTTTGATATGCAATAGGATTGTCTTTTTTATCAGTCACCACATTTTCACAATCTACAACAAGGTCTTTCAATTTTTCTCTAGCTCTTTGAACTCTTGTTTTTGCTCCTGAATAGGATATATTTAATTCTTCGGCTAACGCAATTTGAGAATACTTGTCAAAATAAGTAAGTAATATGGCCTGTTTATATTTTTCTGGTAGCTTAGTTATTTTTTTATTTATACAATTACTTAACGATAGGTAAAGCGGTTCTTCATTTTCTTGTTCTGCAAAATCCAAACCATCAATCTGAATTTCTAAATTGGTTTTTCGATAATGGTCAGCTACTGCATTTCTTGTTATTTGATACACCCAAGAGGTTAGTTTAGTACAGTCCAAAAGTGTATGAATGTTAAGGTGAATTTTCAAAAAAACGTCTTGAACAATATCTTCACTTGTATCGATATCCTTTACCTTACTGAAAATGAATTTTTTCAATTCTTGGTGTAAGTCAGTCCATATATCTTGAATTTGTCCGTCCATAGCTGAAGTAGTGTTTATTATGGATTCCTAAAACGGTTTTCGGCTTGATGATAGTGGAAAATTCAAGGCTCCAAAGTTCAAATTTAGTACAAAGTTTATTAGAATTCCAAATGTTCAATTTAGCACTTCCCTCCACTACCGCAAAACCGATGTTGCCTGTGCTGCGTTTTTTCTACATGTTACAAATCTATGAAAAATCTGCGTTTGTCTTTTCCTATCGCTCCTATTTTGTTGTAAAACTTGATGGCTCTTTCGTTAAAAGTAGGTGTTTGCCATTGTATATTTACACAATTGTTTTCCTGCCCGATTTGTTTTAATTTTTCAAAAACTTGCTCACCAATTTTTAGTCCTCTAAAATTTGGTTCTAAATATAGACAGTCCAAATATAAAAATGCCTGTGCGTCCCAAGTCGAAAAGTCGTAAGTGAATGAAAAATAACCTCCTAATTTTACTCCACTTTCAATTACATAGCAATACAACTTCGGGTTTTGAGCAAAAATCACCTCTTTTAATAGTTCTAATTTGTTGGTTACATTATACGGCGCTTGTTCATATTCAGCGTGTTTTTGACATAATTCTACCAAAATTGCTAACTCTTTTTCTTCTATTTTTCTGATTATATAGTCCATTGTTGATTGATTTCGGTTACCAAAAATTCAATAAAATGCTGAAAATAATCAGGATAAGTTTTGTTGCTCATATACGCAATGTAATGTTTCCTTTTAAGTCCATTTTTACCAATTTTTATTGCTCTTATATTATTATTTTTCAAATACGGCTGTAAAGCCCATTTTGCCATTGCCATAATTCCCATATCGGCTTTTACCATTTCAATTGATGCTTCTGTTAATGGTAATGGAGTTATCTTTTTAGGAGTTACTTTTGCTGGTGCTAATAAAAATTGATGAATTGTAACGGTTTCCATCGGTAAAGAATGTATCAATAAATGCTCATTTATAAAGTCTTCCGCAACGACATACTTTTTATTTGCCCAAGAATGATTTTCAGAAACCACCATCATCATCTCATCTTGAAAAAGTTCAACATACTTAATATTTTCGTCTTTTATTGGGTCGCTAATAATGGCAATATCTAAAATATTTTCTTGTAATTTTTGTAAAGGATAATGAGTAGCTTCCATTACAATTTTCAACTCAATGTTTGGGTATAAAAGATGGAATTGCTTTAAAACAGAAGGCAACCAATGGTAGCTTGAATAGCATTCTGTGCTAATTCTTATTTCGCCAATTTCTCCAAAAATCAATTGCTTGATTTCTTTTTCAGTGTCGGAAAGTTTATCTAAAATTTCGTTGGCTATTGCATACAATTTTCCTCCAGCTTTGGTTAAAATCATTTTCTTATTGGTGCGAAGAAAAATTTTTGTACCCAATTGATATTCAACTTCTTTCAATTGATGACTTAAGGCCGATTGTGTCAAATGTAATTTGTCGATAGCTTTTGTAATACTACCTTCTTCTACAATGGCTTTGATAAGGCGTAAATGTCGAATTTCCATTTTCTGTTTTAATTTTTTATACAAAGGAACGAAATTAGATAGTCAGATTTGTATGAAAATAATCGTTAGAAATGATGAATTCTTTTCGTTTTTATGACGTAAGAAGTTGTTTTAGTTTTACATCATATTAATCTTAAAATTTAGAAAAATGGATTTACAAATTAAACATTACGAAAACAAGTTAGCCTTTGAAATGGACCCGTCTGATTTATTTGATGCTTTAAATAACAATGAAAAAGTTGTTCCACTTGATGCAAGAAAGCAATTTGGCTTTGATGCCGAACATATTCCAAGGGCAATAAATATTCCGCATCGTGAAATGAATGAGGAAAGTACCAAACATTTAGATAAAACTGTTTTGTATGTAACTTATTGCGATGGAATTGGCTGTAATGCTTCTACAAAAGGTGCGTTAAATATGTCCAAATTGGGTTTTAAAGTCAAAGAGTTAATGGGCGGAATTGAATGGTGGAAATTTGACGGTTATGCTACCGAAGGAACAAAGTCAAGTTCAAGTGGTGAAAAAATTCAATGTGCTTGTTAATTCATTATTGTATTTGAAAGTTGGACAAACTTAGATTTTCATGGTCTATTTTTATCCCAGAATGTGCATTAGGCTTCGTAGCGAAACTGAATTATTCAAATAAAAGCAAGAGCTCACGGACTATTTTTGAAGAAAGAAACAGGGTTCATCGAATACCTCTGAAAAACATAGTACAATGAGATACTACTTTTGTATTTCGAATTTAAAAATGAGAGAACCAAACGGAGCGTATCTTGAACTCCACGAAAAATAAAACTCGTGAAAAATTCTTGGTTTTGAAGAAGACATCGAAGCTTACATTTGACCAAAACAACCATATTAAAAACAAATGAAATTGATTCACTGAACTCCGCTAAAAAATATAAAAATGGTAAAACAATTTAGTTGGAGTAAATTTCTAATGCGGATTCTGAGTTTAAGCACTTTGTTTTTTTGAAAACTACAACTCAAAACCAAAAATAAACCTCGCTTAACTATCCTTAAACGAGGTTTTTTTTTATTCTGAATCACTACTGACCGACTAAATTTTCTAAAACTCAAAAAAATCTTTATTCATAATAGTTCGCGAGTTTTTCAAAAGAATAAGTCTGTTTTTAAAACAAGTATTTTAGGCTGGCTTGTAATAATTTATTTAGGCCCCTAACCAATCAAAATGAATTATTAATCCCTTTATTTGCTTTTTTTTCTGGCGTAATTGCTTTAGTCGGTCAGTAGTGTTTTTTTTATTTTAAATTGTTTCATGCCAATTTTAAAAACTATTTTATTTCTCCACTCAATTTGGTTTCCATTTGTATCGTAAAATTCCGCAAATACTCTGTTTCTATTTATTACTTCTAAAATCACCCCTTTTTGACCTGTTATTAATTTGGAATTTAGATTCTCGGTTAGTTCGATTTCTTTGTATAGAAATTGTTTTTCAAATTCTTTTTTTGGGTCAGTTGGCCTTTCAATTCCAAAGATAATTTCTCTTAAATAATAATATGTCTGTTTAAGAATTTTTAAAAATCCGTCAGCAATTACTTCCAGTATAAACCATGCTAAAATTTCAAAAAGTACTTCTAAAATGATCATTGGTAATTTTTATTTTTATTTCAGTAATAAAATAGCATACAACATTCTTTAGAACTAAATTAAGCCCAATATTCGGATTTGCCAAATCATTCCTAATACAAGACCAACTTTCCATTAAGCCAATTGCCCACCCGAGGCTGCAAGCCGAACAGACGAAGTAAATCCGTTGAGTGGCTGTTGACAGACGCTTTTTTATAAGGTTGTCAAAAAGTTTGTTTTTTAGTTAATTCGGGAATACTTTCATCTATTCGTTTTGCTAATTCAGGTAGTTTAATTGTAGGAACTGCTGGAAATAAATGGTGCTCTAAATGGTAAAACATACTAAATGTAATTTTATTTTTCCAACCACCTCTTTGTGTTCGTGCAAATTCAGGATTATCATCTGTGTCGTGGTGAACTGTCCAAACTGCAAAAAATGCCATAAGAAATTCCCCAATAACCATAACAATAATATGATAAATTAGAAAATGTATATTGAAATAAAAGACGATAAAAGTAAAAATAGCAATAGAAATTAATTCAAAGATTACATTTTTTACGTAGTTTTTATTTCCGAGTTGTAAAGTAACTTTGTGTATTAAAAACATATGAATCGGTCCATATAAAATTGCTCCATACCAGGACATTCCTGCGGATTTACCTTCATAGTCTTGTTCGGTTAAACAGTATTTATGATGCCGAATATGATTGAATTTTACTGCGTGAATTGATGACATCATTGATAGACTATTCAAATACAAAGTCAACCAAGTTAAAAACTTATTCGTTCCAAGTGAATTATGAAAACCATTATGAACTTGTCTTAATGCTGTTAAAAAATAAAAGCCAGAAAAAGGTAAAGCCAATAAATAAAATTTAAAATATGCCAATGTCAAAGAAATAATCAGCCAAGGAATTGTCAAATTATTTTCAATTAGCATTTCTTTAACAGAAAGTTTTTTTAAGTCTTTCCATTCTATTTTTTTTAATATTTCAGCGTGTGTCATTTTTCTAAATTTTCTGTTAAACGAACTGCATGTTTCAAAATGTCTATCAACGTCAGTTTGTCTCAAAACCATCATTTTTAATTTTATGTTTGGACTCCTTTTTAAAAATCTCAAATACGCAATTCTCAGAGACTTGATTTAGGTTTTTTCACAGCCTGACGTTCTGGTATTACAGCGGGTTTGGGTTCTAAATTAAGATTTGTTTTTTGGTTATCACTAAACTGCCAAATACAAAACCAATTGCCCAAATCCGTTGTAGCGTGTGTTGCCAGTAGCTATTTTTTATATTCAGGGTCAAATGGTATTCCTAATAAACCTGTTTTGAATTTCATTTTAATATTTTTTTTATCCTTTAAACTTTTATAAATCTCTTTGTTCATTTTATAAAATTCTAAATGCTCTACAATTATTCCTAATTCTACATCATATCTATCTTCAGTTAATCCCAATTCGCCTTTTTTATCATTATAAAAATCTATAGCAAACTCTCTTTCTATCGAACTTATTTCTTTTTGTTTGTTGATTATCAGAGAACAATCAGTTATTATTGTGTCAAAATTTATCCAAATTATTAAAGAGATAAATATTATTAGGAATGTGTATTTTAGATATTCAGGTGAAATTATATTTGGATTTTTTGATTTAATTTGTTTTCTATTTTTGAAAAATAAAAACAGAAAAGATATTATTATGAAAATTACAACAGCATATTTATTATAAACATCTATGCTATCTTGAAAATTTTCTATATCAGTTTCAAAATATCCTTTTGTAATTCCAAAATTAATTGTATTAATGAATATAATAAATACGATTAAAATTATGATTGTTATATATTTTTTTAGATTCTGCATTCGTTCATTTTGTACGTTATTTTTGTCGGATTCTTGAATTTCTGCTTTCTGCTTGATAATTACTGCCAATGTCAGTCTGTGAAAAAACTAAAGTCAACATCTTGAAAATCTAGCACTTGATGTTTTTCTCCGGTAGCCTTCCGAATACTTTCCAAATTTGAAAAGGTTTTTTCACAGCCTGACGGCTTGGCACTACCGCGGATTTGGTACTAAATTAAGCCCATTCTTCGGATTTGCTAAATTATCACAAATACAAAACCAACTTCAAACTAAACCTGAAACCCAAATTGCTTGTAGCGTGTGTGCTTGTTGCACAACTAAAATTCCCTCTTAAATTCTGATTTTTTAAATTATTCAAAACGTAATGTATTGATTTCAAATGAATTATTTGCTTTAAAAAAATGGATTAAAAGTTAGATTTAGTCTTTTTTTTAGTTGTGCGACAGCCACGTGTGTTAGCAGCAGTGCATTTGTTTCAGTTTCTGGTTTTCAATTCGGGTTTTTAAAAAATTAGAAAAGAAAATTATCAATCCAATTAGAAGCAGGAAACTCCCCGTAATTAAAAAACTAAAGAGCAGATTATTTACTAATCTTCCTGGAGATATATAGGTTTTTAAATAACTCCAACCTAAAAGATCAAATCGATTTAGTGTGTAACATAGTACAAGAACAATGAAACTATTCCAAACAGACCATTTATTTTTTATAGAAATTACCATAGAAATAATAAATGAAGTTAATATTCCTAAAACAGCAGAAAGTTGAGTTATGAAAGAAAAGTTCCAAACATCAATTATAGTTATTCCAAATTTTTCAGAATTTCGTAATACATTCTCACTTCCGTTTTCTGAGATTGCAGTCAAAATTTTAATATTATAAATTGCGGAATAAGAGTAAAATGAATATATAAAAAAACACGTTGCTATAAAGTGAAAAATGATTTGTAGATAGTTTATTTTTCTCATAAATATTCTCTTTTTTTTGGCGCATTACAGCCAACGTCAGTCTGTGAAAAAACTAAAGTCAACGTCTTGATAATCTTTTGTTTGATGTTTTTCTCCGGTAGCCTTCCGAATACTTTCCAAATTTGAAAAGGTTTTTTCACAGCCTGACGGCTTGGCACTACAGCGGGTTTGGGACTAAATTAAGCCCTATTTTCGGATTTGCCAAATTATCACAAATACAAAACCAACTTCAAATTAAACCTGAAACCCAAATTGCTTGTAGCGTGTGTACTTTTTGCACAACAAAAATTCCCTCTTAAAATTCTGATTTATCAAATTATCAAAAACATAACAAATTGATTTTCAATGCTTAATTTATTAAAAATAATAAAAGTTAGATATAATATTTTGTTTAGTTGTGCAACAGCCACGTGTGTTAGCAGCTGTGTTTTTTAATACATTTGAAAATCTTTCGGTAACCTTGAGTTGATAAATATCAAAAGTTTTCTAATTTCCATAGTCGAGTTTTCAGCTTTATCTAAACCTCTATAAGAGTATGACAATGAAGTAGTATTATTTCTAATAGAGATACCTACTGATGTACCATCCATAACGCGCGTCTTCATATCCTTGAGTTCAAAATTATCTTTAATTTTTTGAAAGTATAAGTAAAGAGAGTCTATTTCATTTGGTTTTAATTTTATCTTTTTTAACGATTGCTTTTTTTCACCATTAACAATTTCAAATTTTGCAACATACAACGTGTCTTTCGAAGTTTCCGTCTGGTTAAAAGAGGCTTGGAATTGATCGGACCACGGTGCTCCATAAGTATATATTTCCAATTGATTATCACGACTTAATTGTTCTGGAAGTTGCTCTTTTTTACAAGCAAAAAAAATAAAAAATGGTGCTAATAATATCAAATTTCTCATAGTTGTTACGTTTACGATTTTAAATTTGCTAACAACGTCAGTTTGTCTCAAAACCATCATTTTTAATTTTATGTTTGGACTCCTTTTTAAAAATCTCAAATAAGCAATTCTCAGAGACTTGATTTAGGTTTTTAGACAGTTTGACGTTCAGGCTATTGGCGAGGTTGCGAAATTCGGAACCGATTATTTTCTATCGAAGATAAAATTTCTTACGAAATATAAACGTGTATTTACTACAAAATTCGCAATCTTGGCAAACGCATGTTATGCACAGTGCTAATTGATTTTTGTGTAAAGTTTTATCGTATTTCCATTCGGTAATATTTGAACAATTCCTCCACGAATACCTAAAAATACACTATTCTCATTCTCTACAATTATAGAATTTGGATAAAGACTTTTCCAAAATCCTTTCATTTTATATTCAATTTTCCAATCTTTAATAATTAAAAGGTTTTCAAATGTCGCAATATAAATTTTATTATTTGTAATTGTAAATACTTCAGGTTCATCAGGCAATTCTAAAACTTTATGATAACTAAATTTATCGATAGTATATTCTAATGCATATATTTTTCCGTAATTAGTTGCACCATGAGCCAGACCTTCCATAAAGTAAATTTTTCCATCTATTTCAAAAATTGAAAAGATGTTACCCTCTTTAATTACTATTTCATTATCATTAATTTTGAAAGTTAATTTTCCTCCCCATTCTCCATGATCAGTTCCAATTAGAAAACCTTTTTGAAATTTAAATTCGGAATCTTTTTTCCGTTGTGTTTTAAAAGTTTTAATTTTTTTTCCATTGAGTTTAATTGAAATGTCTTCAGAATAATTGAGTTTACGATGTTCCTCACTATTTTCTTTAGGAATTTCAGTTTCTTTATAATTATTTGGTATTTCAAGTTTCGATTGAGCGTAAAAATTTATTGAAACTATTGAAATTAAAAATATAAATATGTTTCTCATAAAAGCAGCGTGTTTAAAGCATTGTGCATAACGTCAGTCTTTGAAAAAACTAAAGTCAACGTCTTGATAATCTTTTGTTTGATGTTTTTCTCCGGTAGCCTTCCGAATACTTTCCAAATTTGAAAAGGTTTTTTCACAGCCTGACGTTCTGGTACTCAGCGGGGCAGTCTTAACAATAAACTTATCTATTACTAAAAACATTTTGCGGAGTTAGTTTTCTATTCTAAATTATCCCAACCTGAAACATTTCTTTTTTTAAGTTTCAATAATCCATAAATCATTAGCATTACAATGATAGTGATAATTGGCGTGAAGATGTTATTACTATTTAGTATTTGGATGACAAATAATAGTGCGCTTGTAGATAATAATCCCCAAAAACCAAGTTTAAACCATTTAAGAAGCATAAAAATAAATAAAACATTTAAGAATGCAATTGAGGCAACAATTAGCAACAAATTTTCCGATTTAACATATTCAATCTTTTGAACTATTCTTTCTGAATTGAAGAATAAACCAAGTTAAACCATTAAATATGAAAACAATAAATAAATCAGCCAAGCTGTTAAGCATCCGTGTCGTTGTTTGTTTAGCATTCTATATTATTAAAGTTTTTTTTCTATTTCAAAGTAAAGGCGAATGTGTCTGAATTCTAGCAGCAAACACAACAAATTTATTTATTGCTTAGAACACTTTGCGAATCTGGGCGAAGTCAGAAACATTCGCGCAGCCTTAACGACAAATTTATCTATTACTAAAACACTTTGCGGAGTAAGATTCTTGCCTCTCAAACAACGAAACACTCATTGTTGTGTTTTTCTATTTCGTCAATTGTTTCTTCAATACCCTTTTCACTGTCTATCAATCTTTTCATTTCAACTGCATTTTTATACAATTCATCGTTTGTCAATAATTCCCTTACGCTTCCTATAAATTTTTCTTCGGTCATTTTACTAATTGGTATTGGACGAACAGCTATTTTTCTTCTGTATCCTATTCGCCCCCAAAATTGCTGGTCACCAATTGGATGTAAAATAGGACAAATAAAAAAGGGTTTTCCCGCTCTCAAACATTCTGCCGTTGTACCAATGCCGCCGTGATGAATGATTGCTTTTGTCAGTGGAAATAATTTTTCATAAGGTGCAGCATTAATAACCTTGATTTTGAGATTGTTTTCTAGTTTTTCAGTTTGCTCAAGTCCCCAGCCTTTAATTACAATTATTCTTGTATTAAATTGTTCGGTTAGTTTTATGATAGCTGCTTGCAAATCAAATTTACTTTTAAAAGGCATACTTCCAAAAGTCAAAAGTAGCGGCGCTTCCCCACAATTAATAAATTCTAAGAGTTCATTTGATAAAGTATCGCCTGAATCTCCAAACCAAAACCCATTAAATGCTGATCCACTCGAAAAATCTTTGGGTAAAGGCAGAAAACTTGGACTCAAACCATAGATGTTTTTTACTGGAGGTATCTTAAACTTTTTGGGCAAGTCGAATTCTGCTCTAAATTTTCCAATAGGCTTTGATAACAGTTTAATACTCAAATTTGAAAGCGTATAACTAATTCTATTTAAAAAATTTGGCATAGACAAACCGCTAAATGATGGGTTCGCAAATTCAGTGGTTGGCTCAACAATTGGTAAAACAGAAGCTCGAATCATTTTCTCTGGAAATTGATCAGCAAAACTATCAGCTAATGTTTTGACGTGAAACAAAACCAAATCACTTTCTTGGGCTAGTTTATAAAAAGCAATCAAAGAATTTGTTATTAATGGATAAATCCAAGTATGTAGATTTCGTCGTATGGCAAAAGGGTTTCCTTTCATCATTTTTTTGCCTTCTTCAGAGTCTAAAATAGCTTGGAAGTCTGCTTCTACAGGCACAAAGTCGATACCATAAGATAAAACTAAACCTTCAAAATTCTTTGCTGTTGAAAGCGTCACTTGATGTCCTTGCTCTTTTAATGCTTGCCCTAAAACAGCATAAGGTTGAATATCACCACGTGTACCAAGTGTCAATAAAGCTATTTTCATTCTTATCACTTTTTTAAAATCACGACTAGCCTTCAAATACTAGGACGAGTGTACTACTAAATTAAACCTTTTTCTCAGCTCCGCAAAGTATTTTGATGAATCAAAATAATGTCGTGCTGTGCTGCGCGAATGTCTCTGACTTCGCGCCATCTTAATTGTCTATTGCAATCGTTACAAGTGTCAAAAGTCTCCTGATTTTTTCCGCAAACGTCTTGAAGATGAATTGTTTTGCTAAAATAACACACCCAAAGAGACTCAGCACCGCAAAGTATTATGATGAATCAAAATAATGTCGTGCTGCGCTGCGCGAATGTCTCTGACTTCGCGCCATCTTAATTGTCTATTGCAATCGTTACAAGTGTCAAAAGTCTCCTGACTTTTTCCGCAAACGTCTTGAAAATGAATTGTTTTACTAAAACAACACATCCAAAGAGATACAATCAATACAAATTGATTTTTGTTACAGAATTAGGATTTAATACATCAACAATGGGATTATCCGCTTTTTCTACTTTAAGAAGCCCTGTATCGTTTACATAATTACTGGCACTTGAATAAACATAATGTGATGCCTTTTCAACAATTCCTGCCCGAACAGGATTCAGATGAATATAATCCAGCTTCGTCCACATAAACTTGTTCGTATAGATTTCTTCAGGATGATTGCCATATTGCCAGAATTGGTAATTTTTGTTTCTAGAATGACTTTCGGTTGCCAATTTAAAACGTTCTAACATCCAGTCTCTTCTACTCTCAGGCTCGATTTGTATTTTTTCTAAAACTTTAGCAGCTATAAATTTTTTGAAATCACGTATTAAATCAGAAAGATTACCTTCACTGGATTGAAGAACTAAATGGATATGGTTGCTCATAATTACATAGCCATAAAGAACCATTCCTTTGTTTGTGATACAATAATCGAAACACTCGATAACTGTATCTCTATATGTTTTTCTTGTAAAAATATCAATCCAATCCACAACGGTTGCCGTAATAAAATGCGGTAAAGTTTGGTCTCTTATTGTATAGCCTTCTTTTGTCATTGTATTCTTTTGAATCATCTTGCAAGTTTATTTGCTTGCAATTCAAATTTATAAAAACTGTTAAATTATAAGTTTACTATTTTGAACTTTTATATAATGATTTGACACGTGTATCATTCTAAAGATATTTACGTAAAAAGTCAGGAGACTTTTAACACTTTTTCGGTTTACAAAACGATTTAAAATGGCGCGAAGTCAGAGACATTCGCGCAGCTTTAACGACAAATTTATCTATTACCAAGAACACTTTGCAGAGCGGGGCAGCCTTAACGACAAATTTATCTATTACCAAGAACACTTTGCAGAGCGGGGGGTCTTGCACCTGCAATAGAAATTTTTAAATTATTTTCTTTTGCATATTTCAAGACATTTTTAAGTTGGATTTCAATCTCTTTTTTGTTGTTTGGAACTTTAATTATAGTATCAATTTTGGTTAAGTTCAGTTGACTTGCATCATTTGTAAAACCTTTTGGTATTTCAATACTTATATCCTTTTCATTCCATTTAGTTTTTAGAATATGAAATATCGGAATTGACAGCAATACAATTACTGTCAAAAATCCGATTATCCAAAGATGCTTTTTCTTCATTTGTTAGTTGTGTTTTTATAGGTTGTGTTTTCAAACAGCACACAAGTTCCCGAGCTACAAGCTGTTTGAAACCAAATTAAGTCATTGTTTAGATTTGCCATATCCAAGCTTATAGTTTCAAATTAAAAACCAACTTTCCATTAAGCCAAATCCCCAAATAGGTTATCGTGGCTGTTAGCAATTGTTATTTTCTTTTCTGTATTGGATTGAAATTAATAAATCTATCGAAACCTTCAGACTCATCTTTAATGTTTTCAATTTCTTTCCATTTTCCATTTACGTCACGAATTTCTGCAATTATTCTACCGTCCCTTTGGTCTACATTTGCAAACTCTTTTAGACTGTCATTTTCAATTTTTAAGAAGTAAGTTGTTTGCCCACCAGTAAGTATAAACGAATCTATACAATCGAGCTTTTCATTATACATTAAGTTTGGAAAATTTTCTGAATTTTTTATCCAATTCAAAGATTTACTCCTAGGAGAATACAGAATTAATGTTTGAACATTATTCCCTCCTCTAGCAGCCATTCCGGTTGTGAAAATAATGTCTTTAAAGTTATCGTTATTAAAATCGAATATCTCTGTTTTTAAGTTTTCAATTCTTGCGGCTTCAAGACTTAAACTATCTTTTAATCTCCAAAGATTTTTGACTTTTTCATAAAGACAAACTTTAGCAATTGTATTTTCTTGAGCACCAATTTTATAAACTTCAATTTTGCTATTTTGCCTTTGTCCAAAACTAGTCGAATCTACAAAAAACTCAAGTGTGTCAACAACAACTATTTTTTCAACTTTATTGTCTCGAACTGCTTTATTATCAGTATTTTTACTGCAACTAACAATCAAGAGTGTTGTTATTAAATAGAGTATGTTTCTCATAATAATTACTTTCGTCAGTTTATCTCAAAAACTTCCTTTTTGACTTTATATTTAGACTTCTTTTAAAAATATCAAATACTTAGTTTTCAGAGACTTGATTTAGACTTTTAAACAGTTTGAAATTCTGGCAATCAGTGGGGACTTTTAACACTTTTTCGGTTCACAAAACGATTTAAAATGGCGCGAAGTCAGAGACATTCGCGCAGCTTTAACGACAAATTTATCTATTACCAAGAACACTTTGCAGAGCGGGGACATTCGCGCAGACTTAACAATAACCTTATCAATTTGTAAGAACACTTTGTGGAGCGAGTTAAAAGTTAGATTTAGTCTTTTTTTTAGTTGTGCAACAGCCACCGCAATTATGCGACGTTATTTTAGGTTCTCATTTATAAAATTTTTTTTCTGAGCAATTACTAACGGATGAATTGCTTCATGATAATCCATTATGCAAACGAATCCAATAGCATCTTCAATATTCTCACCATCATAAAATAAGCCATCATTGCCATCAATTTGTGCTTTCATTTTGTATCTGAATACTTTCGGATGTCCTACAAAACTCCATTCCGTTTCAAAATGTAGATATTCACGCATAAAACTATCAACTTTTTGAAGTTTCTTATTATTTTCATCGCCTTCTGCAATTACTTTAATATCAAATTCTTCAGAAATTGGTTGACCATATTTTGCATAATACAATCCTTTAAAATTTTTAATATGTAGAGATTCCATGTCATTATAACTAAAACTTACATCAATGGATTTTCCATCATCAATAAAAAATACACGATCTTTCCAGTTGCTGTTGCGCATTATTGATCTTACTGCTTTTGCAGTTAATTCACTTTTCAAATCATCAGATTCATTTAATATTCCTACAGCATCCCTAATTTCTTGATCAATTTTTGAATAAAGTCCAACATTGCATTCGTAACATGCAGGAACCTTTAAAAGTTCTTTTTTATATTCTGGCGGATGAGTTGCAAAAAGATTTTTTGCAGGAATGTGCTCATCGTGATTTGTTTCATCAGTTAATTCAATTCCACAGTTGTAGCATCTCATATCGTTTCGTTTTATAATGTCGCATAACGTCAGCCTGTGAAAAAACTAAAATCAACCTCTTGAAAATCTCATATTTAATTTTTTTCTTTGGTAGCCCCTCCGAATACTTGCTAAATTTGATGAGGTTTTTTCACAGCCTGACGTTCTGGTACTCAGCGGAGCACCACACACAACAATTTATTTATTGTTTAGTTGACTTTGAGTTACGGGCTAGGTGTTGTTTATCTTCGCTCCATTTTCTTAATTGAAGTGTTTCTTTTATAGATCTCCCAAGACCATCCAAACCAGGGAATAGACTTGCGGCAGAAATATTCATATTTCTTAACCTCGCAAGGAATTCAAGCTTTAACTCTTTTGGAATTTCAATTTTGTATAAACCTGTTTTTAACGGATCATCCTTATTTATTTCAGAGATCATTTCACAATGACTTTTTAGAGGATTATTAGAAATTGAAAAAGCTCCTTGCTGTTTTACTAATCTCTCATTTTTTTTCATTGCAAAAATTATGCTTACAATATCATAATCTTTATGACTAATTATTTGTCCACCGCCAATATTTAAAAAATCACCATATAATTCATTCATTTTTTTTTCATAAAATCGACCATCCCACATAAATAAAGCACCATCTTTATCTAAATGTTCATTTACAGCAAAATAAAGGGCAATATATGCCGATTCACTCCAATCTAAAAGTCTTGTCGGACAAGAAAAATGCTGCATATCAATATAAATTGCAGTTGAATTAATCGACTCGTTATAAGAAAGTTTCGAATCATTTATATGGAATTGCGAAATAAACTCTCTTTGAGCCTGTTGTTCGTAATAAATAATTTTACTTTCACTTAATTCACTCCCCTTTACTAAACGTGTCAATGATGGTTCCAATTTCCACTCATTATTTGCTTGACCACGAAACTGAATATAGTTAGTAGTAATATCAGGGAAATTGGGGATTGATTTTTCAATTATTTCGATAATTTCATTCCAAGAGGTTATTCTCATTGCTTTTGGTTTTACATTTTACCTATCTTGTATATAAACAAACCTTCGCATATACCTCCATAATCGAGCAGATAGACAAAGCTCTGTTTCACTATATAATCTCCCAAATATATTCCTTTTTCCTCAAAAAATATAAAAATTTTCTGTAAGAATGCAATCTGCAAAATCTCAAATTCCAAATTCCAAATTCCAAATTCCAAATTCCAAATCTCAAATTCTACCTTCCCAAATCTCAACTTCTACCTTCGCATAAGGGATAGGAATGGCATCCTTTGCTGGCGGTTCTTTTAGCCAGCAAAGATATAATGGATAGCCCGACCCCGAGGAGCAGGGTGGTGTGGTTTGGCAGGGTTGTGTGGCTCGGGGGTATGCCCAAAACAAAAAAAATGTGAAATTACCAGCCTTGGGTGAGGCCATTTTTTACGACTTCTTCGTAGCGTTCTTTGTCAAAACGGTACAAGTTGGGCGCCTTGTGTGCGACGTTGCTTTTCTTTTCGTCGAGTTTGATGAGGATGCCTATGGCCGTGATTTTTCGGAGGAAATTGCGGCGGTCGAGCTGGCGTCCTAGTATGGTTTCGTAGAGTTTTTGCAACTCGGGTATGGTGAATTTTTCGGGTAAAAGGTTGTAGCCTACGGGCATCAAATTGAGCTCGGTGCGGAGTGTGGCCAAGGCGGTGTCTAGGATTTCGCGGTGGTCCAAAATGAGTTCGGGCACGGCGCTGTGGTCAATCCATTCTACTACTTCTTTGTTGCCCTCGGGTTGTGGTACCGTTTGCGAGAAATCGACCAAGGCATAATAGCCCACGGTGACAAATCGGTTCAAATACCATTGTGCAGCTTCGGGGGTAAGTCCATAAAATTGCACAACTTTTTGACTAAAATCTGACTGGTTGCGTTTCACTTTTCCGAAGGTGGCAAACTGGCGCAGGAAGATGCCTTTGACTCCCGTTCGTCCGTACAAAATAGAGACTGCTGCTTGGTCCAAATCTTCGTCGACGGGAACAAAACCGCCAGGCAATGCCCATTGGTCGCTGTATTGGGTCTTGTTCAAGAGCACTTTGAGTTGGTTGTTATGAAAACCAAAAATGACACAATCTATGGATAATCCAGGTTGGAATTGGTCTTTATTCTCGAGTATTTTCAGTAACATCTGCATCTTCTTTAAATTAATACGCCGCTATTGTGAGCGCAATTTAGTTTTTTTTGAGAAACAAAGCGGTAAATTTCTGTTCAAGCCAAACAATCGCTTTTAAAATTTCCACCACAAATTACACGAATGCACACTAATTCATAAGCCTTTTTTATTTCACGAATTTTTAAAATTCATACTATTTAACGCTATTTTGAACTGTTTTTGGCTAACTTTTTTAAATGCGAATAGTCTATTTCAAACGCTTTTGGAATGAAAAAAGGGAGAGCAGAATTACCATTTGTAGCATAAATATGTTGGGTTAAATTCAAATAAACTAACCGCAATAAAATAAGACATAGCAAAATTGGATTACAAACAATTACCGCAAATTCGCAAATTACTTTAATCTCTGAATGTTTTAAAATTTGCGAATTTGCGGTTAACTCTTTTTTAAAAGCTAAAGTGAAATAACTTCTTAATCCTTAAAATTTTACGTACATAAAACTAGATTTCACTAAAAAAGAGGCTTTTTTTTGAGCGAAATGTTTTTTTAATCAAAAATAAATGTACATTGCGTCAAAATAACACATTAGTATTTCACTATAAACCAAACCTTTACCAGTATGAAAAAAAAATATGTTTTGGGTTGCTTCTTTTTTGCCGTGCTCACAGCGAGTGCGCAAACGACCGATTATCGTGAGAAAGCCAAGAAAATCGTCGCGCAAATGACGCTTGAAGAAAAGGCTTCGTTGTGTTCGGGCGAAACCGCTTGGTCTACGCAGGCGATTCCAAGATTGGGCGTTCCGTCGATTTTTATGACCGATGGTCCACACGGTTTGCGCAAAGCAGAAGGTTTTGATTTTACGAATAGTGTTCCTGCGACTTGTTTTCCAACAGCCTCAGGTTTGGCTTCGTCGTGGAATAAAGAATTAGTGAAACGAGTGGGCGAAGCCTTAGCTACCGAATCACAAGCCAATGACGTGCAGATTTTGTTGGGTCCTGGCATCAATATGAAACGTTCTCCGCTTGGTGGACGCAACTTCGAATATTTCTCTGAAGACCCCGTTTTGTCAGGAAAAATTGCCGCTGCTTTTATCAATGGCGTGCAAAGCAAAGGCGTGGGGACTTCGTTAAAACATTTTGCCGCCAACAACCAAGAATTTGAACGAATGTCGAATAGTTCTGTGGTGGACGAACGCACGCTGAGTGAAATTTATTTTCCTGCTTTTGAAATTGCCGTAAAAGAAGCCCAACCTTGGACTGTAATGTGTTCGTACAACAAACTAAACGGCGTATATGCCTCAGAAAATGAATACTTATTGACCGATGTTTTAAAGAAAAAATGGGGCTTTCAAGGTTTTGTGGTGTCGGATTGGGGCGCTGTCAACGACCGACCTTTGGGCGTAGCCGCAGGTTTGAACTTAGAAATGCCCGCCAGTGGAGGTTTTAACAACAAAAAAATTGTAGACGCGGTTAAAAAAGGTACTTTATCCGAATCGAAATTGGATGAAATTGTCATCGAAACCCTAGCCATCACACTAAAAGCCAAAGACAGTCACCAACAAGGTATCGTGGTCGACAAAGCACTACATCATACTTTGGCAAGAGAAGCCAGTGCAGAATCGATTGTTCTTTTAAAAAATAGTATTGGAATTTTGCCCCTAAAATCTTCCATCAAAAAAGTAGCAATTATTGGCGCTTTTGCCAAAAAACCACGCTATCAAGGCGCGGGAAGTTCGCAAGTAAAACCTACTCAAATAGAAAATGCTTTCGATGAATTGCAAAAATTAGCAAAAGGCACTACTTTCAGTTATGCCGAAGGTTATACCTCAGCGGGAGAGACTAACGCTACTTTGCTTAACGAAGCTGTAAAAAATGCTAAAGGCGCTGAAACCGTTCTTCTGTTTGCTGGTCTTCCAGACGTATACGAATCCGAAGGTTATGACAGAGCCAATATGGATTTGCCTGCAGGTCACAATCAATTGATTGAAGCGATAGCGAAAGTAAACAAAAACGTAGTTGTTATTCTGTTGAATGGCTCGGCGGTAAGCACTCCGTGGAAAAAAGAAGTCGCTGCCATTGTAGAAGCCTATTTGGGCGGACAAGCTGGAGGTGGCGCCATAGCCGATGTGCTTACGGGCAAAGTAAATCCTTCTGGAAAGTTATCTGAAACCTTCCCTATGCGCTTAGAGGATACACCGACAGCTATCGATTTTCCGTCAAAAGATGGCGTGGCTAATTATGGTGAAGGCATTTTTATTGGCTACCGCTATTATGACAAAAAGAAAATTGAACCTAATTTTCCTTTCGGATTTGGGTTGAGTTATACCACTTTTAGCTATTCAGATATCAAAGCCAATATGACTTCTGCCAAAGATTCGGATGCGATTACTATTTCTGTAAAAGTAAAAAACACTGGAAAAGTAGCTGGAAAAGAAGTAGTACAATTGTATGTTCACGAACAAGATCCCGCACTCAGTCGTCCTGAAAACGAATTGAAGCATTTCGAAAAAATAGCCTTGGCTCCTGGAGAAGAAAAAACGGTACAGTTTCAATTGTCCTCACGAGATTTTGAGTATTACAGCACAGTGGCTCACGACTGGATAGTGAAATCGGGTAAATTTGATATTCGTGTGGGAAGCTCTTCTAGAGATTTGCCTTTGCAACAAACGCTGGATATTCAGTCTACCAAAATCCTTACGCCTGTTTTTACCCGCAACTCCTTGTTGAAAGAGTTCAAACAAACCAAAAACAGCGCTGTAATCTACGAGGCCTTGACGAGAAGCTTTACGGGTAGCACTAAAAAAGCGGAAACAGAAGAAGAGAAAAAAGCCGAAGCCTTTATGATTGCAATGCTTGCCGATATGCCTATTAATAAATTCTTGTTGCTCTCTGGTGGAAAATTTACCGAAGAACAGTTACAAGCTTTGTTGCAGGCGGCTAATGCGAAATAAATAGTAAGTTTCTATAAATTTTGGTTGTTATAAATGTTGTTTCAATTGAGGCTGTTTTGAGCGACAGCCTCATTTTTTAAAATCTTTGCTAATGCAAAATCCAACACTACCTACAAAAAAACATTACGCGATTTTAGATGGTTTGCGAGGAGTGGCTGCTATTATGGTAGTCGCTTTTCATATTATGGAGGCTCACGCTACGAGTCGGTTTGACCAAGTCATCAATCACGGGTATTTGGCGGTTGATTTTTTCTTTTTGCTTTCGGGATTTGTGATTAGCTATGCCTATGATGACCGCTGGAGCAAAATGTCCCTAGGCGATTTTTTCAAAATCAGACTCATTCGATTACAACCAATGGTTATTATGGGAATGATTGTGGGCGCCTTGTGTTTCTATTTTCAAGATTCGGTTTTGTGGCCCAACATTCACCAAGTGCCACTTTGGAAAATGCTGCTCATTATGGTCATTGGCTTTACATTGATTCCAGTGCCAACTTCAATGGATATTCGAGGATGGCAAGAAATGCATCCGCTTGATGGTCCAGGTTGGTCGCTGTTCTTTGAATATATTGGCAATATTTTGTATGCCTTGTTCGTGAGAAAATTTTCGAATACCGCCTTGGCTGTGCTCGTTTTTCTATCGGGTTGTTTTTTGATTCACCTAACCTTGACCAGTCCCAACGGAGATGTAATCGGTGGTTGGTCATTGGTTCCTGAGCAACTTCACATTGGCTTTGCCCGACTTCTTTTTCCGTTTTTTGGTGGGTTGTTATTGCATCGAATCGTTACACTTACGACTATCAAAAATGCTTTTCTGTGGTCGAGTTTGTTGCTTATAGTTGTTTTGGCGATGCCAAGAATTGGTGACAGTACGACTGTTTGGCAAAACGGATTATACGATTCGTTGAGCATCATTATTCTTTTTCCGCTCATCGTTTATATTGGCGCCAGCGGAACCCTAGAAGGGAAAAACGCTTCACGGGTTTGCCAATTTTTAGGCGACATCTCCTATCCTATTTACATCACGCATTATCCTTTAATTTATATCTACACGGCTTGGGTTGCCAATGGAAAAATCCCGTTTCAAGAAGCGTTACCAATGAGTATTTTGACCGTAGTAAGCTCAATTGTTTTGGCCTATGCCTGTTTGAAATGGTACGACGAACCTGTTAGAAATTGGCTTAAAAAGAAAGTCGCAAAGTGATTAGTAATTAGTAATTAGTAATTAGTAATTAGTGATTAGTAATTAGTGATTGGTGAATAGACATTATCAAGTCGAAAAGTGTAGAACTCATAAAACCATCAAAGGGAAAATTGCGTATATCAGAAGATACATTCCTAAAAAATAAAAGTAACACCTCAACAACATATCTACCATTGGCTAATAAAAAACTCAAATAAATACCACACCCCCAACATTTTTCATAACGAAAGCACAAACGATTTTTTTATTGTTAAAAGCCAATGGTTACCTTACCAAAAGAGCGATACTCTCACACAGAAAGTATCGCTCTTTGTTTTTATCAGAAATCTTAATGGTCTATTTAACTTGGATGCTTACAACATTTACAATTTCTTTTGATGAAGTGCCTAAATGAAAAACAAATTCTCCTGGTTCTACTTTCCAATTGGCATTTTTTTCATCATAAAAAGCCAAATCTTTCACCTTAACTTTAAGCGAAACTTCTTTTTGTTCTCCCGCTTTCAACACTACTTTTTCAAAAGCTTTCAACTCTTTTTGAGGTCTAAGCACCGAACAAACAGGTTGACTAGCATACAACTGAAGTACTTCTGCTCCTTCAAGTTGTCCTGTGTTTTTGATGGTACATTTTAGCGTAACCGTATCGTTCACATCGAAGGTTTTTTTATCTGTTCCCACATTAGAAATTGCAAATGAAGTATACGACAATCCAAAACCGAAAGGATAAAGTGGTTCAATTTTCTTGGTGTCATACCATCTGTAGCCAACTAAAATATCTTCTTCATAATTCACTTTTAAATCCCTTCCCGGATAATTACCTAAAGCAACATCGGGGGATTGTTGTAAACTTACTGGCAAAGTAATCGGTAATTTTCCAGAAGGATATTGTTTTCCGCTCAACACATCCATCACAGCATTTCCAGCTTCCATTCCGCCGTACCACGCCCAAACAATTGAAGGAACACGTGTCTGAATTCCTGATAATTCTAAAGGAGAACCTGCAATGATTACCACAATAGTTTTCGGATTGGCTTTGGTTACTTCTTGAATTAAGGTTTCTTGTCCATAAGGCAAACGCATATGAATTCTATCAAACGACTCCGAATCGAAATCGTGATTTAATCCTGCAAATACAATCGCCACATCGGACTTTTTGGCTTGAGCCACTGCTTCATCGATTAATTTCCAATCGACAAAATCAGAATTTAATTGCCCTTTGTTACTGCCCTCTCCAGGCGAAGATTGCTTATTGTAGCCTTGGGCATAATTAATTTGCAATTGGTTTCCGTACTTATTGGTAATCGCTTCTAATGGAGTGATTTCGTATAAAGGCTTAATCTCGGAACTCAATCCGCCACCACAGTGTTTTCTGGTCGCATTGTCCCCAATAACCGCCACCGATTTCACGGCATTCATTTGCAAAGGCAACAGTTGGTTTTCGTTCTTCAATAAAACTATAGATTCCACTGCCGATTGATACGCTAGCGCTTGGTGTTCCTTGGTATTCACACTGCCTTTGATTCTGGTTTTGGGATCTAAAACTTTCGTTTTAATCATCACTCGCAACACATTGGCTACTTTTTCATCTACTACGCTTTCTTTTACTTTTCCCTCTTGCACCGCTTTAATCAAAGGATCCGCAAAATACCATTCGTTATAATTGGTATTATTAGTTCCCATTTCTAAATCCAATCCAGCCAAAGCCGCATTGACTGTACTGTGAGTTGCATCCCAATCCGACATATAAACGCCTTTGAATTGGTATAAATCGCGCAAAATAGTTCGTCCCAACAACATATTCTCCGTGCAATAATCCCCTCTAAATTTATTGTAAGCGCCCATCACGGTTAACACTTTTGCGTCCATAACTGCAGCTTTAAAACCAGGCAAATAAATTTCGTGCAAAGCTCTGTCGCTCATCGTTACATCAATCACAAATCGATTGTCTTCTTGATTATTCGCCGCAAAATGTTTTACACTAGCCGCCACATCTTTGGTTTGCAAAGCTTTAATATAGCTAACCGTCAATTGAGAAATTAGAAAAGGATCTTCACTTAAATATTCAAAATTTCTTCCACATAATGGACTTCTGATGATATTAATACCAGGTCCTAAGAGTACGTCTTTCTTTCTAAATCGGGCTTCTTCACCTAAAACATAACCTCGTTGGGCAGTCAAATCTAAATTCCAAGTGGCGGCCATAGCAGTACCGGGAGGAAAACAAGTAACCGCATCATCTTTCCAACCAGCATATTGCCAATTGTGTCGGTTCATTTCGGCACGCACGCCGTGGGGCCCATCGGACAAAGCCCATTCTGGTATGCCCAATCGTTTAATATCGGAAACATAAAACTTAGAATTACCGTGCAATAAACTCACTTTTTCTTGGAGCGTCATTTTTTTTACTAATGACTGAATTCGTTTTTCAGTTGTGGCCTCAGTTTGAGAAAACGAAAGGAACCCAACTAATAAAACCGGTAATAGCATTATTTTTTTCATATATGTAAAAGTTATTTGTTAGCGGTCATACATGGAATCGCCTTTATTTATTGGTGTTTGTTTGCAACAAACCGGTTGTTAATGGCGATTTCATAGCATTGATATTAAAATTTAGCATTAGTTACAAATTAAAGGTCACAAGCGCCAATAAAAACTCCGTAACTTTCTGTATTACAATATAATGAAATTTAATTATGATCCTCTATTTCAATTAGACTAATTGTGTTGTATTTCTGGGTGATTGTTATCTTTCTTGTTAAGATCTATAATGGCTTTGGCAAATTCTTTCCCCAAATCTATATATCCCTCGCTTTTATAATGATATTTATCTGAGTAAAGGTACTTGGAGGTGCTTCGCACAATACGCACATTAGGTTCTGTAAGGGCAAATTTTTCTTGTCCGTATTGAACTAATTCCCCAAAACCCCAAACTTTCCCATCGGGATCATCTCCAGAATCGGATATTTTTCCAATGACAATTGGTAAGTCATTGTTTCTAAAAGCGGCTCGAATGAGTTGCATCAGTCGTTTCAAATTGTCATAATAGTGATTCGCAATTTGTTCTGTTTTATCGGCATCGCTTTCTCCTTGCATCCAAAGAATTCCGCAAGGCACTAACACGTCTTCAATACCATCGCCATTGATATCCTTCACAGCCATCGCTGCTTGCACTGTTTTTAAAAAATAATCGTATTGATTTTTTACTCTTCTAAAATCAGGCTCCCAAGATCCAAAAAAATTGTTTCCGCTACTATCAATTGCGGAACCGTTTCGAGCATATTTTATAATGGCAATCTTTTGATTGGGATATTCCTCTTGTAATTTTTGAACAAACGAAAGTTCAACCCCAAATCGGTCAGAAAGTGTATTGCTTTTGCCATCCGAAGCAAAACCCGTTCCGTGACCAGGCTGCAAAACGGCCCACTTTCCTAAACCGCCATTGGCATCATTATCCCCAACTGGATTGCCTTGATATATAAATGCATTTTTACTTTTTTTGCGTAAGGCTTCTGGTAACTCTTTCACATAGCCAAAGCCTTCCATATTAGATTGTCCTCCCAAATAATATACTCTGATGGTGTCTTTTTTTGTTTGAGCGAAAAGCATAAAAGGCATCAAAAGAAAAAAGGTCAAATTTTTCAATTTCATTTTTTCAAAAATTAAAATATTAATTCAAAACTGTCTTTCAAGCGAATATCGGCGGATGAAGATCCTAACTGCACTTCGAACCCTCCCGGTTCAGGTGCCCATTCTAATTTGGCATTATAAAAAGCAAGTTTTTCTTTATCAATCGTAAATGTAATCTTTTGCGAAGCTCCCGCTTTTAAAAACACTTTTTGAAAATCACGCAACTCTTTTACCGGACGCACTACGCTACCCACTTGATCTTTTAGATACAATTGCACCACTTCTTCTCCATCGAATTTTCCAGTGTTGGTAAGGGTAAACGAAACTGTTATGGTTTCATTTTTCTTCATTACTTTTTTAGACAATTGTAAATCGGAGTAGTTGAAAGTGGTATAACTCAATCCGTAACCAAAAGGAAACTTCGGACTGTTTTTTAAGTCGATATAAGCCGACACATAATTAGTAGCCGTTTCATTTGGTGCTGGTCTTCCAGTATTGAAGTGATTGTAATAAATTGGAATTTGTCCTTCTTCTCTCGGAAAAGACATTGGCAATTTTCCAGAGGGATTGTAATCGCCAAACAACACATCGGCAATGGCATTCCCCGCTTCAGAACCCAACCACCAAGTATACAAAATGGCAGGTACTTGATCTGCTGTCCAATTAAAAATAAGTGGTCTTCCCGCATTGATCAATACGACAACTGGTTTGCCCGTGGCTTGAATGGCTTTTACTAATTCTTCTTGTACTCCTGGCAAACGCAAATTGCTACGGCTTTTGGCCTCGCCACTTTGATCTCTTCGTTCGCCAATGCTCAAAATCACCACATCTGCTTGATTGGCCACGGCAATAGCTTCTGCAAAACCTTCTTTATTGTCGCCTTCGATGTCGCAACCTTTGGCATACAAAAGTTGTGTATTCTTCCCTACTTTATTTTGCAATCCGTCCCACTGCGAAACAATCTCTTTGGTATAATCCAATTCTGGTAATTCTACCGACCAGAAGCCCATATTTTGTTTGTATTCTTTTACCAAAGGACCAATGAATGCAATGGTTTTGGTCGATTTTGAAAGTGGTAAAATTCCTTTTTCGTTTTTCAACAAAACAATGCTTTTGGCTGCCATTGCTCTAGCCACTTTTCTATGCTCTGGATTGCATAAGGCTTTTTGCTCGCGCTCTTCATTATTGAATTTGAACGGATCATCGAACAATCCCAACTCAAATTTCTTGCGCAGTATCCGTTTTACCGCATCATCAATCAAAGCCATTGGTACTTTTTTCTCTTTTACCAATTGTGCCAAATGATAACGATAGGCATTGCTTTCCATATCCATATCGCTACCCGCTGTAATCGCGGCCAATGCTGCTTCTTTGTTATCTTTTGCAAAACCGTGATTGACCATTTCGCCAATAGATCCCCAGTCTGAAACTACGAAACCTTTAAAATTCCATTTCCCTTTAAGGATATCGCGTTGCAAATAGGCATTACCTGTGGCTGGAATTCCGTTCAAGTCATTGAAAGAATTCATAAATGTTGCTGCACCCGCATCTAAAGCTGCTTTGAAAGGAGGTAAATAGGTTTCCCACAACATTCGATTACTCATATCAACCGAATTATAGTCGCGTCCGCCCACCGCAGCACCATAGGCCGCAAAGTGTTTGACACAAGCCATCACCGAAGTAACGTCTCCCAAATTTCCTTGAAAACCTTTGACTCTTGCATAAGCAATTTTAGAACCCAAGTAGGTATCTTCTCCAGCACCTTCCATCACACGACCCCATCTTGGATCTCTAGAAATATCGACCATAGGCGCAAACGTCCAGTGAATTCCTGCAGCCGCAGCCTCTGTAGCTGCTATTCTTGCCGTAAGTTCCATCGCCTCCAAATCCCAAGAAGCAGCTTCTGCTAAAGGAATTGGAAAAGTGGTTTTGTATCCGTGAATCACGTCTTGACCAAACAACAACGGAATTTTCAAACGCGATTGCATTGCCAATTCTTGATATTGACGTGTATATTTGGTTCCCAAAATATTCAACATAGAACCAATTAGTCCTTGTTTGATTTCGGTTTGTTTGTTGGGATTAATGGTGATAGGACCAGTAGCTGCATTATCTCCTGTGTATTGATTGAGCTGCCCTATTTTTTCTTCCAAAGTCATCTGTCGCAATAACGCCTCGACTTTTTGATTGATATTCTTGGATTGTGCAAAAACCAGCACATTGCACCCCAAAAATAGCAGTAGTATTACCTTTTTCATTTTCTTTAGTACTTATTTAGTTGTGGAATAATCCACACATTCTTTTTATAATCGACGCTTCCTTTGCTTTCTTCTTGTACGACTCTATCGATAATTTCAATTCCTTTTTGAGCCATATTTTCAAAAGTGTCGATACCGTTGTTTGGGAATCCCATTCGGGTTCTGTGAATATTAAATTGATTTGAAAATTTTCGATTAAACGCTTTTTCAACACCTTCTTTACCCAACATAAAACCCAATAAACCTCCCCAAGTAGCTGTAGGATTATCAGAATCCCAACCTGCTAATGTTCCTATCTTAATTGTTTCAACGATATTACCTTCTCCATAAAAAAGGCTGATTAAACTCGAGGCGAAATTAATTCCAGAAGCAAAGCAGCCATTGCAATAGCGGTTCTTTGAAGTCATATCGTACCCGTCTTTTTGTTCGACTTGATAGCGTTGGTACACCTCATCTCGGGTTTGTTCCCAAGGTATGTTTTCTAAATACCTGCTTTTAACAAAATCATACATTTTGCTAGCATACGAATCTTTAGGAAGTTGCTTTTTAGCAACCTCAGCCATCCAAAGAATGCTATCTTTATTTGATTTTTTGGTATCAGTAACAGAAGCTAAAGCATACATCGACACATAAAAATTAGCAATCCATTCGGAGTTGTATCTAGCGGTATTTTGAATGGGAAGTTTCGCCATTTTTAAAGCAATGTCTGGTCTTGATGGCGCAAAAAAACCAAAAAATTCGGTGGTCAATTGTGCATCAATCATTTCGTATTCAGGGTTATTCTTTGGATCTCCAGTAGCGGGAGGAATCATTCCAAGCTGCATTAAATCAAATGCTTTTTGGTTGGAAACCCACAAATAATTTTCCTCTTCTTTTTTGATATGCCGCAACCAGCCCTCTCTTATATCTTCGCCCGTAAGTATTGATTTTTGCTTGGTATAAAGAAGTTCTTGGTAGATGTATTCTATGTCGGTATCATCATCGGAACCCCAAATACCCTCAGGACCTACAAAAACAAAATCGATGTTTTTAGACAAATCGCTCGGCACACCTTGCCCCCAAATACTCGGCTGATCTGGTTTTCCCCAATCCAATCGAGTATAAAATTTACCTGTTTTGATTTCTCCGATATTGCCTATTTTGTCCATCTCGGTAACCAAACCTGTCCAATTGGCAATGCATTGTCCTAACCAAAAACCATAAAGCTTGTCTTTATAGTCGCTTCTTGAAATTACCAAATCAGTAGTTTTAGTCGGAGTGGCTGTAACTAGAGATTTCCTTTTTTTTGTGTGTTTTTGATTTTGACTGTTTAAGGAAACACTCCAAAGCAAAAGAAAAACAGCTGTAGCAATGGAGTACTTCATCCCTATTTTTTCTTGTTAACTACCAATTCTACGTACACTGGAAAATGATCCGAAGGATATCGCAAGTCTTTAGCATCAGTCAAAACCGCATATTTTTGAACGGTCAACCCGCTATTTTTTGACAAAAAGATATAATCAATTCGGTCTTTTACCGCCACATCATAACGAAATCCATTAAAAGTTCCCTCGGGACCAAAAGGTTTTTCTTGGGATAGTTCTCTGGCATCTTCCATCACTTTTTTCAATTCCAAAATTCTACTCTCGTTGGGAGTCGTATTGAAATCGCCCATAAAAATAACGGGGTAGTTTTTAGTATTTAGCTCGGCTATAGTTTTCGAAATAAGCTGAATTCCTTTGGTACGGGCTTCCTGACCCATATGATCCAAATGCGTGTTGAATACCCAAAGGAATTGCTTGCTTTTTTTATCTTTCAATAAAACATAGGTACATACTCGGTTGCACGCAGCATCCCAGCCCATAGAAACCTGATTAGGCGTTTCGGACAACCAAAACGTATTGGATTGCAGGAGATCAAATCGGTCTTTTTTAAAATAAACACAAGAAGCCTCGCCTTTTCCCTCCAATTCTCTACCAATTCCCACTTTGGTATACTTAGCAAAAGCTTGAGTCAAATCGGTTACTTGATTGGGGGTTGCTTCTTGTACCCCAAAAACATCGGGGGCATAAAACTGCACTTGCGCAATCAAAAAATCTTTTCGGTGTGGCCAAGCATCGAGTCCGTCACTAGCAATATCCAAACGGATGTTGTAGGTCATCATTTTTAGGGATTGAGCAGATACTGTTACTCTTAATAAAAGGAGTAAAAACACTAAGCCTATTTTTTTTGCTGTTTTCATTATAATAAATTGATTTAAGTAATACTTGTTGTTATATTGGATTTTAAATTTTTAAAGCAATAAAGAAAATCTTGAAACTTATTTTTACCAACCAACACAAAATAATTGTTTGATTAACATAAAAAAGTTGTCAATAAAACGCTATCAATAAAGCGTTTAAAAGTCAATCTATATTTATTGATACTCTAAAATACCAACACGATTTTGCCCCTTTGTGGTAACAAATAAAACTTAAACATTTTAAAGCAAACCTAAATATTTGGTTATAAAAATGTTATTAATGATAAGCTCCTTAATTATAAACTCTTATATAATCAATTTCGAAAGTAGATGAAGTAAAATTAGGATCTACATCTCCACCCCAAACACCACCCATTGCCAGATTGACAATCAAGTAGAAATTTTTATTGAATGGAAATTTATCAGAATTTTGAAACGTGTAAAACAACACATCATCTACATAAAATTTGATTTCGGAAGCAGACCAATTGGCTTTGTAAATATGAAACTCGGTGCTGCTGTTCGGTACTTTTATGATTCCAGTATCAGGAGTAGCTCCAGAACGTCCGGGCGAATGCAGTGAGGAATGATTTTGATCCAAATTTTTTCCAACTGATTCTAGTATATCTATTTCTCCACAAGCTGGCCATCCCACGGTTCCAATATTAGCGCCAAGCATCCAAACTGCTGGCCACGTTCCTACACCAACTGGTACTTTGGCTCTGATGACAATCGTTCCATACGTAAACTCAAATTTGCCATTGCTCTCGATTCTTCCTGAAGTAAATTTACCTTTGCCGTAATCTTCTCTATAAGCCGTAACTTTTAAAACTCCATTTTCAACGATTAGATTTTTAGAACGATTGGTATACGATTGCAACTCATTGTTTACGTGTCCTGGATCCCAAACTTGAATGTTCCATTTTGAAGGATCAGGAGCTCCATTTACGTTAAACTCATCAGACCAAACCAATTTTGATTCAACTTTTACCGTTACCGAAATAGACGTGTTAATGTATTTAGCGCCATTATAAGCCGAAGCTAAAATGGTATAACTATTCGTGCCAACAGTTTTAAAAACATAAGCATAATCGGTAGTGGTTACATCAATCACTTTGCCCTCTATCAATAGTTTGTATGAAGTAGCATTGGTGGCATTAATTTTAAAATTAACTTTTCCGCTTCCGTCACCGGCAGGGTTTTGCGCATCGGCACCCACAATAGTTGCGGTAACCGAAAGATTGGAAGGCGTTGGAATAACAGGTTCTTCAGAACCGCTACCCGAGCCACTACAAGAAAGAAAAACCAATAAAAACAAGCCCAAAACGAAACCTATTTTTGCATTAAAAGTGTGTATTTTTATCATTAGTTCATTTTTTTAAATTCTAAATAAATAAATTGGATTCCTCCTTTTTCAAAAACGACTTGTACGGGTGTCTCCCCTTTTTCTAAAGCAATGTTGGAAATCGTGACAGTACTATACTTGTCATTGTTTCCTGTAGCGGGCAGCAGAATACTTTCTGTTTTTTTGTTGTTCCCAAAAACCAAATGCACTTGCCCCTCTGTTGTGGCACTCGCATAAGTAATACTAACTGAATACGTAGCTTTCTTTTTGGAAGTTATGGTGTATTGTAACCATTCGCCCGCCTCAATAAATCCTACTTGAAAACCTTTGCTTTCTTTATTGCTTGAAGGGATTATATCGACCCCATCATTTCGAAGAGAAAAACCTTTGTTGTAAGGGGTGAATTTTGTACCATCGATATTTTGAAAATCGGTATCATAATAAGCTACTCCTTGTGTACCCAAGTCATAATTGGTAGCTAGAATTCGAGCAGGAAGTAGGTGTTTTTTGAAAGCTTTTGCACTAGGATCCTGTACTTGTCTGAACATTGCATCTACCACATCTGGTCTAATAGTTACCTGATCTAGCTTGTAATTATTCGCCAATTCCATCAGAACTTTTGTGGCAAAAGCTGGACTTGGTTTTGATTTTCCATCTTTCCAATAATCCAATAATTGCTGATAGCCTTGCGGCTGAGTTACCGAAGTTACACCAGCAATACTTTCTATTTTTTTCATTGGCCAAAAAGACCAACCGATATTGTTTTGCTCTACCAGACTAATGGCTTCTTTGAACCAAACGTTGGAGTTTTCACCACTTTCGCCTAACCAAATTGGCACATCGTATTGGGTTCTATAATCCAACATCGTTTGAATAGAAGCTTGATCATTGGTATTCCAATATTTATGAAAACTCAAAGCCAAATTATCATCCCAAAGCGGAAAAATTCCGTTGTAGTTATTGCCCCAACAGTTGCCTTCGATAAAAATCAAATGGTTTTTATCAATGGCTCTAATGGCCTGAGTAGTCTCCATCAACAAAGAACGTAAAGGCCCATTTGAAGCTTCGTCACAGCCATTGGCATTGGTTCCGGTAAAATTCCAATTGGGCTCATTGATAATATCATAGGCTCCCACCCAAGGATTGTCCTTGTAGCGTTCGGCTATTTTTTTCCAAAAAGCTATCATTTTATTGCGATTAGCAGCACTCTCCCAGAGCGATGGTTTTGACCCATCATAGTCTGATATTGCAGCATCTTTTCCTTGACCTCCGGGAGCGGCATGCAAATCTAAAATCAAATATATTTTATTGGCTTCACACCATTTTAGCAAAGCATCGGTGCGTTTAAATCCTTCTTCTAGCCAGGTGATTTCACCATTTTTTTCGTTTTCAATAGCGGGTGTATACAAATTGTAATGCATGGGCAATCGCACTGAATTGAATCCCCAAGCAGCCAATGAATCGATATCCTTTTTGGTAATTCCATTGTCTTTGTAGGTTTGGTAAAATTTTTCGGTGGCCTCATTACCAATTACTTCTATAATTTTTTCCTTAATCTTGTATTGTGGTCCAGCAAAATTGCCCGTTTTGAGCATATAGCCTTCTTGCACCATCCAACCTCCTAGACCCAAGCCTCGAAGTACTATATTTTGTCCTTTTCCATCAACAATCTTTTGATGGTCTCTGTGTAAAAAGCCTTGAGCCCATCCGACTGTTGGCAGCCAAACGAGAAGAATAAAAATTATTTTTTTCATTTTTATTGTGTTTAAAATAACCCTTTCAAAGTTTCATACTCTAAAAGGGGTGTGAAGAAAACTACCAAACAAATGTGGCTACAGCACCCGCATCAAGTGAGGTGGTTACCCATTTTCCGTTGTTTTTAATATTAAAAATTTCGTTGGTATTACCATCATTTTCTACAATCAAAACTTTTTTACCTGCAGGTGTTTTAAAAGCTACATTGTTTAAGTTTCCTACTATGTTACTGCTAATTCGAACGGAACCAGCAGGCACGAATTTAGAAGCATGAGCAATGATATAATAGGCAACATTACGATTGAAAGATTCGCTAGAATTTACTGTTAATGCACCTTTGCAAGTAGAACAGCCACCATTAGTGTGTGGCCCGAAAGTGCTGTTGTTGGCCAAATTCCATTCTAATGCATTTTTACTCCAATTGCGCATAGAGCCAATGATTACATTTTTTACATGCCATTTTAAATCCCCTCCAAAATCCCCATCTGCTCCTGTGTATTGCTCTGTGAAATAAACATTCTTTGTAGGAAAAGCATTGTAGATTGAAGAAAGTGCATTGATATTGCCACCATACAAATGATAAGCAGAACCGTCTACAAATGGTGCTGCTGCAGCATCATTAAAAATGGTAGTGGCATATTGTATGTTATCGCAGTTGTGGTCATAAGCAATAATCTTAGTCGTTATTCCAGCTGTTTTAAAAGCAGGACCTAAACTATTTTTGATAAAATTGGCTTGTTCTTCTGCTGTCATTACCATACTTGGATTATTACCACCATGCAAAGGTTCGTTTTGTGGCGTAATCGCATCGATGGTGATGCCCTCAGCTTTCATAAGTTGGATGTATTTTACAAAATAGTTTGCGTATACTCCATAATATTGCGTTTGCAAACTTCCTCCAACGAAACTGGCTTTGTCTTTCATCCAAAGTGGTGCAGACCATGGTGTTGCAAGAACTTTAATATTTGGATTGATGGCTAAAATTTCTTTTAAAATTGCAATCACGCCATTTTTATCTGGGGCCAAACTGAATTTTGACAAAGTCAAATCGGTATCGCCAGCAGGAAGGTCATTGTAAGTGAATGGAGCTGCATTCAAATCTGAAGCACCAATACTGATACGAATGTAGCTTACGCCGATACTAGTTGCTGAAGAACCAAAAAGTTCTTGCAATAATTCTTTTTTCTTAGTAGCGGTGAGCTGGTTGATGACATCGGCACTACCTCCTGTTAAGGTGTACCCAAATCCGTCGATGGTTTGAAAA
The DNA here is from genome assembly GCF_038739875.1 of Flavobacterium polysaccharolyticum. Taxonomy (NCBI): domain Bacteria; kingdom Pseudomonadati; phylum Bacteroidota; class Flavobacteriia; order Flavobacteriales; family Flavobacteriaceae; genus Flavobacterium; species Flavobacterium polysaccharolyticum. Next base: position 339,370 of record NZ_JBCGDP010000002.1, read on the forward strand.
GTTTGGGCGTCGTTTACTTCGATAGAGGCATAAGCATTGGGCAAAGTTCCAAAAGCAAGAATCGCATTTTGTTTGGTCAATAGTACGGATTGGTCGCCTTTGGTAAGCCAATAATCTACTTCGCTTTTGGTAGCGGGAGGATTAGGCGGTGGTGGCGGTGTGGGATTTGTATCTCCTCCATCACTTGGGGAAGAACAACTGATTTGCATGGCAATGGCCAAACTGTAAAGTAAGTATCGTGTTGTTTTGTTTATTTCAAATTTCATAAGTAGGAATGTTTATAGAATTTTAGAGTTAGTTTTGATATGAATGCTTTGCTGCCAAAAAATCACTTTTGATAGCTGCCTAGCCCCGACAGGAGGGATAAGCAGCTGAGCCGGTGTTCGGCTCGGCTGCTTAGGAAGGATGGCGGGAACGTTGCCTACAGGTACTGCCTAATGTTTCGCTCCTGCTTTTCCTATTCCTGTTTTTGCTGTTTTAATACAGCAAGGTCTGAATACTATGTGGTGGTATTGTGGTTACGGTTTTCTCGGAAGCAATCATCAAATTGTAGGTAACTTCTTTGTCGCTTTGGTTCATGACCACGGTGACCATAGAACCATCTGCATTTTGAAATGAGGTGCTGATTAAACTACTGCGACTAGAGGCCGTGGCTACTCTGCGCGCTTGAGGGCGAATGAATTTGGCAAAATGACCAATATAATAATAAGACGGCGTGTAGATTAGGGCTCCCGATTGAGAGTCGGCATGGATGGGTGCGAAACAAAAATTGCCCACGTGATTAGGCCCTCCTTTTTCATCGAGGAGAATATTCCAATCGGTCCAAGCTACGGTTCCGTTGTTAAAATCATGTATCATTGAGGCTCCGTATCGTTCGGCGTTAGGCCAAAACTGGTACTTTTGGGCATCGAATTTTTCGATACAACCTTCGGTAAAAATGAGGTTTTTGTCTGGGAACGCTTCGTGCACTTTGGCTACGTTGTCATACATTGGCGCGCCTCCTGCCCAAGTTTCGTACCAGTGAAATCCCATTCCCCAAGCGTACTTAGAGGCTTCGGGATCGGTAAAAATCACATTGGCTCTTTGGTTCATCAAATCGCGGTTGTGGTCCCAAACAATTATTTTTTTGTTGCCTAGTCCTTCTTTTTTTAAGGTTGGTCCAAGGTAGTTTTTTAAGAAGTCTCTTTCAGCTTCGGCAGAGAAAACACAAGATTCCCAAGTTTGTACTGCCATAGGTTCGTTTTGAATGGTCAATCCCCAAATAGGCATTCCTTCTTTTTCGTAGGCTTTGATAAACTTGGTGTAATAATTGGCCCAAGCTTGGTAATATTCTGGCAAGAGTGTTCCGCCTTTTAGCATTTGTTTGTTGCTTTTCATAAAGGCTGGTGGGCTCCAAGGAGAAACATAGGTTACTATTTTTCCGCCTGCAGCTTGCGTGGCTTGCTTAATCATTGGGATTCGGAATTGTTTGTCGTGCGCAATAGAAAATGTTTTCAAATCCTTATCGCCTTCTTCGATATAAGTATAGCTTCCACTGCTAAAATCAGAGCTATGAATTGTTGTTCTTAGCAATGAATAGCCTATGCCTTTTTGTGTATCGTAGTAAGCGGTTAAAAATTCTTGCTGTTTTTCTTTTGACAACTTGGCAAACACTTCGGCACTTGCATCCGTAATAGCGCCACCAATTCCCATCAAGGATTGGAATTTTCGTTGTGGTTCTACAAAAATGGATATTTCTGTTTCTAGCGGTTGCGCTGCTTTTGCAAAAACCAAATTAGCTGTCGGGCTTAATCGCAAGTCGGTATTGGCTGCTGTGGTGTAAACGGTTACTTTTTTTCCAGCTGTTGTAAACGCTTGTTTTCCTTTGCTTTCCTTTTGTTGTGCAAAAAGGGTTCCCATAAGAAGCAAACAGAATAGAGATATAGCCGATTTATTCATTTTATTCAATTTTATTTTAAATACCTGATAATTAATCACCTAAGTTACGTTGTTTTGTTAAAAAATAGCCCATAATCTGGATGAGAATGGGCTATTAACAACAAAACTCAAAACTTAACTCAACTTAAACAATTTTACTTTCCTCTAAACTCCACTTTGGAAATGGTAATTCCGCTTGGAGTAAATGTGTTTCCGCCGCAGCGAATTACTAGATATATTTTTCCGGTTTGACTAAATTTTACGGTGTTCGAGATAACTCCAGCGGCATTTTTTACACAGCCCACAACTGATAGTTTTCCAGAGAAGGCAGCTTTTGCACAACCGTCCCAAGTACTTAATCCCATCACTTTGTTGTCTTTGTATTCTACTCCTGAAGCCGGTACTGTAGTTCCAGCATACACTTCGAACCAAGTTTCGTTCGAACCATCGTTTGAAGAAACATTCATATCGATGGTGTATTCTTTGTCTTTTACTACATCAATAGCTTGGTACATGGCTTCTTGAGCCCAACCACCATTAGAATTGATGGTAGCACTTCCAGTTTTGAAGTTCCATTTGGCAGCGCCTGATGGACTCAAATTACAACTGCTCCATTGTGCATGATCGGCAGCATTGGCAAAGTTGCCTCCTTTTACCAAATTCCCTTTTAATGGATCTGAAGTAGCTACAACAATTTCTTTGGTCGTTACGTTTTCGGAACCACCTCTTCCTACAGCAATGTGTGTGATTTTGTAGGTTCCTGCATCTGGAAGCGAAATTTTCTCTGTCATTTTACCTGAATACAATCCATCGCCAATATTCCATTTTGAGGCGATAACATTTTTGGTTTGTGCTTCTAGTATATAGGTATTTACTGCTCCGTCTACTGGTGTAATGGTAAATGAAGCGTCTACATTAGCATCGGTCAATCCGTTTCCGTCAACCGCATCATCAGGCTGACAGCTAAGCAAAGTACTTACTGATGCAAAAGCAAAGAATAAGTAAATGGCGCTTTTTGAAATTTTATTTACAAACATATCTTTTGATTTACGATTAATAATTTGGATTTTGAACCAGTTTGGTGTTTTCTAATTCCTTCAACGGAATAGGCCAGATCTCGTTTTTACCTGCGATAAAACCTCTACTTGCCAAAACAGCTGCTGCTCTTCCTGTACGAACCAAGTCGAACCAACGGTGCCCTTCGCAAGCCAATTCTAATCTACGTTCAGCCATAATTGCATTTATTGAAACTGGAACAGATGGTAATCCAACTCTAGCACGAACCGCATCAAGAAGCGCTTGAGCTCTAGCTCCTGTTCCTCCCAAAGCTTCAGCTTCCATCAAATAAGTATCTGCCAAACGAATAACGTATACGTTTTGTTTGTAGTTCAAAACTGCATCCCCACCACCAGTAGTTACGTCGGCAGTTGTAGGCATGAATTTTTTGATAAAATAACCTGTGTCTTTGTATCCTGGAGAATAATCAGCAAGACCTTGAGCTTTCAAATCTTTCATATCAACAACAGTTGAGCTAAAACGTGGATCTGGTTTTAAAGCATTATACAAATCAACAGTTATTGGATTGAAACTCCAACCTGCAGCATAATCAGGTGCTGTAGAATTAGCTGGTCTTGAATATCCCCTTGGACCAACCATTACGTTAATAGAATTTCCTTCATCAGAACCTGAGCCCCAGTTACCCCAGCCAGCATTACTTTTGCTAGTATGAGATACTTCGATAATTGCTTCCGAATTGAACTTGTTACTGATTACCCATAAATCAGAATATTTTGCCAATAGTTTGTAACCAAAAGGACTTGTTCCTCCAGGTGTACCATTTACTTCAGCCAATTCAGTAGCAGCCAAAGCATTTTTACCTTCGTACAAGTACACTTTTCCAAGTAATGCTTTGACAGCACCTTTGGTAAAACGTCCAGACTCTGTAGTAGGGTTAGTTATAGTATTAGGCAAATTAGGAATAGCTTCTTTCAAATCTTTTTCGATTTGAGCATACACATCTTCAGGTTTCGCTTGCAATACATTGTAAATTTCACTGGTAGGGATTGGGGCCGTAATCAATGGAATGTTTTTGAATAAACGAACTAACTCAAAATAATAGTAGGCACGCAACGCTTTTGTTTCAGCAGTAAATCTAGTTTTTTGAGCATCGTCCATAGGAACATTTGGTAATTTTACTAACAAAGTATTGGCTCTAAATATTCCTTGGTAAAAATTATTCCAAAAGCTTCCTGGAATAGTTACTTGACTGATAGAATAATCTGAAAAAGATTGCATGCCTGTTCCATCAGTAGCTCCACCGCCACCAGCATAATGATCATCGGAACCAGCGTTCATCATACAAACCATGTTTTCAAATCCGCCAGATTGCTTACTTAATACATCATAAACAGCTACAAGACCAGAATAAGCTTCGGCTTCATTTGAATAATAATTTTCTTCTAGAGCAGTCCCTTTAGGCTCTACTTCTAAAAATTCATCACTACATGAGGTGGCCACAAATAATAAGGCTAACGCATGGATAGTATATTTTAATTTTCTTAGTTTCATGATTTTACGTTTTATTAAAATTGTAAATTAACTCCCAACATAAATGTTTTTGCCTGAGGATAATACCCTCTGTCAATTCCCATTACACCACCACCAATCTCAGGATCGTATCCAGAGTATTTTGTAAAAGTGAATAAGTTCTCAGCAGTAAGATACACTCTCGCTTTAGCTATACTAGCTTTGTCAAGAACACTACTAGGCAAAGAATACCCAAATTGAATGGTTTTGAATCGGAAATAATCACCATCTTCTAAATAAAAATCAGAAGGATTATTGAAGTTTTTATTAGTATCATTTGTGGTTAATCTTGGGAATGTATTTGAAGAACCTTCTCCTGTCCAACGACCTAATGCTTCGGTTTGATAGTTAGCATTAGCAATATCTAATCTGCGTAATCCTTGAAAAATTTGATTACCAGCTACTCCTTGACCGAACACTAACAAATCGAAACTTTTGTATTCTAAATTCAAAGTGAAACCATACGTAAAATCAGGTAATGGACTTCCGATAAAAGTTCTGTCATCGGCTGTGATAGTTCCGTCACCGTTTACATCTTTCCAGCGAAAATCTCCTGGAACCGCTCCTGGTTGAATCAATTGTCCTGAACTGTTAGTATTCGCATTAACTTCAGCTTGATTTTGGAAGATACCATCTGTTTTGAATCCAAAGAAAGAATTAACGGGTTGTCCTACTTGTGTCCTTGTGATAGGATAAGTACTAGATTGGAAACCTACTCCTCCTGATAAAAAATCAATTCCATTTCCTAAATAAGTTACTTCGTTTTGTACATAAGACAAGTTGGCATTTGCAGAAATAGATAAGTCTCCTATTTGTTTTTTATAGCCTAATTCTACATCAAGACCTTTGTTGGTCATATCCGCTACGTTACCTACTGGGCTTCCTGTTGATCCTACATAACCTGGTAGAGTTACATCTTGTAAAATTCCAGTGGTTTTTTTAGTATACAAATCAAATCCTAAATTGAAATCATTAAACAAACGAGTTTCAAAACCAACGTTAAGCTGACTAGTTTCCTCCCATTTCAAATCTGGATTAGAAGGTGCGTTTGGACTATTACCTACAGTTACTGAACCAGCATTTCCGAAGGTGTAATTTCTTCCACCACCAATAGTTGCTAAATATCTAAAATCTCCAATAGCATCATTACCTGTGATTCCGTAACCTCCTCTGAATTTCAATAAGTTTACAATCTCGTTTTCTTTCCAAAATTCTTCTTTAGAAACTACCCAACCCAATGAGAAAGAAGGGAATGTACCATATTTGTTATTAGAACCAAAGCGAGAAGAACCATCTCGTCTAATAATACCCGTTAGTAAGTATTTTTCATTATAATCATAGTTCAATCTAGAGAAAATAGACGTTACGATATGCTCGGAACCGGTATAAGCATAAGCGTCGATTTGATCTTGTGGTACACTAAAATTAAAGGAAGCATCTTTGTAACTAGTTACAGGAATATTAAAATATGTCACTCCATGTCCGCTAGTAATATTATCTACATAAGCACCTTGTCCTAATAACACACTGAAACTGTGATTATTTATTTTATTGCTATAAGAAGCAGTGTTTTCGATATTCCATCCAAAACCTTTGTTGGTACTTCTGAAAATATTGTTTTTCAAATTGATAGTAGATGAATTCAAATAAGAAACCGGTGTAAAACTTTCGTCGCCCCAATAGGCTAGTTTACCTCCAAGAGTACTTCTTACTTTTAACCCTTTGATAGGCTCAACTTCAAGATAAGCATTCCCTACAAAATTATCTGACCAACTGTAATTGCCTAATCTTGTTTGAATGTAAGCTAATGGATTGCTCATTTCTTGTCCAACAAAATTTGAAATTCCATAAGGATTTCCGTTTTTATCTCTGAAAATTCCATTATTGGTATATGGAGCCGCACCAGCAATCACTGGGTCAGTAACCACTATAGGTGTAATTGGATCTAAATTGATGGCTGAACTTAATGGTCCACCAAATTCACTATTGGTATTTCCAATCCCCACATTTTTCTCTCTTGAATATCCTAAAGTTTGTCCAAAAGTGATGCCTTTAGCAATTTTGTGAGTAGAGTTCAAACGAATGTTTTTACGGATGTAATTAGAAATATCTGTTGCTACAATACCTTCTTGATCTAATAGACCAAACGAAACGAAGTAGGTTGATACATCATTACCGCCTGTTAAGCTAATTTCATGACCAATTCTCTGAGCGTTGTCATTAAAAATAGCATCCTGCCAATCTGTTCCTTTTCCTAGTGCACTCGGATTAGGAAACAAAATTGATTGATTAGCAGCTGCATGTGCTTCGTTATTCAATGTAGCATATTGCGTAGCATTTAGTAACCCTAATTTTCTTGCTGGTGAAGAAACGCCTGTGTAACCTGTGTAGCTTACACTCACTTTGCCTGATTTTCCTTTTTTGGTAGTCACCAAAATTACCCCAGTTGCAGCTCTAGCTCCATAAATAGCTTGAGAAGCTGCATCTTTAAGGACCTCGATAGACGCAATATCAGATTGATTCAAATAACCAATTCCTCCTGCATCAACTACCACACCATCAACTACCCAAAGCGGCTCATTATTACCGAAAGTAGTAATCCCCCTAACTCTAATCGTAGCTGAAGAACCTGGCTGTCCAGAATTGGCCGCAATAGTCAAACCAGAACTTCTTCCTTGCAGAGCTTGCTCAACGCGAGTTAATGGTAAACTTTCCAGTTCCTTAGCTTTAATACTAGAAATCGCTCCAGTTACTACGCTTTTCTTTTGAGTACCATAACCAACAACAACAACTTCATGTAATTCTTGAGATTGGGACTTTAATTTAAAATCAATTTCTGTTCTTCCATTAATTGCTTCTTGTACTGTGTTGTAACCAATAAAGCTAACAACAAGTGTACCGTTCGAAGGAGCTTTAATTGAAAAACCTCCATCAAAATCTGTAGTTGTTGCTGCTTTTGTCCCTTTTAAAGCAACGGTTGCTCCAGGAACTAAAAGTCCATTTTCGTCTACTACTTTCCCTTTTACTACAGCTTCTTGAGCAAAGCCATAGAAGGAAAATAAGAGTGACGAAAAACAAAAAATAAGTGTTTTTGTAAATTTCATTTTTCTAAAAATTTTGGTTAATTAATTTGTAATTTCTCGCAATACTACAGGTTTTTTTTTGTGATTCACATTTAAAAATCCTTACAAAAACACATCAATTACCAAAAATAAACTTTACAAAAACTTATCAAAAAAAACACAAAATATTCATTTTCAATATTTTGATTTTACAGTAATGCTATTTTAAAAAATTACAAAAACTAAAAGAAACACTACATTTGTATAGAAAACAGCATTTTTGATATTTTAACAAAATTTAAACAATAAAAGTCCCCGTTTGAATCATTTTCAAACAAAAAGAAAACGTTTGCGTATAATCATCGAATTTTTAGCCCCATTACTTTATGATGAACAACTTCAAAAAAAAATTATATTCTTTTATACTCCTCTTATACATTTCAAGTTTACTAAGTCAAGTAAAAAGCATAGGACTCCCTGATATAAAAAATTACAACCGATCCGACTATAAAGGAGGTACACAAAACTGGGCCATCGATCAAGATAAAAATGGAAACCTTTATTTTGCGAACAACAATGGACTATTTCAATTTGACGGAACCACCTGGCGTAACTATAAAATGACTAATGCAGATGCTATTAGATCTGTTAAAATAGATCCTAGTGGTAAAATTTATGTTGGAGGATACAACGAATTTGGCTATTTCGAGCCTAACGAAAAAGGGAGGCTAATCTATCATTCCCTAACACATTTGGTAACCAAAGCAAAAATCAAAACCATTGACTTTGTATGGAAAATCCATTTGTTTGATAAAGGGGTAGTTTTTCAAGCTTTTTCAAAAGCTTTTTACTTTAAAAACAATACTATCCAAACGATAAATGCACCCAAACGTTTCCAATTCTCGTTTTTGGTCAATGGAAAATTATATTTACAAGATATTGCGAATGGTCTTTTGGAATACAAGAACAAAAGTCTTCATACGCTACCAGGCACAAAACAGCTTAATCCTACGGAAATTTGGAGTATTATTCCTTTACCTGATGATAAACTTTTAATCGCAACTTTAAATAAAGGACTTTTCACCTATGCTAATAATTCCTTACAGCCTTGGAATACCGAAACCAATGCATTTGTTAAAAAAAACAGCTCATTAGGAGGCATTGCCATCAAGAATAAATTCATAGTAATCAATACCGTTCTAAATGGAATCATCGTTTGTGACACCAACGGAAAAATCATTCAACATATCAACCACAAGAAAGGATTGCAAAACAACACTGTTTTAACCTCCTTCATAGACAACAAAAACAATATTTGGCTAGGACTAGACAACGGAATTGCTTTTGTCAACGAGAACTCTCCTTTTACCTATTTTGGATTCAGTTATGACATCAGTACCGTATATGCTTCTATCGTACATAATCAAAATCTTTATGTGGCAACCAACAGAGGAGTCTTTTATCACAGTTGGAGTCAAAACTTCAAAGAAGATGTTTTCAAATTAGTGGAAGGAACCACCGGACAGTCATGGAACATTCAAGTGATAGACAATCAATTATTATGTGGAAATAATAATGGAGCTATGGTAATTCAGGGAGATCGTGTGAGCCAAATTTTGGACGTCAAAGGCTATTTTGGCTTCAAAAAAATACCTGGAAAGGACAATTTTCTGATAGGTTCCAACTACAACGGCTTTGCCTTATTCGAAAAAAAAGGAAACAATTGGAACTATCGCAATCAAATTTCGGGATTTGATAATTCATCTAGTACTTTTGAAATAGACGAAGAGACAGTTTGGTTAAAAAAAGATGGGCTTTTATACCAAATGACTTTATCTCCAGACCTGAAAAGTTATGCAAAAATAAAAACACACAAAGCAATTACCAAAAACTATTCTGGCATCGGAAGTATTCAGCGTATTAATGGCAAAGTGTACTTTCAAACCAAAAATCACTTCTTCAAATATTCAAAAGACCAAGAAACCTTTTATGAAGACAAAACCATTAGTGCTCTTTTTCAAAAAATACCAACGGTTAATCTAATTTATGAAGATCAACTGGGTAATATTTGGTACACTTACGGACAAGGATTGGGCATGTTACAAAAACAGAACAATCGCTACCAAAATAGTGTCGCGCCATTTTCAAATCTAACTGGTGAACTAGTTAGTGACTACCTATCAATAAACACCATTAATCAAAAGAATATTTTTATTGGTTTAACCAATGGATTAGCTCATTACAATCCTGAACAAGCTAGCAGTTTTGTAACAATACCCAAGGCATATATCCGAAATTTCACCTTCCAAAAAGATACCTTACTTTTAGGAAACGGGCAAAAAAACACAACAAAATACACGCTCCCTTATGCTTCAAATCATGTGCAATTTTCATTTTCATCACCTACATACGAAAACCTTGACAACGTAGAGTTTTCATACAAACTTGAAGGTTTTGATGAAAAATGGAGTCCTTGGTCGAGAATGTTCACCAAAGAATACACCAATTTGAGTGAAGGAAGTTATGAAATGAAAGTAAAAGTTAGAAACAGTTATGGTGTACAATCAAAAGAGGCAACCATAAAATTTAGTGTTCTACCTCCTTGGTATCGCCACTTTTTCGCTTACTTACTATATTTAATTGCAGCAATTGCGGTAATAGTTTATGTTCAAAAAACAGTAAAAGCAAAAATCAGAAAAAACAAATATTATGAAACTGTCGAACAAAGACGATTGTATCTAGAAAAAGAATCCAAAATTCGACAAGAGCAATACATATTAGAAAAAGAAATAGAAAAATTAAAAAATGACAAACTAAAAATTAAAATATTAGCAAAAGACAAAGAGCTGGTTAGCAACTCTCTCCAAGTAGTCAAAAAGAATAAAATACTCAATGGTATTATCCATAAACTAAAAGAAATCAATCATGATAATTTGGATGAAACCTTGAAAACCCAATTCACCAAACTCCAAAAAAGCATCATAAAAGAAGTAAATTCCGATAAAAGCTGGAAAGACTTAGAAAAGCACATTAAAAATGTGCATTATGACTTCTTAAAAAGATTAAAAGAGCAATATCCAACCATTACCCCAAGAGAATTAGATTTAGCTACTTATCTCTTGATGAATATGTCGACTAAAGAAATAGCAGAAATCATGAATATTTCCAATGGCGGTGTCGAATTAGCGAGATATCGACTACGCAAAAAATTAGAACTCAACAAAAAAGAAAACCTAATTGGATTTCTAATGAAAATTTAATCCAACAAAAAACGCAACTTGATAAGTTGCGTTTTTTGTTATAAAAAATTCAAAGTTCGCTCTAAAGCCATTCCTCTGGACCCCTTTATCAGCAGAGTGATATCAGATAAAGGATAATCTATCAAATAAGCAGAAAAGCCATCAAAAGTAGCGTAAAATTGAAAATTTTCTTGATCTATTGCACAATCAAAGAAAGATTTACCAATAAAAAAACAACGAATATCAGGGACAACAGAAAGACGTTGAACAATTTGTTCGTGTTCGAATAGACTTTCTTCACCAAGCTCAAACATATCCCCTAAAACTAAGACTTTGTTAGGCTTATCCAATTGAATAAAATTATCAATAGCAACTGCCATACTACTCGGATTAGCATTATACGCATCTAATAAAATGGTAGTAGATCCTTTTACAACCATTTGTGATCGATTATTCTCCGGAATATAATTCTCTAAAGCTTCTTTTATTGATTCTAAAGGCACTTTAAAAAAAGTTCCAATAGCCAATGCTGCATTGATATTATTGGCGTTGTACAAACCTATTAAATGAGTAACAATTGAAAAACCATTATATGTTATGGTTACAAAAGGATTAGCCTGTACCGAAGTAATAGCAATATCCGCTTCTGATTTGTTTACCCCAAAAGTATACGAAGAAAGCTGTTTTGACTTTTCCACTTGAATGGGATCTTCAAGATTTATAAACGTAGTTTTATTAGCAAAAGATAAATAAGCATACATCTCGCTTTTTCCTTCAATCACACCTTCAACCCCACCAAAACCTTCTAAATGTGCTTTCCCGAAATTAGTAATATAACCATAATCAGGCGTCGCCAACTGACAAAGAAACTCAATCTCTTTTTTATGATTTGCTCCCATTTCTACGACACCAATTTCTGTTTCTTTAGTAAACGAAAGTAAAGTCAAGGGAACTCCAATGTGATTGTTTAAATTACCAACTGTGGCTTTAGTGTTGAACACTTTGGAAAGAACAGCATGAATCAACTCTTTTGTAGTCGTTTTTCCGTTACTTCCTGTCAAAGCTATAATAGGAATTTTGAGATAGTTTCTATGAAATTGAGCTAATTGCTGTAATGCCAATAAACTATTATCTACCAAAACCGTCCTCTCATCTATATAATAATCTGAATTATCAATAAGAACAAATTTAGCACCTTTACTTAGAGCCTCAGCAGCAAATGTATTGGCATCAAAATTATCCCCTTTGATGGCTACGAATAATGAATTAGGCAAAATTTTACGTGTGTCAATAGAAACTGATTCACACTGCAAGAATAGGTTATGAATGCTAGCTATATCCATAATAAAAAAGAATTAAAACAATAAAAGCCCTAATCAAAGGGCTTTTATTGTTAGTATAGTATTGTAAATTAATTTCTTGGCGATCTACTTTTTTGCGCTTTGGCACCAACACTAGACATTGCGCATCTAAATCCGATATAATCCGTTGCCATATCTTGTGGCAAATATCTTCTTTGAGCTGGATCTAACCAATACGCTCTATCTCTCCAAGAGCCTCCTTTGAAAACACGAACTTCATCATTAATCAAAGTTGTTCTTTTACTAGAAGAATCATATTTTCTAGACATTTTTCCTAAACTATCAACGGCAACATTATGTTTTGGAGAATTATACATTTTACGTGCATCTTTATCAGCTTTAGTTTCTTCACCTGTGTTTCCGAAATCATAAAAACGAGTAGATTGCTTATCACCATCTCTATAGTTGATGTTATCACTCTTATCAAAATTTTGTCTCAAATAAGTTTCATTTTGATCTACAGGCACTTGTGCGATTTGACCTGGATAGGCTCTAGCAACTAATTTACCATTACTCAAAGTATCGTACTCAATAGTTTTAGTAGTTACAATCTCAATTTTACCATCTTTACCAATTTTATTTTTAGTGTAAAGATTCCCTCTATAATAATTAAAATCATTCCACTCATTATCAATAATAGGACGATAAACATCGGCAACCCATTCAGCAACGTTACCAGCCATATCATACAAACCAAAATCATTGGCTGGATACTTTTTCACTTGATTAGTGATATCAGCTCCGTCATCAGACCAACCAGCTATACCACCATAATCACCATTTCCTTGTTTGAAGTTGGCTAATTGATCTCCTTTACTAACGCGTTTACCAGAGCGAGTATAGCTACCAGACCATGGATATTTCTTTTGACCTTTATAAATATTGTATTCTCTTTGTCCTACGTCAGCAGCGGCTGCATATTCCCATTCAGCCTCAGTCGGCAAACGGTACTCAGGTAATAAAATACCCGAAGAACGTTGAGCGTAAACATTTTTTTGCTCTGCTACTTTACCATCTTTTCCAGCTTTTGGGGCTTTTCTTTTAGATCTTTCTTTAAGAACAATTTCTTCATTTCCACCATAAACAGAAGTTGGAGAAGCTAAATACGTTTCAGAACTGAAAGGACTTTCTGCAGATACATCAGTTAGTTTTGCGTTTTTCTTTAAAAATCCTGTTTTCTCAAGCATACTTTCGTTAACGCGATCAGTTCTCCATTTAGCAAACTCATTCGCTTGAATCCAGTTTACACCCACTACTGGATATTCAGCATAAGAAGGATGTCTTAAGTAATTATTAGTCATCGTTTCATTATACCCTAAACGATTTCTCCACACTAAAGTATCAGGAGAAGCTCCTTCGTAAATGTTTTTATAATTTTCTTCAGTAGGTGGAAAAACTTTTTTCAACCATTCTAAATACTCTAAGTACATAGAATTGGTCACCTCAGTTTCATCCATGTAGAAGGACTGAACGTGCTGTTGCGTTGGAGAGTTGTTCCAATCGTGCATTACATCATCTTGAACTCTACCCATAGTAAAAGTTCCTCCTTCTACGAAAACCAAACCAGGGCCAGCTTGATTTTTGTTTTTAGCAGCAACATTTTTCTGACGATCTAAGTTCCATCCAGTTGCTCTTGAAGCATTACTAGAGCTAGACTTCTTACTACAACTAGCTAATCCTGCAATCAATAAAATTGATGCGATCAATTTTAAGTTCAAAATTTTCTTTACTTTCATACTATTAATAGGTCATAATTTGGTGTCGCAATATAAGAATTAACCTTTTACCTACAACACCAATATTTAATAATTTTAATGGGGCTAATTAAATTTATTCAATCCCTGAACACCAACGCAAAAATATATTTTTTATTATTAAAACCTAGAGTAATTAAATTATTTTTACCCATTAAAATATTTACCTCTAAAGTTCGTTACAATCAAAATGAAAAATAGATTATTGACATGGTTATTGCTAGCGCTTCCTTTTTTTACTTTCGGACAGTACAGCGGTACCATTGTAATTAATTGGTTTCCTACCAAAAAAATCAACTTTGGAGATTACTGGCTTAGAATCCCAACTTTTGACAACAATGCCTTTCAATTTGACCCATTAACCAAGACCATTCTCTATAGCAGTCCATTAAAAGAGAGTTCAACCGAAGGAAGCGTCATTATAAATAACATAACCTACGAAACCATATCTAACGAAGAACTGGGAGATGTATCGCTTTCAAACTTATCTTCAACACTAAATGAGAAGATTTTTACCACTACTTCAAGAGATCTTACCAGAGCTTTTTTAAGGTTCTCTCCTATTATTAAAGACAATTTTGGAGTTAAAAAAGTCATTTCAATATCCTATACAGTAGTACCAAATTCAAACCGAACAGCTATAACAAACAAAACCGCTAGCACACAATCTATAACTAATTCTGTTTTAGCCTCAGGCAATTGGTACCAATTTCAAATTAAAAAATCGGGAGTTTACAAAATCTCAAGAGGTTTTTTACAGCAACTAGGCTTGTCAGTCAATTCAATAGACCCAAGAAGAATCAAAATATATGGTAATGGTGGAAAAATGATACCCCTGACCAACAACAATTCGTACCCACTAGACATTGAGGAAACGCCTATTGAAGTAATTGGTGAAAATGACGGAGTCTTCAACAATGAGGACTATGTTCTTTTTTATGGTGAAGGAACCGACACATGGAATACAGAAAGCAAAACCTTTAACAACCTCTACGAAGACCAATCCTATTATTATATCACTACTGATGGCGGATCTGGAAAAAGAATACAACCACTTACTCAGCCTTCTGGCAATCCAACCTTAAATTTATCGACTTTTGACGACACACAATTTCATGAATTAGACCAAATCAACATTGGACAACTAGGCAGGCAATGGTTTGGTGAAAAATTTGACATCAACAGCGAACAAGAATTTGATTTTGACTTCCCTAATATTGACACAACAGTACCTGTAAAAATCAGTACAGAAACTGCTTCAGCTGCCTTCACCACGACCTCATTCCTTGTTTCTGTTAACAACTCCCCCATTGGAACCATAAATTTTCCTGCGCTAACTAACAATTCTGGAATTTCTTTTTACACTGGCAACCTTCCAAATACCGCTACTTTTTTAGGCTTCGAAAAAAACAAAATAAAATACACCTACAATAACGGAGGCGTTCCAAATGCAATTGGCTACTTAGATTACATAAAAGTGGTAGCCAAAAGAAGACTAGTGGGGTATGGAAAGCAATTTCATTTTCAATACGACAATGCTTTTTCTACAAGTGGAATTGTTGAATATGTACTTTCCAATGCCTCAGCTGTAAATCAGATATGGGATGTAACTGAACTCAATGCTATTAAAAAAATTGAAAACAACAATCAAAGTCAATTCAGCTTTAAAGCCAATTTAGGTGAAATCAGAAAATATATCGCTCTCGATTCGAATAATTTTTTAACTCCATCTATTTCGAAAAGACCAAAAATCGTCAACCAAAACATAAAAGGAACTATTTTCAAAAACAATCAGGGTCAATTTCAAGACATCGATTATGTAATTATCACACCAAATTCTTTGATTAATCAAGCCGAAAAACTGGCTACTTTTCATAAAAACAATTCCAATTTGAATGTAAAAGTAATCCCAACCGAAGCTATTTATCACGAATTTTCCTCTGGAAAACAAGATATTGGAGCCATTCGAAATTGCATCAAATACATTTATGACAACGCCTCTACTCCATACAAAAGAATTAAGTACGTCAACCTTTTCGGGGATGCTTCTTACGATTACAAAAACAGAATCAATAACAATAGCAACATTGTTCCTATTTTCCACTCGTTCAGAAGTAATGCGACAGGAGAATCTTCTTTTGCTTCAGATGATTTTTTTGGTTTAATGGATACCAACGAAGGAAACATAACATCTAATTTTGGAGGAATTGATATCGCTGTTGGCCGAATGATTGTAGACGACACTAAGCAAGCCGAAGAAATGGTGCAAAAAGTAATTGACTATCATGACTTAAAATCCTACGGAAATTGGAGAAACAACTTCATACTTATAGGAGATGATTCAGATGTGTCCTCGGATGCAACATTACAAGATAAACAAAACAATTTAGGCGATTTAATCACAACTGAAAAACCATTTCTTAACGTCTCCAAAATATTACTTGACTCGTACGTACAAGAATCATCAGCTGGAGGATTTCGTTACCCAAAAGCTAGAACAGATTTATTTAATGCCTTCGAAAAAGGCGCTTTGATCTTCAATTATTTAGGACATGGTGGCGAAGACGGATTGGCTGTAGAACGTATTTGGGAAAAATCAGACGGCCAAAACTTAAACAATCCTTTCAAATACCCACTATTCGTGACGATTACCTGTGAATTTTCTAGATTTGACAATCCTTTGCGTCCAACTGCAGGCGAATATACGTACTGGAATCCAAAAGGTGGTGCTATTGCCATGATTACAACAATACGCTCTATAGGGCAATTTAGTGCAGAGAATTTTAATCCATTATTGACTAGAAATTTGCTGTCATTTGGCTCGAACACCTACGTTTCGATGGCAGAAGCCCTCAGAATTTCAAAAAACACAAATCCAAATTCATCTACAAATGTTGTGGTTTTTATTGGCGACCCTGCACTGCAACTCGCCATTGCCAAACCTAAAATCAACCTAACTAAAGTGAATGATGTTTCTATTTCACAACCAATTGACGACTTCAAGTCATTAGCAAAAATGAAAATCTCTGGTGAAGTAGCAGATGAAAACAATAATATATTACCCAATTATAATGGAGAAATCGCAACAATTATAACTGACAAATCAGTCACAAGAAACACACTTAACAATGATGGAAACAGTCCTAGCATTTCATTTTCGGCTTTAGGAGAAGCCATCTTCCGAGGAAATGCAACAGTAAAAAACGGTCAATTTGAATTTAGCTTTGTCGTTCCAAGGGATATTCGTATTCCAGTTGGAAATGGAAAAATCAGTTTTTATTCAAAAAAAGACAATGCTCTTGAAAACCAAGCCGGACAAAACACAACTATTAAAATAGGAGGAATTAACGAAAATGCTATTGCAGACAATATTAGTCCAAAAATGAAGTTATATATGAATGATGAAAATTTCGTTTCTGGCGGAACTACCAATCAGTCTCCTATATTAATAGTACAATTAGAAGATGAAAATGGAATTAATACCGCCAGCGGAATAGGTCATGACATTGTTGCCATTTTAGACGGAGACGAAAGCAATCCATTTATCTTAAATGATTATTACGAAACCAAATTGGATGATTTCACCTCAGGAACCATTAGATTCCCATTTAGAAATCTTTCAATTGGACTTCATACGATAACTATTAAAGCATGGGATGTTTATAACAATCCTGTTATTAATGAAATTCAGTTTTTGGTAGTAGGAAATGAATCTATAAACCTTACAAACGTTTTGAATTATCCCAATCCTTTTGTAAACTATACCGAGTTTTGGTTCACACACAACAGGCCATTTGAACCCTTAGAAGTACAAGTACAAGTCATGACAATTACAGGGAAAGTAGTTTGGACAAAAAATCAAATCATAATTACCGAGGGATTTTTGTCAAGAGAAATCAAATGGGATGGAAAAGATGATTTTGGTGACCGACTAGGAAAAGGAGTATATGTTTATAGATTGACCGTCAAATCATCATTAAACAACAAAAAAGCTGAAAAAATAGAAAAATTGGTTATCCTTTAATTTAAATACTATATTTGTTTAATGATTTTAATAACGTAATGAAAAAATTAATTCTGATTTTTATTGGCGTAGTAACAACCAACGCAATAGCACAAGATAGAACAATTACAACTGGAGTCCCTTTTCTACAAATTGCAGCCGATGCAAGAGCAGCAGGTATGGGAGATATTGGAGTAGCTACTTCTCCAGACACTTATTCACAACAATGGAACCCCGCGAAATATGCGTTTGCCATAGACAAACAAGGATTTTCAGTGAGCTACACTCCCTACTTAACCGACATTGTAAACGACATCTCCCTAGGTCAAGTCACTTATTACAATCGTTTCAACGAAAGAAGTGCATTTGCCGGCAGCATTCGCTATTTCGGTCTAGGTGAAATAGAACTTAGACAAGATGCAAATGATCCAGCAAGACTAGTTTCACCAAACGAATTTGCAATTGACGGCTCCTATTCCCTTCACTTAAGCGATTATTTCTCGATGGCTGTGGGAGGGAGATTCATTCATTCTAATTTAAAAGTTGCTTCAGACAACGGTGATGCTTCGCCAGCTAGTACATTTGCTGTAGACATAGCGGGTTATTATCAATCAGAAGAAATAGCCTATTCGGACTTTAACGGAAGATGGAGAGGTGGTTTTAATATTCAAAACTTAGGACCAAAAATAAGCTACGATAATGATGAGTTCAACAATAACTTCTTACCTGCAAACTTAAAGATCGGTGCAGGTTTCGATTTTATTTTAGATGAATACAACAAAGTTGGCGTAAATCTAGAATTCAATAAGCTATTAGTTCCAACACCTCAATTCGAAAGTACAGATACCACCGATGAAGCTAATCAAAAAACAGAAGACTATCGCAAAATAGGATGGGTTTCTGGTGTCTTTAAATCCCTTGGGGATGCACCAGGAGGCTTTAACGAAGAACTAAAAGAAGTTACCTACGCATTGGGAGCCGAATACGAATACCAAGATTCTTTCTCATTACGTTCTGGATATTTTCATGAAAGCGACCAAAAAGGAGCAAGAAAGTTCTTCTCTCTAGGAGCTGGTTTCAAATATAACGTAGTCAAAGTAGATGTATCCTATTTGTTTTCTGCGTCAAAGGTTAAAAATCCTTTAGAGAACACCCTACGCTTTTCTTTAACCTTCAATTTTGGCGACAAATACGAAAATTATTAGAAAACACATTAAATTGGTAACAAATCCAAATTTCAAACGCAACAGCCTTGAAATTTGGATTTTTTTTCCTCAAGAATAAAAATAAGATTTCACTAAAAACTTCTTCAAAAGTAAATAGTGCCTACACAAGAAAATTTAGAATCATGAAAGAAATTAATATCTCTACTTCATTCAAACAATTTGAGTCGATAAATGAATTACCCAATGAAATTCAAGACTTAATGCAAGAAGCGATTACTATTCGCAAAAACGCTTATGCACCTTATTCGAATTTTAGAGTAGGAGCCGCCATACTTTTAGAGAACAACAAAGTAGTATGTGGATCCAATCAAGAAAATGCAGCATATCCATCTGGTCTTTGTGCGGAACGGGTGGCTATTTTTTATGCTGGAGCGAATTATCCAGGATTGAAAATAAATAAAATGGCCATTACCGCAGCTTCGGACACTAACCCGACCACTGAACCTATCCCTCCATGCGGCGCTTGCAGACAATCCATAGCCGAATATGAAATCAAACAAGACCAACCAATTGAAATTTATTTTATGGGAGAAACAGGTATAATCTACCAATCTGATTCTCTTAAAAACTTACTTCCTTTTATGTTTAACAAAAAATTCCTCTAATCAGAATAAAAACTGGTTGTTAAATTTTATTGCTTACTCGGAATGTCTTATTTTTGCATTTCGCAAATTTGTGTTGAATTAGAAGTTCGGTTTACAAAAACCTTAATTCAAAATAATAAATTTTACACCATTTCGAATAGTATTAACACTTACAAAAGAATTATTTCAGATGAAAGAAGTTACGAAAGAAGTATATTTAAAGTGGTATGAAGACATGCTTCTTTGGAGAAAGTTTGAAGACAAACTAGCTGCTCTATACATACAACAAAAAATAAGAGGTTTTCTTCATTTGTACAATGGTCAAGAAGCCGTTTTAGCAGGAGCACTCCACGCTATGGATTTGACAAAAGACAAAATGATTACCGCCTATAGAAACCACGTACAACCAATCGGAATGGGGGTTGACCCAAGAAGAGTAATGGCTGAACTTCTAGGCAAAGCTACAGGTACTTCAAAAGGTATGGGAGGCTCTATGCACATTTTCTCAAAAGAACACCGTTTCTACGGAGGACATGGAATTGTAGGAGGACAAATCCCATTAGGAGCTGGTTTAGCTTTTGGAGACAAATACAACAACACTGGAGGCGTTACCCTAACCTACTTTGGTGACGGAGCTGCTCGCCAAGGTTCACTTCACGAAGCGTTCAACATGGCAATGCTATGGAAATTACCAGTAGTTTTCATTGTAGAAAACAATGGGTATGCAATGGGTACTTCAGTAGAAAGAACTGCCAATCACTCTGACATCTGGAAATTAGGTTTAGGTTACGAAATGCCTTGCGGTCCTGTTGACGGAATGAACCCTGTGAAAGTAGCCGAAGCAATGACTGAAGCTATTGAAAGAGCAAGACGTGGTGACGGACCAACATTCTTAGAAATGAAAACATACCGTTACAGAGGACATTCAATGTCTGATGCTCAATTGTATCGTTCTAAAGAAGAAATCGAAGAATACAAAAAAATAGATCCAATTACTCAGGTTTTAGATGTAATTATGGATCAAAAATTTGCAACAGAGGAAGAAATCGAAGTGATTGACCAACGTGTAAAAGATTTAGTAGAAGAGTGTGTGAAATTCTCAGAAGAATCTCCATACCCTGAACTACAACAGTTATACGATATGGTATACGAAGAAGAAAACTATCCATTCATCCCTCACAAATTATAATCCATTATGGCAACAATTATTACAATGCCTCGTTTGAGCGACACTATGACGGAAGGAACGGTAGCAACTTGGCTTAAAAAAGTAGGTGACAAAATAAATGAAGGAGATATTCTAGCTGAAATCGAAACAGACAAAGCAACAATGGAATTCGAATCCTTTAATGAAGGAACGCTATTATATATTGGAATACCAGAAGGAGAGACTGCACCTGTAGACTCGCTACTTGCTATTATTGGAGCAGAAGGTGAAGATGTAACTACCTTAATTGCTGGCGGAGCTACTGCTCCTGCAACAGCTGCAGCTGAAACTCCAAAAGAAGCAACTACCACTCCAGCAGCAACTACTACCGCTACAGAACTTCCAAAAGGAGTAATCGTAGTGACTATGCCTCGATTAAGCGACACTATGACCGAAGGTACCGTTGCAACTTGGTTAAAAAAAGTAGGTGACACCATTGCTGAAGGAGACATTTTAGCTGAAATCGAAACAGACAAAGCTACAATGGAGTTTGAGTCTTTCAATGCTGGAACTTTACTTTACATAGGAATTCAAGAAGGAAATACAGCACCTGTTGATAGTCTTTTGGCTATTATTGGCCCTGCAGGAACTGATATTACTGGAGTAGCAGCTGGCTTTACTGCTGACGGAACTACTGCTGCACCTGTAGCAACAGAAACAGCAGCTGCACCAGCAACTACAGAAAAAAACATTGAAACTATTCAAGAGCCAAGTGCTGACGGACAAAGAATTTTGGCTTCCCCTTTAGCTAAAAAATTAGCTTCAGAAAAAGGTATCCAATTATCACAAGTAAAAGGAAGCGGTGAAAATGGACGTATCACAAAAAGCGATATCGAAAACTTTACGCCACAATCAAATACTGCTCCTCAAGCAGCTCCACAACAAGCACCAGCTGCTAAAACTGAAACTGTGGCAGCTCCAAAACCTTATGTTCCTGCTGGACAAGTAGCCACAGAAGAGATTAAGAATTCTCAAATGCGTAAGATTATCGCAAAACGTTTGTCAGAATCTTTATTCACAGCACCTCATTATAATTTAGTAATTGAAGTAAGTATGGATGAAGCTATGAAATCAAGAGCAGTAATCAATACTGTGCCAGATACAAAAGTTTCTTTCAACGATATGGTAATCAAAGCAAGTGCTTTGGCATTAAAGAAACACCCAAAAATCAATTCACAGTGGAAAGAGGATGCAATCACTATCAACTATCACGTAAATATTGGTGTAGCAGTAGCTGTTGAAGATGGTTTAGTTGTCCCTGTATTACCTTTTACTGACGGTATGAGTTTATCTCAAATTGGTGCAAGCGTAAGAGATTTAGCTGGAAGAGCAAAAAACAAAAAATTATTACCTACTGAAATGGAAGGAAGTACTTTTACCATTTCTAATTTAGGTATGTTTGGAATTACTGAATTCAACTCTATTATCAATCAACCAAATTCAGCTATTCTTTCTGTAGGAGCGATTGTTGAAAAACCTGTAGTGAAAAATGGACAAATTGTAGTTGGTAACACTATGATGTTATCGTTAGCATGTGACCATAGAACTATTGATGGAGCGACAGGCGCTCAGTTTTTACAAACATTAAAACAATACATTGAAAACCCAGTAACTATGTTAGCATAACAAAAGTTTTCTTTATCATAAAATCCCGTTTTGAACTTTCAAAACGGGATTTTTTTACTTATTCTTGGCTTCAATCCACTTGGACATGTATTTTGTACTGGCGAGCGTATGATGTTGCAAAAGGGCACCATAAAAATTATTCCGTCGATACTCCTCAATGGCTGACAACAAATGGTGTAATCGTTCTACAAAAACACCTTCAAAAAGATCCTTTTGATATCTTTTATTCAAAATAGAAAAACCATATTGTTGTGATGTAAGCCAGATGGATTTATCAGTATACAATTGCACTGCTGCATCCACAAAATCTTCAACAGCATCACTAACATAGCCATTCCAAGGCAAATCTCCCTGCATAGATTCTGCACCAATAGTAGTGGTTACACTAGGTGTACCTGTTTGCATTGCTTCCAATAATTTACCTTTTATACCCGCTCCAAAACGCAAAGGAGCCAAAACTACTTTTGATTGTTGCACTACTTCCTGAGCGTCTTCAGCGCGTCCCATAATAAAAAAATTAGTCTTTGGCTGATGAAGCTGCAGTACCTTTTGAGAAGGATACGCACCGTAAATTTTTAAAGTAGCATTCGGTAATTTTTGAAGAATTTTAGGCCAAATCGCCTCTTTCAAATATTGAACGGCATTCCAATTGGGCTCATGAAGAAAGTTTCCAATAAAGACAAAACCTTCTCGCTCTTCAAAAGAAGGTAATTTTTTCTCAAAAGAAGCTTCGAATCCGTCCAAAAGAATGGGTAAATAAAACAATAACGAGAAATCGATTTTAAAAACAGTCTGCAGAAGATCCATCTCAAATTCGGATATCATTAAAGTCAAATCACATCTCAAAATACTAGCAATCTCTCGCTTTGCAACATCTTCAACTAGCAAATCATTGATGGAAAATGGTCGATTTTGATTAAATGCCTTTTGTCGCGCTATTCGCAAACAATGTAAATCTTCTGTATCTAAAATTCTAACTGCATTAGGACAATTTTCAATAACTCTCCACCCAAACTGTTCTTCAATCATAAATCGATCAAACAAAACCACATTGGGCTGCATTGCTTTGACAAACTCATCAAAACTAGAATCATTTAGCTTTATAGCAACTTTATGAATACCAAACTTTGATAAATCAACCATAAAATCACTATCCTGTGCAGCACTGGCAAAAGTAACTTCACATCCTTGCTTTTGAAACAAACCAATGATTTGCAGCATTCTAGTTCCCGCAGCCGAAGAATTAGGCTCTGGACAAACAAAACCAATTACCAATAGTTTTTTCATATTAAATTAATTGTGGGTACAAAATAATACTATTTCATTCTGATTCTAGCTTTTTGAAAGAAAAATCAAAACTAAAAAGCTAAATTTGTAGTCAATAAATTGAATAATATTATGTTGGGATTAAAATTAGCTACTGACCCACGATGGGTTAATATCGTAGAATCAAATATTGAAGAGATTCTTACCGATCATGCTTGGTGTGAACAAAAAGCGGCTTCCAATGCCATATATATTATCATCAATAATTCAGAAAAAGAAGAATTAGTGACAGAAATGACCAGAATTGCTTTAGAAGAAATGGAACATTTTCAAATGGTTCATAACATCATTAAAGAAAAAGGGTTAACCTTAGGAAGAGAAAGAAAAGATAATTACGTGAATGATTTGGTCAAATTTGCTAAAAAAGACGGAAGCAGAAATGACGCGTTAGTAGAAAGATTATTGTTTGCAGCTATGATTGAAGCCAGAAGTTGTGAACGCTTTAGAGTGCTTTCTCAAAACATAAAAGACCCAGAACTAGCAAAATTCTATCACGATTTAATGGTAAGTGAGGCGGGTCATTATACAACATTTTTGAAGTTTTCCAGACAATATACAGAAAAAACAGATATAGACAAACGTTGGCAAGAATGGATAGATTTTGAAAGTTCCATCATTGGAAATTATGGAAAATCAGAAACTGTACACGGATAAATAACATACACTTTACTTAAAATGGCGATAGATAAAAAAAACATCTTCTTAAAAACAGTAAAATATTTAGGAATAGCATTCGGTAGTATTTTGGTTGTGATGTTCCTTACACCCATTATTTTTTCTGATACAATAAAAGATGAAGTAAAAAAATATGCCAATACCAAACTAGAAGGAGAACTTAATTACGGAGACGCTAATCTATCGTTTTTTAAACATTTCCCATCATTGACGTTGACTTTAAACGATGTCAATTTAAATGGTTCTATTCCTTTTGAAAAAGAAAAATTTGTAACTGCCAAAGAAATCGCTTTTGGTATCGATGTAACAAGTTTACTTTTTGGAAAAGCAGTAGACATTGACCAAATTATTGTAACCGAAGGAAACATCAATGTGAAGGTTGACAAAAATGGTCAAGCCAATTACAATGTGTACAAAGGAAGCGAGGAAACCCCTAAAGAAAATGAAGAAGAAAGCAGTACCGCTTTACAACTTGAAAAAATCGAAATCGTAAACAGTAAAGTAGTTTATGACGACCAATCAACGGCGATTCATCTTGATTTATTTAATTTTAATTATACAGGAAAAGGAGATTTAAGTTCAGACTTATTTGATTTATATTCTAACATTAACATTTCTAAAATGAATTTCATCTACGAAAACGAACCGTATTTGATGAATAAAAAAGTAGAAGGTGATTTAATTACGAAGGTTAATGTAAACTCTTTGTCTTTTGTTTTTGAAGAAAATAATCTGAACATAAATAAATTATTAGTGGATTTCAAAGGTAAATTTGATTTCCTAAAAGACGGATACAATATTGATTTTAACATTAAATCGAATGATAGCGAACTCTATGATTTGATTAATGCCTTTCCTCCAAAATTTATTACCTGGCTAGAAAAAACAGAAATCAAAGGAAAAACCGACCTGCTTTTAACCCTAAAAGGAAAATACATTGCTTCTCAAAAAATAGCCCCAGATTTACATTTGGATTTAAAAATAAAAAACGGTTTTGTCAATTACAATAAAAGTAAATTTCCTGTTTCTAACCTAAATTTAGATTTTAGCGCAAAATTACAATCCCTTGACCCGAACCAGTTGCTTTTAGATGTTAATGGTATTTCTTTGAATATTGAAAAAGAATACCTAAAAGCAAAATGGCACTCTAAAGGAGTTGAAAATATTGAATTGAATGGCGAACTGTACAGCTTCATTGATTTAGAAAAACTAAATAATGCATTAGGAATTCCAAATTTAACCGTAAAAGGACTTTTGACAGGAAAAGGAACAATGAATGGAACGTATAATGCAAAAACCAACAGTTTTCCTATAGCTGATATCGCTATTGATCTTAAAAATGGATTTATTCAAACGGAATTTTATCCAAATCCAATCACCAACATCAATTGTAATGCTACCATAAATAATCAAAAAGGTTCTATCGATGATTTAAAAATTAGGTTACAACCTGCAAGTTTTACTTTTGAACAAGAACCCTTTACAGTGGAGGCTAACTTAGAAAATTTTAAAGATTTGACTTACGATGTAAAGGCAAAAGGTGTTTTAAATATCAGCAAAATATACAAAGTCTTTTCACAAAAAGGATTAGATGTTGATGGCTACATTAAAGCTGATTTAGCTCTTAAAGGAAAACAAAGTGATGCAGAAAAAGGCAACTATAACAAATTGAACAACAAAGGAACATTAGAAGTTAGAAATATTGCGATATCATCATCATATCTTCCAAAAAAGCTTTTAATCAAAGAAGGTATTTTCAAATTCAATCAAGACAAAATGTCTTTCAACACTTTTTTGGCTAGTTACAGTCAATCTGATTTTAAATTAAATGGTTATCTAAAAAATGTATTCAATTTTTTAAGTCCAAGAAAAGGAACACTAAAAGGTGCTTTTACCTTACAGTCAAAATATATTAATGCGGATGAGTTTATGAACACATTAGAAACCAATACTGCGGCAACAAATTCTACCAAAGAAACACCTAATAAAACAACAACCAGTACAGGAGTCATAATTATCCCCAAAAATCTTGATTTGCAATTCAAAGCCATTGCCCAAAAAGTAGATTTTCAAGAATTGCATCTTAGCAAAGCCAATGGTAATCTGAAAATGAAAAACGGTAAATTATACCTTCAAAACACCAATTTTAACCTGATTGGATGTCAAGTAGGAATGAACGCCTTATACGAAAGCTTAACAAGTAAAAAGGCTTTGTTTGAATACCAAATTAAAGCTACAGACTTTGATATAAAAAGAGCCTATAAAGAAGTTAAAATTTTCCGTGAGATGGCAAGCGCTGCTGAAAAAGCACAAGGAATAGTTTCATTAGATTACAAACTTAAAGGCCGTTTAAACGCAAATATGGAACCCGTATTTCCCTCTTTATTAGGAAATGGAGTTTTATCTGTAAAAGATATTAAACTCTATGGAATGAAAATGTTTAATGTAGTTGGAAGCCAAACCAATAACGACAAAATGAAGAATCCTGAACTTTCTAAAGTTGATATTAAAAGTTCAATTAAAAATAACATAATGACCATTGAACGTTTCAAATTCAAATTCGCAGGCTTTAGACCGAGAATAGAAGGAACTACAAGTTTAGATGGCAAACTAAATCTTAAAATGAGACTGGGACTTCCTCCCTTGGGAATATTTGGAATACCAATAACCGTAACAGGCAACAAAGACAATCCAAAAATAAAAATTGGTAAAGAAACCCAAGATTTAGAAGAAACGTTAGATAAAGAAACAGAATAATTAAATTCAAGATTAAAAGTCAATATACATTATTGGCTTTTTTTATTTAAAGAAGTGACTTAAAACATTTCACTTATTTTTATAATAATCACAAATTGTATTAACGTTACAAGATCTACAATTCGGAATAGGTCTGCAAATCAATCTCCCATGAAAAGAAATAGCCATTCCTATTTCTAACCAAATTGAAGAATCTAATTTTGAAAGTAATTGTTGCTCCATTTTATCCGCGTCTTTAAAACATAGGACAATACCCAATCTTGGTGCAACCCTCAAGACATGCAAGTCGACCATAATACCATTAGGATTATACCCTAATTCCTTTAGAATTACATGAGCTGATTTCCTCCCAATCCCTCTAAATCTAGTCAAACCCGATATTGTTTTTGGTAAATTTTTATCATTAAATTCTTTTGCTAAATCAATAATCCAATTTGCTTTATTCTTAAAATTAGTAATAGAATCCAAAAGGGGATACAAATCGGCAACATTAATCGACATTAAGGAGAACCAATTTGGATACTTTTCAAAAAAAGGGACAGTCAATCGATTAATATTTTCATCAGAATCTTGAGCGGCTAAAATAACCATAACAATAAGTTCATAACTATTCTTATAATGCAGAGGATGTGGTTTCCCTTTATAACTTAAAATTAATGGTTCTAACAAAATAGACCAATTACGATCGTCAAATAAATCCATAAACACATTCTTTAAGTCAATGATAAAAAACATTAGTAAGATAAAGTTAAATCATTTATATCCACTATTTTCTTAACCAATAGATTAATACAAGAAAAAAACTAAATAAAAAAACCCCTTCATCATCTGATGAAGGGGTTCTTTAAAGAAAGGCGGCGACATACTCTCCCACAAATTGCAGTACCATCTGCGCAGGCGGGCTTAACTTCTCTGTTCGGAATGGGAAGAGGTGAGC